>JAEEOM010000019.1 GCA_016284265.1 Bacteroidales bacterium | reverse complement strand
CATCTCGGCCTTGGCCTCGGCGGGGAAGTATTTCTCGACGTACATCTGGCCCACGGCGTCGGACATCAGGCCGTCCACCAGGCTGACCGCACGCTTCCAGCGCGGGGTAACTTCCTGGGTGCCGTAAATCTTGCGGCTGTATTCGAAGTTTTCCTGGATGAAGTCATCGGACAGCAGCGAGGAACCACCGTTGATGATCTGCCAGCGAAAAACGTCCTTGAGGGTCTCGAGCGGCGTAGTCATCAGCATCTTGCAAGCCTTGGCCACCGGCTCGGGCTGGCCGAGGTCCACGACCTCGGTCTTGTCGTAGCGATAGTCCTTCAGATAGGCCTTCCAGTCGAAGGGCTTGCAGAGCTTCATCAGCTCGTCGACGCTCATCTTGTGGTAGTTCTTCTCGGGGATGCGCTGCTCTTCCATCGAGTAGTGTGCGGCGGCGAGCTCGGTCTCAAGCGCCCAGATGCGGGCGACTTTGGCGGCCGCTTCTTTCTCCGGGTAGCCAGCCAGCACGAAGAGGTTCTTCATATGCTCTTTCGTAGCTTCGCGGACCTTCACGTTCTGGGGATCCTTCGAGGAGTAGTACTCCTTGTTGCGCAGGGTCAGGCCGCCCTGGCCGATGGAGACGATATTGTTCTTGGAGTCTTTTTCGTCGGCACCCACATACATGCTGAAGAGCAGGTTATCGTGCTCTTTGGCGCAGTATTTCAGCAGGTCTTCGCGGTTTTTGAGGGCGTCGATCTCCGCCAGGTGGGCCTTCAGCGGCGTGGCGCCGTCGGCGTTCAGGCGGACGGAGTCCATGGCCATGTTGTAGAGGTCGCCGATCTTCTGGGCGATGCTGCCCTTTTCATTGTCCTGGGCGGCGATCCCCTGGATCAGGCCGGCCAGGGTCTTGGTGTTGTCTTCGCGGAGTTTGGTGAAGGCACCCCAGGAAGGATACTCCGGCGGCTGCGGGTTGAAGTCGCCCCAGTGTCCCGTGGAATACTTGGCGAAGTCGTCACCAGGCTTGACCGTCGTGTCCATGTAATCGTAGTTGATGCCGGCCGTCTTGGCCGGCTCTTTGGTGCCGCAGGAGGCTGCTGCCAGTCCCACTGCCGCCAGCAATAAAATCATCTTTTTCATGTATGTTTGTTTGATCGTTTTTCTGGTCGCAAAGATAACAAATTGTCACATGGACAGTTCAAGCCACCGGAACTCTTTTTCATCGATTTCCTGCTTCAGCGCCTCATAGCGCTCGGAGGCGTCGCGGATTTGTTCGTAGGGAGCGTCGGGGCGGGAGAGGAGTGCTTCGACCGCACTTCTCTCGGCGTTCAGCTTTTCGAGATCGGCTTCCAGCTGCGCAAGTTCGCGCTGGTCTTTATACGTAAGGCGTTTCTTTTTTTCGTCATGTCCGGCTTGAACGGGCATCTTGGTTGCCTGTGGTTTTGCCTGGTGGCGCTGGTCAGCTTCGTAGTCTTTGATGAAAGAACGGTATTCGGTGTAGCCGCCAACGAAGTCCTTGATGAGGCCGTCTCCGCAGAACACCAGCAGGTGGTCGACGACGCGGTCGAGGAAGTGGCGGTCATGAGAGACAACGATCAGGGAGCCCTTGAAGTCGAGCAGATATTCCTCGAGGATGTTGAGGGTTACGATGTCGAGGTCATTGGTGGGTTCGTCGAGAATCAGGAAGTTGGGCTGCTGCATCAGGATGGTAAGCAGGTAGAGCCTTCGCTTTTCGCCGCCGGAGAGTTTGCTGACGGGGTTGCTCAGCATGTCGTGCGGAAAGAGGAATTGGTTGAGGAGTCCGAGGTTATTGACGGTTTCCAGTACAGTCTGGTCCTCGTCGAACTGCATGCCATCCTGGCGGTAGTAGCCGATCTTGAGGGATTCGCCTCGTTCGATGCGTCCTGCCGTCGGTTCCAGCGCCCCGATAAGCAAGTCGATGAACGTACTTTTTCCGATGCCGTTTCTTCCCACGATTCCGATCCGGTCGTATCGCTGGAACTTATAGCTGAAGTCTTTTATTAGCGGGCCTTTTCCAACGCGCGGCAGAACCTTTTCAGGCCCGTCAAGCGGGCCTGAAAGAACCTGCCGCTCCACCAGGCCATCGCTCGGCCCGCAATCATCGAATGAGAAGCAGACATCGTAGCAGTCGATGATTTTGGTGCCGAGGCGGGTGGCTCCTTCGAGGGCTTCCATCGAGACTTGCCGGATGGTGTAGGCCTGTTCGGCGCGGCCTTTGAGTTCCCAGAAGGCTTGTTTGCGGTACTTGGCCTTGCCGGTCCGGGCACAGGGGGTGGCGTGCATCCATTCCAGTTCGCGGCGGAGGAGATTGCGTACCTTGTCGGTCTCGGCGTTGTAATTGGCGATGCGCTCGGCGCGCTTCTCCAGATAGTTCTCGTAATCCCCTTTATAAATATAGATCTGCCCGTGGTCGAGTTCCATGACGATGTTGCAGACGCGGTCGAGGAAATACCGGTCGTGGGTGACCATGAACAGGGTACAGCGTGAGCGCTTCAAGTAGTTCTCGAGGTATTCGATGGCATCGACGTCGAGGTGGTTCGTGGGCTCGTCGAGAATCAGGAAATCGGCTTCCGGAGCCAGTACCTGGGTGAGGGCCACACGCTTGATTTCGCCGCCTGACAATTCCCGCATCCGCTGGTCGGGCCTCAGGCCGAATTCTGTCAGCAGGCGGATGATGCGGTGCTCGTATTCAAATTGCCCTTCGGCATCGAGATGTTCCAGAAAAGGGGTGCTGCCGGAAAGAACCTGCTCGAGCAGTGTCGCTTCCGGATTGAAATCATAATCCTGTTCCAGAAAAGCGATGCGGATTGCCTTGAGGAACCGGATCTGGCCGCCGGAGTCCGATTTGTCCTTGCCGGCCAGGATCCGCATCAGCGAGGTCTTTCCTGTGCCGTTGGGCGCGATCAGGGCGATCTTGTCGCCTTCGTTCACGTTGAAGCCGATGTGGTCGAACAGCACTTTCGGTCCGTACGACTTGGAAATGTTCTCGATCTGGAGGTATGAAGCCATGGCATGCAAAGATAGGCGAAAAATAGCTATCTTCGCATTGTCATGGAGGTCATTGCCCGTATCCACAACGATTTTCCGACGAAGTTCGGGCTGCCGCGCCAGAGCGGCCTGGCGCCGTCGTTGCGCTCGAAGATTGTCTTCGAACCCGCCTACCGTGTCCCCGAAGCCCTTCGCGGCCTCGAGGGTTTTTCGCACATCTGGCTCATCTGGGGATTTTCGCTGACCAATGGAGATACAACTCGCGCTGGCCTGGTGGAGCGGCAGGTTCTTTCAGACCCAAGCGTCCCCGCTGGGTCTGAAAAGGTTCTGACGCGCGTTGGAGAGCCGGATCCCCATTGGTCCCCGACAGTTAGGCCTCCCAGATTGGGCGGCAATGTCCGGATGGGCGTTTTCGCTACGCGCTCGCCCTTCCGGCCGAATCCAATCGGCTTGTCATCGGTTCGCCTTGAAGGGATTGAGGCAGATGGGGAAAACGGTCTCGTCCTGATGGTCACTGGTGCCGACCTGATGGATGGCACGCCCATCTACGACATCAAACCCTATCTGCCCGGCGTCGATATCCATTCCGACGCTACCGACGGCTTTGTCGGGGCGAACCCGCAGACCTTGCTCGAGGTGGAAATCGATCCTTCCCTGGCTGCCAGTCTTTCTGACTGCCAACTGGCCACGCTGCGGGAAATCCTCGCCCAGGATCCCCGCCCGGCCTACCACGCCGGCAAGCCAGACGCCAGCCGTACCTACGGCTTGTCTTATGCTGGCCGTGACATCCACTTCGTCGTAGACTCCGGCATGATCCGGGCCTTTTAGGAGCGGGGCGCTCTCTTCCGGAACATGAAACGCCGGACGATGTCGATGCCGATGCGATAGGGCAGCGGCCGGAGGGCTTTGTCAGCTTCTTTGAGCTTTTCCCGGATGGGAATGGCCTGCGGGCAGTGCTTTTCGCATTTGCCGCATTCGATGCATTGGGAAGGAAAAGCGGGTTTTTGGGTCATCCCGACGGTTTGGGCGTATTGGAAACGGCCGGCGGACTTGGATTCGCTGTACATCGCATTGTAGCAACGGAAGGCACCGGGTATGTCAACGCCATGGGGGCAAGGCATGCAGTAGCGGCAGCCGGTACAACCGACTTTCTCGGTCCGCTTGATTTCTTCCCGGATTTTGTCGATCAAGGCGTGGTCTTCCTCCGTGAAGGCGCCGACACCGGCCTCGGAGGCGGTCCGGACATTTTCTTCGACCATCTCCAGGGAGTTCATGCCCGAAAGGACGACGGTCACTTCCGGCTGGTTGTAGAGCCAGCGGAAAGCCCAGGACGCAGGGCTCCAGCCGCGCGGGTTGGCGGCGATGATCTTTTTCGCCGATTCCGGGAGCATTCCCACGAGTTTGCCGCCGCGGAGCGGCTCCATGATGATAACTGGAATTCCCCGGGCGGCGGCAGCCTTCAGACCGGTGGCGCCAGCCTGCGTATGTTCGTCGCGGTAGTTGTATTGGATCTGGCAGAAATCCCATTCATAGTCGGCAAGGATTTGCAGGAATTGATCGGTATTGCCGTGATAGGAGAATCCGATGTTCCGGATGGCACCGGCCTGTTTCTTTTCCGCAATCCAAGCGATGATTCCGATGTCCTTGAGTTTCTTCCATTGGGCAAAGTCCGTGAGCTGGTGCATCAGGTAGTAGTCGATATGGTCCGTCCGCAACCGTTTCAACTGCTCATCGAAGTAGCGGTCGAGCGCAGCGCGGCGCTGGATGAGGTATTGGGGAAGCTTTGAGGCGATGTAGACTTGGTCGCGGATGCCATTGCGTTCGAGGATCTGCCCCAGGGCGGTTTCGCTGCCAGGGTAGATGTAGGCGGTGTCGTAGTAGTTTACGCCGGCCTGGTAAGCTGCCATGATTTCCCGTTCCGCTTTGTCCACGTCGATGCTGGCGCCCTTGCGAGAAAAGCGCATGCATCCGTAACCGAGAATCGACAGTTCGGTGCCGTTTTTGTCCTTTCTGTATTGCATGGGGAATGGGGTTCTGTTCAGTGCGTTGCAAAGTTATCGTATTTTTCCTTACATTTGTTATTCTCAAACCCGAACCTATGAAACAGTCCCTTTTCTTCTCAATTGCGGCCAGCCTGTTGCTCATTGCCGGATGTTCCGGCAACAAAGTCGCTATTTCCCAGGACCAGGATCCGGTGGATCAGCTTCAGCTGAAGGATTATGAACCCGTCTCCGTGTTCCAGCTCGAGGAACACAAGCCGACGGCCGCCAAATTCTCCGTCATCGACATGCACTCGCATCCTTACCGCGACGATGAGGCGGGCATCCGGGCCTGGGCGAAGACGCTGGAAGAGAACAACATTGAAAAAGTCATCATCCACACCAAGGCCTTCGGCGAAGAATTCGACTGCCTGTACGACCTCTACAAGGGCATCTCCGACAAGTTCGAGATCTGGTGTGGCTTCGATATGACGAAATGGGACCAGCCCGAATTCCCCGCGTGCGCCATCGCGGAATTGGAACGCTGCTATGCGAAAGGCGCGGCCGGTGTGGGCGAGCTCATCGACAAGGGCATGGGCGAGCGGATCTCCGGGAAAGTCAAGGAACCCGGCCTGCATTTCAACGATCCGAAGTTCGATACGCTGTTCGAGAAATGCGGCGAGCTGGGTCTGCCCGTGTCGATCCACAGCGGCGATCCCATCTGGATGTATGAGCCGATCGATGCGCACAATGACGGCCTGATGAACGCGAAGCACTGGCGCATCGACCTGTCCGAGCCCGGCATCCTCGACCTCGACGGTGTGGTGAACGCGTTCTTGGAATGCGTGGAACGGCATCCGAACACGACCTTCATCGCCTGCCACCTGCTCAATTACAACCACGACTATGCCCGTCTGAGCGAAGTGATGGACAGCCATCCCAAACTCTGGCTCGATATCTCGGCCCGTCATCAGGAAACCTGCGTGACCCCGCGGGCCACCAAACGCTTTTATGAAAAGTATCAGGACCGCCTCCTCTTCGGCACCGACAATGACCCCGACCCGAGCATGTATCGGGCCCAGTGGCGGATCCTTGAAACGGAAGACGAGCACTTCTATCTCGACGAACAGTCCTATCACTGGCCGATGCAGGGGATCGGGCTCTCCGACGAGGTCCTGAAGAAGATTTACCACGACAATGCCGTCCGGCTGCTGTCTTCCCGCAAGAAATAGCGCTGTTTGATCATGAAACGCCTCTTTATCCTTTTGTTTGCCTGCGTGACGGTAGTGGCTGCCTGCCAGAAACCCGTTGACACGGCGTGTCCTTCCGGAATTCCAGCCGACCCCGTCATTTCCGCTGCAGTCGCCCAAGTCAGTTCCGACAGTATCCGGACCTGGATTGAAGAGTTGGTCGGATTCCATACCCGGCATACCTTAAGCACGCAGACCGATCCGGAACGGGGTATCGGTGCGGCTGTGCATTACCTCGTCACGCGTTGCGAGACTTGGGCGAGTCGTGCGGAAGGTGTCCGTCCTGTTCCTGTCGTGGAAGTGATTCACTACCCGGCAGGGGAAAAAGGCGGGCGATACGACCGCGTGCTCCAGGCTCCTCAGGTCATGGTCACCCTGCCCGGTACAAAGGCCGAGCGCGAGATTCTGCTTTCTGCCCATATTGATACGCGGGTGGCTGACGTGATGGATTCCACTTCTTTTGCGCCGGGCGCCAATGACGACGGCAGCGGACTGGCCTGCTTGCTGGAAGTGGTGCGCATCCTGTCAGAGATTCCGTTGGAACAGACGGTCAAGTGCTTGTTTGTCTCCGGGGAAGAGCAGGGTCTGGACGGTTCCAAGTTTATGGCGGCACGGGCCAAGGAGGAGGGGTGGCCTGTCCTGGCCATGATCAACAATGATATGATCGGCAATGCGCAGGCAAGCGGCACCGGCCTGGTGGAAGACCATAAGGTCCGGGTCTTCTCCGAGAGCCGCAACGGTGAGGACAGCGATCATCGCCAGCTTGCCCGCTATATCCGGGAGACGGCTCAGATTTACGTGCCTGACCAAGAGGTAAAGCTCATCTACCGGAATGACCGCTATGGACGCAGCGGCGACCATACCCCTTTCCTGCGGGAAGGTTTCACGGCCGTACGCATGAGTGAGTATTGTGAAAATTACGACCGGACGCATCAGGATGTCCGCACGGAGAACGGGATCGATTACGGGGATCTCCTGTCGGGTGTCGATATTCCTTCGCTGACCAGGAACATCCGCATCAATCTGGCTACGGCCATGAGTCTGGCACAGGCGCCTGCTCGTCCTGAGAACGCCCGCATTGCCAATGCCCGGGCACTGGAGAACCATACGGTGATTGCTTGGGATCCGGTTCGCCTCGGCAACGGACAAGTCGACCCGGCAGTCTCCTACCAGGTTCTGTATAGGGAGACCGACCAGCCAGCGTGGCAGTCTCTTGGCACCGTGCCGGCCGATCCGGCCCTGTTCGCGCAAACCTTCCAGTGCCCGCTCAGCAAAGATAATTATTTCTTCGCCGTCCGCGCTCTTTCTGCGGCCGGCCAGCCGAGCCTGCCAGCCGTCGCCCGTTAGTTTCTGCTTATGACACGATTTGAGGATATCAAGGCTTTTGCGTTCGATGTGGACGGGGTCTTTACCGACGGGCTTGTGCTGGCCATGCCCGACGGCGATTTGCTTCGCCAGTTTAATTCGAAAGATTGTTTCGGCGTGAGAACGGCTGTAGACAACGGCTTTCCTTGCGCTTTCATTACCGGTGGTGTGTCGCCAAGCCTGCTTCACCGCGCCCACTCGCTGGGCATCGGCGATGAGAACTTGTACATGCTCTCGAAAAACAAGGCCGAAGACCTCCTGCATTTCTGCCGGCGCAACGGCCTGGAACCAGCGCAGGTCGCTTTCGTCGGGGATGACATCCCCGATATCCCGGCCATCGAGCTTGCGGGTCTGGGCGTCTGTCCTGCTGACGCCGTAGCCGAAGTCCGTTCCGCCGCCGATTGGGTGTCGCAATTCCCCGGCGGCCGCGGCTGCGTCCGCAACCTGATTGAAAGCGTCCTCAAACCCCAGGGCAAATGGCTCTTCGACCCCGAAAATCCTTGGAAAGGCAGCCATCCTGATGCCATCACCCAAGTCGCCTTACATACGGGTAAGAACGTATAAGCCGACATCATCGAATGTTTGAAGATTATTGTTTTACATTGGCGTCGGCATCGCCGCGCCGTCGTGAGTTGTTGAAAGGCCTCGATATCGAGTTCCGGGTCGAGGTGAACAAGGACGAACGGGAGGCTTATAGCGAGGATCTTCCGCATCATGCCATCCCCGAATTCCTCGCCCGGCACAAGTCCGAGACCTTCCACCGGGCGCTGTTGCCCGGAGAAGTGCTGATTACTGCCGATACCCTTGTCTTCCTCGATCAGGAGATTCTGGGCAAACCCCGCGACCGGGGGGAAGCCGTTGCCATGCTGCAGGAATTGTCGGGACGCACCCATACCGTGACGACCGGTGTCGCCCTGCGTACCTGCGAAAGGATCCACACGTTCAGCGATACGACCGAAGTGGACTTCAAGCCGCTGACAGAGGGAGAAATCGCGTATTATGTTGAAAAATACCGGCCTTATGACAAGGCCGGCGCCTATGGGGTCCAGGAGTGGATCGGCTACACGGGAATTACGGCGATCCGGGGCTCCTATTTCAACGTGATGGGCCTGCCGGTCCAGCGGCTTTACACAGAATTATGTGATTTCCTTTACTGACCCGGAAAAAGCGGTCGAATTCTTCTTCCGAAGCGAAGCGGAACCGGATCTGCGTACGGCATCGCTGCGGGATGTTGGTGTTCATGATCAGGTCGCCTTCCGTTTCGTAGAACTGGTCGAGTCGCGCACCAGAAATCTTCACGATGCGATAGCGGCCGCTCGGGACGCTGCCCGCGATGCCGATGCCAGACTGCGACTCGAAGTGAGAGGGGAGACGGAAGCCGTGGACCATGGCCAGGGGGATGGTGCAATGCGCGAAGTCGATGGTGCGCTCCCGACGGTTCGATGAGGCGGGATTGGCCATGAAAGCCGCTTGCCCATAAACATATTTGACATAAAGCATGGTCCACAATGCGGGAATGTCTCCTTCGCAGCCGGCGATGATCCCTTCGTCGTTGAGCAGAGCCAATGCCAGACAGGCCGTGGTCCGGCAACTTCCCAGAATTCCGAAACATTTCAGTGTGAGTGCGTTCAGCGCATGACGGGCGCACAAACGGCGCAGGGCGACATACATACGGGCGGCTTCGCGCAGGTCGGCGGGTGTACGGTCGTCAGTCAGGTAGGCATCCATCCTGCTCCCTACTTTTTCTACTTCGGGATCAGAGGCAGATACGGCAGAAAAGTCCTGCTCCAATTCGCTCAGCGTGATGTCGTCGAACTTGACCCCGTAGGTTTTTGTTACGGTTTCCCGGTCGATGCCGGAAGAGATGAGCCAGCCACTGGCTCCGCCGATCAGACCGATTCGCGTCTTTTCGAACGCCCGCATCACGTTTTTCGGAAAAGCAGGGAGCGGATCCGAAGCGGTCAGGGTATCAGCCGAACTGGAGTCACCGAAGAGTTCCTGCTCCATTTGCTCAAAAAAAGCGGGATTGTAGTCCAGTGGTGCATTGAACAAGGTGCAGGCGATGCCTTTCTGTGAAAGCCAGGTCTTGATTTCAAAGGAGGCTGCAAAAGCGTTGTGGAGTCCGTCGCTCAACAGCAGGACGGGGCGGGGCAGGCTCTCGACGTAATCTTTGAATATCTCCTCGGTTCCACCCGTGGCGATGAAACAGATGGTTTTGCTATGCTGGCTGTCAGGAAGTTCACATCCGGGGCAGCCGCCTCCGTCAATCAGGCTGTCGAGCGCCGTCCGGCCGGATGCGAGCATCGAGGGATAGGTGATATCGAGGTCTGCGAAGCGGCGGATGCCTTCGAACAGTTCTTTCCGGGATCCGATGACACTCGTGTGATCGTGGAGGGAAGAAGAGAAAATGACGAGATTGATCGAATTGGGCATGGCGATATCCGTGTAAAAACGTTTATAAACGAGTGGCGGAATGCAAAGATACGATAATTTAATTAAATTTGCAGGATTAATGAACCTTGATGTCCGGTCCCGCCGGACACGACGAAAAGACATGGAGATCTCCGCAAAATACGATCCCTCGCAGACCGAGGACAAATGGTACCAGTACTGGCTGGAACATCGATTCTTTCATTCCGAACCCGATGGACGCGAACCTTACGTCATCGTGATTCCGCCGCCCAACGTGACCGGTGTGCTTCACATGGGCCACATGATGAACAACACGCTGCAGGACGTGCTCGTGCGCCGCGCACGCATGCTCGGCAAGAATGCCCTCTGGGTACCGGGTACCGATCACGCCTCCATCGCTACCGAAGCCAAAGTGGTGGGCCGTCTCGCTGAGCAAGGTGTCCGCAAGCAGGATCTTTCCCGCGCACAGTTCCTCGAACATGCCTGGGACTGGACCCGTGAACATGGTGGTATCATTCTCAAACAATTACGTCGTCTGGGTGCCAGCTGCGACTGGGACCGCACCGCTTTTACGATGGACGAGGTACGTTCTGAGAGTGTCCTGCGCGTATTCTGCGATTTGTACGATAAAGGCCTCATCTATCGGGGTCTGCGCATGGTAAACTGGGATCCGAAGGCCCAGACCGCCCTCTCGAACATTGAGGTGGTCTATAAGGAAGAACATTCCAAACTCTTTTATCTGAGATACTATGTAGCCGACCAGGACGCCGTCCGGCCGACTGGTGAGGAAGGGGAAGTCCTGCATCGCGATGAGCAGGGCCGTTACTACGCCGTAGTGGCTACGACGCGTCCCGAGACGATCATGGGCGATACGGCCATGTGCATCAACCCGAAGGACCCGAAGAACCAATGGCTGCGCGGCCACAAGGTCATTGTGCCGCTTGTGAACCGGATGATCCCCGTCATCGAGGACCGCTATGTGGACATCGAATTTGGTACGGGCTGCCTGAAGGTGACCCCGGCCCACGACGTGAACGACTACAACCTCGGCAAGACGCATAACCTGGAAACCATCGATATCTTCAATCCCGACGGAACAATCAGCAACCAGTCGCCGCTGTACGTGGGTCTGGACCGCAACGTGGTACGCAAACGCATTGCCAAGGACTTGGAAGCCGCGGGCCTGATGGAAAAGGTGGAAGACTACGTGAACAAGGTGGGCTATTCGGAACGCAACGCAGACACGGCTGTGGAGCCGCGCCTGTGCAAGCAGTGGTATCTCAAAATGCCGCACCTGGCCGAGATTGCGCTGAAACCCGTGCTCGAAGGCGACATCAAGTTCTATCCTGAGAAATTCGTGGGCAGCTATCGGCAATGGCTTGAGAATATCGACGACTGGTGCATCAGCCGCCAGCTTTGGTGGGGACACCGCATTCCTGCCTACTACCTTCCGACACCGGAAGGGGAGGAGGAACGCTTCGTGGTGGCGATGAATCGGGAAGAAGCGCTGGAAAAGGCGCACCAGATAGCTGGCTATGAAAAACTTACGGCCGAGGAACTGCGGCACGACGAAGATGCGCTCGACACCTGGTTCTCGAGTTGGCTTTGGCCGATCTCTCTGTTCGACGGCATCCGCAATCCCGGCAACCCCGAAATCAAGTACTACTATCCGACCAGCGACCTGGTGACGGCTCCCGATATTATCTTCTTCTGGGTGGCCCGCATGATCATGGCCGGCGAGGAGTATATGAAGGACGTGCCGTTCCGCAACGTCTATTTCACCGGGATTGTGCGTGACAAACTCGGTCGCAAGATGAGCAAGCAGTTGGGCAACTCGCCTGATCCGATCGGCCTGATTGAGAAATACGGCGCTGACGGGGTGCGTCTGGGTATCCTGCTCTGCACCTCGGCCGGCAATGATATCCTCTTTGACGAGACGCAGGTGGAACAGGGTCGCAACTTCAGCAACAAGATCTGGAACGCATTCCGGCTCGTGAAGGGCTGGACGGTGGCTGATGTGCCGCAGAGCGAAGCCAACCGCGTGGCCGTGGCGTGGTTCCGTGCGCGTCTTTCCCAGGCTGCCGCGCAAGCGCACCGGGACTACGAAAACTTCCGCATCAACGATGCGGTGATGGCCACCTACAAGTGCTTCTGGGACGACTTCTGCGCCTGGTACCTGGAACTCGTCAAGCCTGTATTCGTGAACAATGTGCAGCAGCCGCTCGACCGCACGACCTATGAAGCGACGTTGTCGTTCTTCGATGCGCTGCTGCGGATGCTCCATCCGGTGATGCCGTTCATCACCGAGGAGCTCTGGCATGCGCTGGAAGACCGGGCCGAGGGCGAAACGATCATGTTCCAGCAGATGCCGCTGGGCGGTGCCTTCGACGAGCAGCTGGTCGCTGATTTTGCAATGGCTTGTGAGGTGGTGGTGGGCGTGCGTGCCCTGCGTCAGGCCAAGAACATCGCGCCTAAAGAACCGTTGAAACTGCAGGTAAAGGGTACATTCCCAGCCTCGATGGAGCCGGTCGTCCGCAAGATGGCTTTTGTTTCTGAAATCGTTTCGGTCGAAGCGTTCTCCGGGGCTGGCGAGGTCTTCATGGTGGGAACTTCGGAGTTCAATGTGCCGCTTGATGGCATGATCGACGTAGCGGCAGAAGTGGCCAAGATCGAGGCGGAGATGCAGCGCTACGAAGGATTCCTGCGTGGGGTCAATGCCAAGTTGTCGAATGAAAAGTTTGTGGCCAATGCCCCGGCCAAGGTCGTTGAGATGGAACGCAAGAAGCTGGCCGACGCAACGACGAAACTGGAGAATCTCCGGATTAGGTTATCTGATCTAAAGAAATAACACATTAAACGATAAGGATATGGCAAGTTTATTTGCAGCAATGCTTCCGATGGGCGTCATCGGCCCGTGGCAGTGGGTCATTATCGCGCTCGTGATTGTTCTTCTCTTTGGCGGCAAGAAAATTCCTGAACTCATGCATGGTTTGGGCAAAGGTGTCAAGAGCTTCAAGGCCGGCATGAAGGATGCCGAGAAGGACATCCAGGAGATCAAGGCAGAGATCGTCAAGGAAGAGGACGACAAGAAGCCGGAGAAGAAGGAGGAGAAGTAGGGGGCCGTGGCGGAAGAGAAGCTCGACGAGACCAAAGACATGAGCTTCTGGGATCACCTGGAAGCACTCAGGCAGGGGTTGTTCCGTGTGGTCATTGCCTTGCTTGTTGCTTTCGTCGTGCTTTTTTTCTTCAAGAATTTCCTCTTCGACACGTTGATTCTGGCACCGACCCGGACGGATTTCTTCTTTTATCGCTGGTTCGGTATGGAAACCGGTCTTCAACTGGTAAATATCGAGCTTTCCACCCAGTTTATGGTGCATATGCGCGTAACGTTCATGTGTGCCTTTATCTTTTGTTGCCCGTATGTGCTGTTCGAGATCTGGCGGTTCATCGCCCCTGCATTGTATCAGCATGAAAAGAAGGCTACGCGACGGGCGTTTCTCTTTGCTTCTTTCCTTTTCTATCTGGGGATCGCGGTGGGCTATTGCATCATCCTGCCGCTGATGGTCAATTTCTTCGACGGCTACAAGGTGAGCGAAGCGGTAGTCAACACCATTTCCCTGAATTCCTATATTTCGACGGTCAGTTCCACAGTGCTGTTGTTCGGCATCGTGTTCGAGATTCCTACCCTCGTGGCTGTGCTTTCGCAGATTGGATTGCTTTCGCGCCAGACGCTGCTGGGTGGCTGGAAATGGGCCGTGCTGGTCATTGCTGTTTTGGCGGCGATCATCACGCCGGCCGACCCGTTCTCCATGCTGATCGCGGCGATTCCGCTGTCTCTCTTGTATGGAATCAGTATTCTGGTATGCAAGCCGAAACAGAAGGAATCTGAAGAAGAACTTGAGGAAAAAGAATCGGAGGCAGCGGCATGATTTCATTAGATGCCATCACCGTTTCCTACGGCGGTTTTACGCTGCTTGACAGCGTGAGCCTACACATCGGCGACCGGGATCGCATTGGGCTGGTTGGCAAAAACGGGGCAGGAAAGAGCACCATGCTCAAGCTCATCATGGAGCTGCAAAGTCCGACGGCCGGCAAGATAACCCGTACGGCCGGGCAGCGCATCGGTTACCTGCCGCAAATCATGGAGCATCACCGGGGGCACACTGTCCTGGAAGAGGTGATGACGGTCTACGACGAACTCGATCGACTGAATCGGCGAGTAGATGAAATATCACTTGAGCTTGCCGAGCGTACGGACTATGAATCAGAGTCTTATCATCGGTTAATCGTAGAACTCAACGAGGTGAACGACCAATTGGTCCTGGCCCAAAGCGAAGCGCCGGAGGAATCGGTGGAGCGTACGCTGACGGGTCTTGGATTCAAGAAAGCTGAGTTCGGGCGCAGGACCGAGACGTTCTCGCAGGGCTGGAACATGCGCATTGAACTGGCGAAGATCCTGCTGCGCCGTCCTGACGTGCTGCTGCTCGACGAGCCGACGAACCATCTGGACATCGAGTCGATCCAATGGTTGGAAGATTATCTGAAAGGCTCCTTTACAGGTTCACTGGTGCTGATTTCCCATGACAGGCGCTTCCTGGACAACTGTACGACACGGACGGTCGAGGTAATGCTGGGACACCTGTACGATTATAAAGTTCCTTATTCCCAATATGTTGAGCTTCGTAAGGAGCGTATTGCGCAACAAAAGGCTGCGTATGCCAACCAGCAGCGGATGATCGAAAAGACCGAGGAGTTCATTGAGAAGTTCCGTTACAAGCCGACCAAAAGCAACCAGGTGCAGTCGCGCGTGAAGCAGTTGGAGAGAATCGAACGGATTGAGATCGACGAAGAAGACTTGTCGGCCATCCATGTGAAGTTCCCGCCGGCACCCCGCAGCGGGGACGTGGCTTTCGAAGTAAAGGATGCGGTGATCGGATATCCGCAAAAGACGGTGTTGAATGGCGCGAGTCTTATTGTCAAGCGGGGGGAAAAGGTGGCATTCGTAGGCCGTAATGGGGAAGGCAAGACGACGATGATGCGGGTCTTGATGGGTGAACTGGAGCCTTTCTCCGGCGAAGCGAAGGTGGGTTACAATGTCGATATCGGCTATTATGCCCAGAATCAGGAAGATATTCTCGACAAGAAGGCGACGGTCTACGATACTTTGGACCGGATCGCGGTGGGGGATATCCGGATGAAGTTGCGGGATATTCTGGCGGCGTTTCTTTTCAAGGGAGAGGATATCGATAAGAAAGTGGCGGTACTCAGCGGTGGGGAACGTTCCCGGCTGGCGATGGCCAAACTCATGCTCAAGGCCCATAATCTGCTGGCGCTCGACGAGCCGACGAACCACATGGACATCCGCTCGAAGGATATCCTGAAGCAGGCACTGCAAGCCTATGACGGCACCATTATCGTGGTCTCGCACGACCGTGACTTTCTGAACGGCCTGGTGGACAAGGTCTATGAGTTCATTGACGGCCGGGTGAAAGAGCATCTGGGCGGCGTCGATGATTTCCTACGCCATAAAAAGGCAGAGTCATTTCGAGATATTGAGAAGAAAGCGCCTGCTCTCCAGCGCGCGTCAGAACCTTTTCAAGCCCGGATGGAACCGGGCTTGAAAGAACCTGCCGCTCCACCATGCCAACCCGCGCAGGCTAAAGCTTCGTATCAACAACAGAAGCAACAGTCGCGGGAGGAAAAGCGGGCGAAGAATCGGCAAAACCAGTTGGAGAAGCAGATTGCTGAACTGGAATCCAAGATGGCCGACATTGAAAAAGTACTGGCGGCACCCACGCCTGATGTCGACATCATGGATCTCACCCGTGCCTATCTTGAGCTCAAGCGTGACCTTGACGCCAAGATGGAGGAGTGGGCGAGCCTTTGACCGAAATGCACCTGGGGCTGACTAGCTCAGGATGCTGTCAAAAAACGCAGCGTAACGACGGTTGTGGAGGTCTGTGCCGAGAAAGGCGTACCAGCCTTTCCGGACAAGGTAACTGGCGCGCTCGGCGGCCGGATTGCCGTAGAAGCCTTCGATGGCACCCAAATTGCGCTGGAAAAGAGCGCCGGCTGCGTGCCAGCGATCGTAATCTGCAGTACTTGCCCAAAGATAACGCTCCGGATGAGCCAGCACCGGCTGATAGCCTTCTTCGATCAGCCAGCGGATCTCGTCTTCCGGAACGATGTTCCCCATTTTCTCCGGTTTTTTCAAGGGAAGTTCCACCAGCAGGTGATTTCCCTGCCAGGGCAGCAGCCGCTCCGGCCGCCAGGTCTCGGGGATGAGCCGGTATTCCAGCGATGGGATCAGGTGCAGGGAAACCCCTTCGCGATCAAGTACTTGCTGTAATGCTGCGACGGCTTGTTCTACGGTCTCCGCCGTGTTGGGATACAGGCGGGTCCGATGGGAAGTGCACACAACTTCGGTGTAACTGTGTCTCACGAACCAGCGGCACAAAAACAACGATTCCTCGAGATCGGCGGCACCGTCGTCGAGACCCGGAAGGATATGGCAGTGGCAGTCGATCATAGGTACTTTCCGGCAGGCTGATACATTTTTGCAAAGTTACACATTCTTTCGCAGGCAGTCGAAAGATAATGTTTATCTTTGTGTATGGATCGACGAGATTTTCTGAAAACATCTGCCCTGACCTCCCTGGCTCTGATGCTGGATTGGAAAAAGGCGTTCGCCGCAGGGGCATCCGACAAGGCGGTCGGAAGACCGTGGAAAGGCTGGAAAAATGGCCATTTTCAAGTGCATTTCATCTATACGGGCGTGGCAGAATCCATGTTCATGATTTTCCCCGACGGTACGTCGATGTTGCTGGATTGCGGCGACCATGATGCCATCGGCCGTGGTAAACTGGCTGTACCTGTGCTTCCGTCTTCCTCCCGGCATTCGGGAGACTGGATTGCAAGATATGTGGAGCGGGTCAATCCCAGGGGAAGCAACGTGGATTATATGATGCTCTCCCATTATCATTGCGACCACGCAGGCGATCCCCATTTCAATGCCGGAACGATGGTCCGGGACGGAGAGGAATTTGCCCTGAGCGGTTTTACGCACGCAGCCGAACGCCTGACTTTCCGGAAGGCCATTGACCGGGCCTGGCCCGACTATAACGACCCGCTGCCCATGCCCGACGACTATATGGGCGATATCGTGGCCCATATCCGCTCGTTCTATCAGCGTATGCAAAAGAAATGGGGCATGGAAATCGAAAAGTTCCGGGTGGGGGAAACGGGGCAGATTGCCCTGCAATATGAACCGGACCGTTATCCGGGGTTCTCTGTCCGCAACCTCTGCGGGTGCGGCCGCATCGCGGCTCCCGACGGATCGGTGACCAACTTGTATGCGGACTTCGTCGAGACGGATGAGCAGGAACTCAACGAGAACGGCATGAGCCTGGGAATCGTCGTTTCCTACGGAGATTTCCGTTTTTATACGGCAGGTGATTTTTGCGACACTTTTAAAAAGCCGGACGGTACGGCGGTGGACGTCGAGGCGGAATTGGCGAGAGTCTGCAGTCCCGTGCATGTGGCGAAAGTCAATCACCACGGCCATTACTCGATGCCGGCTCCGCTGGTCGCTGCCTTGCGGCCGCGGGTGTGGGTCACTTGTGTCTGGGACCAGTTGCACGATGTCGCTCCTGTCATGCAACGGCTGTCCGACCGCTCCCTTTATCCCGGTGACCGGGTGCTGTGTCCCTGTATCTTTCCGGCAGAGCGTCGTGCCGAAGATGCCGGAAGCCCCTGGCTGGAAGATATTGCTCCCGCATGCTTTGATGGCGCGCATGTCGTGCTGGACGTCACGCCTGGTGGGAAACGGTATTCCATTTCTTGTCTGGATGCCCGTGATGAGTCGATGACTGTGCGCAGTGTCTTGCGCTTTTCCACTGACCGTCGCTGACCCGCAGCTTGAGGTTCGGCTGTTGGTTTTTCGCGGGAAAATGATTATCTTTGACAGTTACGCGAAAACGACATGGAAAACCATACTGAAGCCTACTATCTCTACGGCATGCATCCCGTGACGGATGCGGTGCTGCAGGGACGCAAATTCGAAAGGATCCTTTTCAAAAAAGGATTGGAAGGGGAACAGTTCCGGACGCTGCTGGAGGCAGTTCAGGGGCGTGGAATCCCATACCAGTTCGTACCTGTCGAGAAGATGAACCACCTGACCCGCGGCGCACACCAGGGTGTCATTGCTTTTCTCGCGCAGATTGAGTATGTCCCTTTCGAGGAAATGGTGGAAGGCGCGCTCTCCCGCAAGGCCAACCCCGTTTTCCTGGTGCTCGACGGCATCAGCGACGTCCGGAATCTGGGCGCCATTGCCCGGAGTGCGGAGTGTGCCGGCGTGGACGGTATCGTCGTTCCGGCCAAGGGCAGCGCCGCCATCAACGCCGACGCCGTAAAGACCTCGGCTGGCGCGCTGCTTCGTATCCCGACGGCCCGTGTGGCGAATCTGCGCACGGCACTCTATTATTTCCGCGATTCGGAATTCCAGATCGTGGCGGCCAGTGAAAAGGCCGAAGATGAAATTTACGATGTCAATCTCCGGAAGGCTTCCGTGATTGTGATGGGATCGGAGGGGAAAGGCATTTCCGAACCGGTGCTGAGTCTATGCACGGTCGGGGCCAGGATTCCGATGGTGGGAGAGACAGGTTCGCTGAACGTGTCGGTCGCCGCGGCGTTGGTCCTGTTCGAGGCGGTCCGGCAGAGAATGAAAGAATAACCAAACACAGTAACGATATGAAACGTACCTTTGTCGTATTGGCTGCGCTGCTGCTCACGTTCCTGATGGCAGACGCGCGCACTGTCAAGAAATCCTATGAAATCGATGACTTCACCGGAATCAAGGCGACCAACGCTTTTGAGGTCATCGTCGAACGTGCCGATGAATTCAAGGTAGAAATCGAAATTTCCGAAGAATTCCTCCCGTTCCTGCTGGTCAAGAACCGGGGCGGCGTGCTGGAACTGAATTTCACACGGCTTCCGTTCCGCCTCAAGCAAATGAACCGCAACAAGATCGTGCGGGCCGTCATCGCATTGCCGGAACTGACATATATTGATTTGAGCGGCGCTTCTAAGCTTAGCAGCAACGATCAGTTCACCAATACGATGAACCGGTTTTCGGTCAGTCTGAAAGGAGGCAGTGAAATCACCAATCTCAATGTAAAGGCGCCGGAAATGGATATCAAACTGGCCGGTGCGTCCAAGGCTTTGATGAGCCTGCGCTGCAGCGACATTTCGGCTGAACTTGCGGGTGCTTCGCGTCTGGAAATGTCCGGTGAATCGACCGATGTGAACCTGAAGGTCGCCGGCGCATCCCGGGTTCGGGCCTCCGAACTGGATGCGGAGGATGTCGAAGTGAAGGCCGCCGGTGCTTCGAATGTGGAAGTCCGTGTCAGCAGGGTTTTGACGGTTGAACTCTCCGGTGCTTCGAAATGCAAGTACTACGGGGATGACGAAAACTTGAATATCCGGGCCGACAAGATCAAGGGAGCTTCGTCGCTCAAGCACGAGAACTAGCGGGGGATCATGATGTTTCTGCTCGATTCCCACTGCGACGCCCCGCTGATGCTGGCGAAAGGAGCCGATTTCGGCCGGCGGGTGGAACAAGGGTACACCCCCGGCCGCTTCCCCATCACCCACGTCGATTTTCCGCGGATGAAGAAAGGCGGCATCAACGGCTCTTTCTTCGCCATCTACACGTCCTGCGCCCTGACTCCCGACCAGGCGACACGTCGTGCCTTTGAACTGATTGCCAAGGTCTATGACGCCGTGGAACAGAACCAGGACCTGGTGGCGCTGACCACCACGCCGTCCCAGGCACGCCGCAATGCCAAGAATGGCCTGATCTCCATTTTCATGGGCATGGAGAACGGTGCGCCGATTCAGCGGGACCTGTCGCTCCTGAGGATGTTCAACCGGTTGGGTATCACCTATATGACCCTGACCCATTCCCGCAGCAACGAGATCTGTGATTCCTGCACTTCGCCAGAACCGCGCTGGGGTGGCTTGAGTCCCTTCGGCCGCGAAGTGGTTGCAGAGATGAACCGGCTCGGGATGCTGGTCGATGTCTCCCACATTTCGGATGATTCGTTCTGGGATGTGCTCAAGTATTCCCAGGCGCCCGTGGTAGCTACGCATTCATGCTGCCGGGCGCTCAATGAGCATCCCCGCAACATGACCGATGAGATGATCGTGGCGCTGGCTGAAAAGGGGGGCGTAATCCAGATCAACTTCTATCCTCCTTTTTTGGACAAAGAATACAACGCGAAAGTCTCGGCGCTGATCGATGCCGAGGAAGATACGCAAGTGGAGTGGCTGAAAAACCCGGCCGATCCTGCCCTGCAGCAGCGGATGCGCGAGACTGTCGAGGCGATGAACGCTGTGCCGCGTCCGTCCTACAAGCGGATCGTGGACCATATTGACCATGTCGTGAAACTGGTCGGCGTGAAGCACGTGGGCCTGGGCAGTGATTTCGACGGAATCGAAACCTGCCCCGACGGGCTGGAGGACATCGGCAAGATGCCGAAGATCATCATCGAACTCCGCAAACGCGGCTATTCCGAGCATGACATCCGCTTGATTGCCGGTGGCAATTTCCTGCGGGTGATGGAACAAGTCCAGCGCCTGGCTGAATAAGACTGTGATAAATACCATGAAGCATTTTTTGACCGCGCTCCTGGCAGCGTTCGCCTTGTTGTCCTGTAACCGGACACCGGAGACTCCTTTCCGCGTGACGGATTTGCAGGTAGATTATTGTACCACGCCCCTGGGCATCGATACGCAGGAGCCCCGGTTCAGTTGGAAGATGGAGAGCGACCTCTATGACCAGCGGCAGGCATCATACCGGATCGTCGTGACCGAATCGGTCTCGGGTGCTCGGGTTTGGGATTCGGGCGCGGGAAATGTGCTTCCCTCCGATGTGTCGGTGGGTATCGTGTATCAGGGCGAGTCGCTGAAACCCTGTACGCGGTACGACTGGGGCGTGGAGGTCACCAGTGCCGAAGCCGTAACGGTCCAGGCGGCGTCCTGGTTTGAGACGGGGCTGATGGACAGCGGCTGGTCGGGGGCACAATGGATTTCCGACGGGCAGCCCCATTTTTCGAAATACCGTTCCCACTATACCCTCGATTTCGACCTTTGTCTGGCCGCAGGGGCGCAGGAGGCTGATTTCGTGCTGGGTTGGCTCGATGAAGGGAATTTCGTCCGTGCACGCCTTGTGGCGGGTTCTCCAGTTACGCTCAGCATCTCCCACGTGACTGATGGCATGGAAACGCTCGACTGGGAAAAATCCCTTGTCGGCGTTCGCGCGGCGGACCTGCTGAAGCCGCACCACTTGACGCTGAAGATCTGGGGACACCATTATGCCCGCGGCTATTACATCAAGCCGTACTTTGACGGCAAGGAGCTGGTCCAGGAACAGTTCTCCGTAACGCCTTATCCCGACGACGTGTGGAAGCCGTACTGCCGGTTCAACAAACTGGGCCTGATCCAGCCGGCAGGCAGCGATGCCACGTTTTCGAACTTGACGGTAACCGAAGAAGTGTGGCACAGCACGCTCTATCGGAGCGAAGAGATCCATGAGGTGCCAGGCGGTGAACGGTGCCTGCTCTCACCGGCTGAGATTACCGGCGCACCGATGCTCCGCAAAGTGTTTACCGTGAGTAAACCGCTGGCTTCAGCGCGGCTCTACACGACGGCCCGCGGTATCTATGAATACGAAATCAACGGCCAACGGATGGCTGACGACTGGTTCAATCCCGGTTGCACCGACTACCGCTACCGGATCCTTTACCAGACCTACGACGTGACGCCCATGCTCCGCAAAGGCGACAATGCCCTCGGCGCACAGTTGGGCGCCGGCTGGTGGAGCGATTTTACAGGCTTTGCTACCAACTGGCAGGACCAGTATGGCATCGACCTTTCCCTGCTGGCCAAACTCGTGCTGACCTATACCGACGGCACACAGGAAGTCATTGTTTCCGACGATAGTTGGAAGACCTTCAGCGGCGGCCCGATCCTCAGCGACAGTTTCCAGAACGGCGAGGATTACGACGCGCGGCGCGAAGTGCCGGGCTGGAGCAAGGCCCGCTTCGATGATTCGGGCTGGAACGCTGCGAAGGTGGTGGAAGCACCGGCCGACAGCATCCTGATCGCGAGTTACATCGGGTCGCCCGTCCGGAACCACATCGTCCTGAAAGCCGTTTCCGTGACCGAGCCCGCACCCGGCGTGTTCGTCTATGACCTGGGCCAGAACATGGTGGGCGTGCCGCGCATCAAGCTCTCGGGCAAGGCCGGAACCGAAATCACCGTGCGCTACGGCGAGATGATCTATCCGGCCGAAGTGCCCGAGGATCCGCTCCCGCCGCTGACCGCTGAAGTGTATGAGGCCAATAAAGGTCGGGTATATAACGAGAATTACCGCGGTGCCCTGTCGACCGACCACTATATCCTCAAAGGCGGGGGAGAAGTATTCCAGCCGCATTTCACCTTCCATGGTTTCCGCTACCTTGAAATCCATGGCATCGACAAGGTCCTGCCACTTGAGAATGTGGAAGGCCTGGTACTCGAATCGATCGGTGCGCAGACCAGCGGCTTCGAGACGTCCGACGCAGACGTGAACCGGCTCTACGAAAACATCGTGTGGGGCCAGCGCGGCAATTTCCTCTCCATCCCGACCGACTGCCCGCAACGCGACGAGCGGCTGGGCTGGACCGGCGACGCCCAGGTGTTCTCGCGTTCAGCTACCTACAATATGAACGTAGATCCGTTCTTCACGCGCTGGTTCCAGTCGATCCGTGACATCCAGGGCGATGACGGCAGTTATCCCAACATCATCCCCAACATCGCGGCACCTCCGCAAGGAGCGAATCCGGGTGGTGGAGCCATGGGGTGGATGGAAGCCGGCATCATCATCCCCTGGCAGATCTATCTCCAGTACGCCGACGCGAAGTTCCTGCGCGACCACTATCCCTCCATGGTCCGGTACATGGAGTACCTCCAGCATCGGGCCGTGGGTGACATCCAGCCCGGAACCGGTTATGGCGACTGGGTGGCGTTGGAGCACACCAATACGCCGCTCACCAATACGGCTTACCATGCTTATGACGCCATGCTGATGGAAAAGATGGCCAATGCGTTGGGACTTCATGCAGATGCCGTCCGTTGGCATGAATTGTATGAACGCATCAAGACCGCCTTCAACCGGGAGTTCGTGGGCCCGGACGGTATCACGAAGGAGACGAAGAACGTGCCGCCATACAGTGAATGGATCGCAGGCGGAGCCGATGCCTCCTTCAAGGCCAATACGCAGACTTCGTATGTCGTTCCGCTCCAGGCCGATCTGTTCGATGCGTCTCATAAACCGCTGGCTCTTCAGAACCTGGTGGAAAACGTGGCGGCGCATGGTTACAAACTGACGACCGGTTTTATCGGCACGCCCTATATCAATCTTGTCCTTTCCCGCAATGGTTTTGATCAGGTGGCTTACCAACTTTTCGAGCAGCGTGAATACCCCTCGTGGCTCTATCCGGTGATGCAGGGGGCGACCACGATGTGGGAGCGCTGGAATTCCTATACGATCCAGCGGGGTTTCGGACTGGTAGACATGAACTCGTTCAACCACTATTCATTCGGCGCCATCGAGGAGTGGATGTTCTCCTACATGCTGGGCATCCGGCCGTTGGAAGAGGATCCGGGGTATCATCGCTTCGTGCTCGAACCGCGCGTCGGCGGCTCCTTCCAGTACGTGAAAGGGCATTATGATTCCGTGTATGGCCGGATTGAGAGTGCCTGGCGACATCTGGATGACGGCTCCCTTGCTTTTGAATTCACCGTGCCGGCCAATACCTCGGCGGCGCTGACGCTGCCGGTGGAGGAAGATACGGATGTGCAGGTAACGCACGGGGCAGAATATGCAGTCCCGGGCGACCAGCCCGGGCGTTATACCTTGCCTTCCGGGCATTATACCTTCGTGCTTAGATAATCGACAGTGCGACTTCCATCATGTTGGTGAAGGTGGTGCGCCGCTCGTCGGCGGACATCTCTTCACCCGTCAGGATATGGTCGGAAATCGTGCAGATCACCAATGCCCGGTTACCCGAACGGGCTGCGTTCATATAGAGCGCGGCGGCTTCCATCTCCACGGCCAGCACGCCCATCTTCCGCCAGCTTTCCGACTGCGGATTGTCCGAATAGAAAACATCGGATGAGAGGATGTTTCCCACCATGTAGTGGAGCTCGCGCTGCTCGCAGGCGGATGCGGCTTTCCTCAGCAGGTCGAAGTCAGCAATCGGGGCGAAGGTGCCTGGCAGTCCGAACTGGGCACCGTAGTTCGAATCGGTGCAGGCTCCCTGTGCGATGACAAGGTCGCCCAAGTGCAGGTCCGGGTGGTACGATCCGGCCGAGCCGACACGGATGATGGTCTTCACGCCGTAGAAGTTGTAGAGTTCGTAGGAATAGATTCCGATGGAGGGAATGCCCATGCCGTGGCCCATGACACTGACGCGTTTGCCGTTGTAGGTGCCGGTATAGCCCAGCATTCCGCGGACTTCATTGAACTGCACGGGGTTGGTCAGGAAGTTATCGGCAATGAATTTCGCGCGGAGCGGGTCGCCGGCCATCAGCACGGTCTCGGCGATTTCACCGTATTTTGCTCCGATGTGGGGGGTAGGGGTATCAGCCATATCGCATTATTTGATTTTTAAAGTTCAGATTATTCCCGGTCGCCCTCTTCCAGGGCGCCGATATCATCGACATCCTGCAGGGCACGTTCGATATGTTTGCCTTTCCGGGCACCCATTTTGGCGAGTTTGATGGCAGTGGTGGTGATGCTCTGACCGTTCGGTGCCAGTTTCTTGCCGGCTTCGCCGTAGGCTTTCATGGCTTTTTCCAGGGCATTCCCCACTTCGCCGTAGGCAGCGAGGAACTTGTCCACGCGGTCCATCATCTCGCCGGCCAAGGCATAGACTTTCTCGTGGTTTTCGGCTTGCTGTACCTGGGTCCAGGTGAGCTGGACGATACGGATGGCTCCGTAAAGCGACTGCTCGTCAGCGATATAGACGTTCTGCTCGGCCGCCCATCGCCACAGGTCGGGTTCGGCGTTGAGGGCGGTCCAGAGGGCACCCATGTTGGGGACGAACATGATGACGTAGCCAGCCGACATTTTTGGCGGTTGCACGTAAGAGGCGTAGTCTTTCCGTGCAAGTTCCTTCACATGTTTCTTGATGCTGTCGATATGGGCCCGCAGGTAGCGGACCCGGTCTTCCTCGTTTTCGGCGTTGACGTAGCTTACGTAATCGGCCAGGGAAGTCTTGGCATCCACGATCACTTCACGGCGGCGGTCCAGGTGGATGATCACGTCGGGACGCATGGCGGAGCCGTCCTCGTTCTTGACGGTCCTGCCGTCGGCGTCGACGATGGTCGGCTGGACGTCGAAATGGACGCCTTTGGTGAGCCCCTGCGAGGAGAGGAGTTCTTCCAGGATGGTCTCGCCCCAGGTGCCTTGCAGTTTATTGCCATATTTGAAGGCGGCTGCCAGCTGGTCGGTGCTCCGTGCCACGCGGCCGGTGTATTTCATCAGGTTCTCTACGTCACTCTTGATGGCACTTTGGGCGGTCTTGTGGACGTCGCTGTTGGCGTTCATTTCCTTGCGAAGTTCCTCCATTTTTTCCTTGACAGGGGTCAGGAGTGTGCCAAGGGCTTCGCTGCTGGCCTCCTTGAATTCTTTCTGCCGGCTTTTCAGCAGTTCGTCCGTCGCATTCTTGACCTGCTCCTTCATCTGCCCCATCGCTTCGGCGAACTGTTCCTTCAGGGTCCTCATCGCAGCTTCATGAGCCCGGTCGCGGGCGTCCAGGGCCTCTGCGTGGGCTTTGTCATGAGCCTCCATCACAGCGTCCTTGGCCTTTTCAGTGTCCTGAACCGCTTTTTCGATACGGGCCGGGACATCCAGGATGGACTCCAGCCGCGACCGGTCTGCCAGGAGCGAAGACCGTGTCAAGGCCCGCGTCAGGATAATCGCCAGCACCCATGCAACCACCGCAGCGATCAAGATTATCAACGTAGTTGTGGACATGATTATAAAAAACGATATCTTTGTAAAGGTAAGAAAAAAAACAGTAAGTCGTGGAAATCCCGCTTAAAAAACCGTACAAGTTCTTGACATCCCGGAATCTCGCAGCGGTGGCCTTCCTGACCGCATCGGTCGTGTTTTATATCCTGGGACTTTGCTATCCCCTGATGTCCACAAAGTATCAGGTGCTTGGGTTTGCGCTCAAACACCAGGAGGTGACGCTGTTCGACTCCGTGGAGATGTTCTGGGAGAGCAGCGAGTATCTGGTGGCTTCCATCATTCTGGTTTTCACGTTTATCCTTCCCATCCTCAAATACATCGAACTGGCGCTCCGCTTGGGGACGGGGCGCCAGTTCCTGAAACTTCAGTCGGTGGACAAGTGGAACATGATCGATGTGTTCCTGGTGGCCATGTTGCTGCTCAATTTCAAGATGAACTCGCGGTTCATCGTGATGCGGCTGGAGATGGGTACGAATTTCATCGCGCTGGCCGTGCTCACGCGCCTGGTTACCATCCTGCTCGTGGATGGTTTCGGAAAGAAGAAATTATAGCAGCTCTTCGCTTCGCTTGATGAAATCAGCCAGGGCCTTGCCTTTCAGCATGCCGTTGGCAAGCAGTGCCAGGTCGGTAACCTGCTTGAGCAGGGTGTTGTCGGCGGTCAGGGCCTTGATGCCGGTTTCGCCCAGGATCTTCTTGACGACCGGATTCTCAGCGTTGACCGTGATGTTGTAACTGTTGGGCAGTTCGCCGTAGAAGTTCATGCCGCCGCCCAGGGCTGCCATGTCGCGGTAACGGCGCATGAATTCGCTCTGTGTGATCAGGATCGGAGCGGCTGCTTCGCCCAGGTTTTCCACCTTTACATCGTATTTGTTTTCCTTGGGCAGGATTTCTTCGAAAACGCTGGTCACGTATTTGGCATCTTCTTCCGAAATTTCGTATTTCGTCCGCTCTTCCTTCTCCACCAGACGGTCGATGGCATCGGCGTCCACGCGTTTGAACGTGGCGTCTTTCAGTTTTCCTTCCAGCAGGTTCACGAAATGGGCATCGAGCGGGCAATCGAAGACCAGTACGTCGTAACCCTTGGCTTTGGCCGCTTCGACCTGGGGATACTGGGCGACCGGATCCGTACAGTACAGATAAACGATCTTCTTGTCTTTGTTGGTCTGGGCTTCCTTGATCTTTTCAGCGTAGTCGTCGTATTTGAAGAAAGTACCGTCCGTGTTCTTCAGCAGCGCGAACTTCAGTGCGCGGTCGCAGAATTTCTCGTCGGTGAGCATACCGTACTCGATGAAGAGTTTCAGGTTGTCCCACTTCTGCTCGAATTCCTCTTTTTTGTTCTTGGATATCTCTTCCAGCCGGTCGGCCACCTTCTTGGTGATGTAGGAAGAGATCTTTTTCACGTTGGCGTCTTCCTGCAGGTAGCTGCGCGACACGTTGAGCGGAATGTCGGGCGAGTCGATGACGCCGTGCAGCAGGGTCAGGAACTCCGGTACGATGTTCTCGACGGAGTCGGTGACGAACATCTGGTTGCAGAAGAGCTGGATCTTGTTGCGCGTGACTTCCAGCCGGTCTTTGATCTTGGGGAAGTAGAGAATACCGGTCAGGTTGAACGGGTAATCGACGTTGAGGTGGATGTGGAAGAGGGGATCTTCCTGCATCGGATAGAGTTTGTTGTAGAAGGTCAGGTAGTCTTCGTCCTTGAGCTCGCTGGGCTTGCGGGTCCACAGGGGCTCGGTGTCGTTGATGATGTTGTCCTTGTCGGTATCGACATACTTGCCGTCCTTCCACTCTTTCTGTTTGCCCATGCAGATGGGGACGGGCATGAACTTGCAATACTTGTTCAACAGGGCACCCGCTTTCGCCTCTTCGGAAAACTCCTCACTGTCCGCGTCGAGGAAGAGGGTGACCGTGGTGCCGCGATCGCTCTTCTTGCTCTCCGTCATGGTGAAATCAGGTTCGCCCTTGCATTCCCACTTCACCGCCTTGGCCCCTTCCTGCCAGGAGAGGGTCTCGATACGGACTTTTTGTGCCACCATGAAGGCGGAATAGAAACCCAGTCCGAAGTGACCGATGATGCTGCCTGCCTTGTCCTTGTATTTCTCCAGGAATTCGCCGGCCGAAGAGAAGGCGATCTGGTTGATGTACTTGTCTACTTCTTCTTCCGTCATGCCGATGCCGCGGTCGGTCAGTGTAATGGTCTTGGCTTTGTTGTCCACGTCCACATGGATGGTCAGGTCGCCCAGTTCACCCTTGAATTCGCCGGTCCCGGCCAAGGCTTTCAGTTTCTGCGTCGCATCGACAGCGTTGGCGACGAGTTCCCGCATAAAGATGTCATGGTCGGAATACAAGAACTTTTTGATGACCGGAAAGATGTTTTCCGTAGTCACCCCGATTTTTCCTTTCATCATAATTATCGTTTTTTAATATTTTTCATTGCTGCGTCCCTGAAAATCAAAAAAGATACCAACGCAGCCGGGCCGACATTTTGTCAGTTTTTTAAGAAAAACACCCGAAAAGGCCATTCTGGCCACTCCGAATCTGGATTTTTCCCGTTTTTCTCGGGATGCTGAAAACTTCATCCAACTACCTTCTCCGAGTTTTTATTTGTGGGTGGGGGTGCCTTAGCTTTGCCGCCGTAAATGCAATATGGTCTTATGAAACATCGCATCCTGCTGGCGCTCTGCCTCTTTCTGACAACTTCGATATCGGCGCAGGAAGTCACGCTCTCCACGAACTTACTGGACTGGGCGAACCTGGGAACGGCCAATCTGCAGGCCGGAGTCTCACTCAGCCGGCATCTATCCCTGCATGCGGCCGCCCGCTACAATAACTGGAACTACGGTTCGGTGGAAAAAGGAAATCCTTTTCAGAACCGTGCGCGGACTGCTTCGCTCGGACTGCGCTGGTGGCCCTGGAATGTCTCCTCCTCGTGGTGGTTCGGCGCAAAAGCGCAACTGGAGGAGTATAACCGCGGTGGTCTTTTTCGGAAGATGAAAACCGAGGAGGGCGTTGCGGCAGGCCTGGGTGTAGGCGCCGGCTACAGCTGGCTGATTTCCGACCATTGGAACCTTGACCTGGGGTTGGGGCTATGGGCCGGTCGGGCGCGCTACACCCTGTACCGCTGTCCGCGTTGCGGCCGGATCCTCTCTGCCGAGGATGGCCGGCTGATCCGGGATGCGTGGAAATGGTTTCTTCTCCCTTCGAATGACGTACAAGTATCCCTGACCTATATTTTCTGAACCTATGAGAAGATCGCTTATCCTGGCGGGCTGCCTGGCCGTCGGCCTGGCCGTTTCCTGTGCAACGTCCCGCAAGGCGGAACAACTGCAGGAGCAGCAGCTGACCGCTTCGCTGGCCCTGCCCGCCCATTACAGCACCTCGTTTCAGGAACTCGACATGCCCCGTTTCGAGCAGGACAGCCTGGTGGTCCACGATTTCATGGGGCATGAAGTCATCATCATGAATGCGGTCCGCGATGAGGAGAGCGGCGAGATGGTAGCGAATGAAACGCTGCAGGCCGCCCGGGTGACAGCCCGTTTCCGGAATGTGGCGGAACGGCATGGCCGCGTCGATCTGGAGTTCCAGGTCATCGTACCGGCCGCGATGCAGGACAGCCGCTGGCAGGTCCGGTTCCATCCCCGGATGGAAATCCTGGAAGATACGGTGGACCTCGATGACATCCTGATTACGGGCAAGGACTATCGTAAGGCACAACTGCGCGGTTATCAACACTATGAGCGTTTCTTGCGGTCGATCGTCACCGACTCGACCCGGTTCATCGACCGGCATCAGCTGGAGGTGTTCATCCAGCGGAATATTCCGGCACTTTACGCGTTCCGGCGCGACACCTCCGTCGTGACGGACGGCGAATTTGCTTCCGTCTATGGCGTGACCGAGCGGCAGGCCATTGATTACTATACCTATGGACTGCTGGTGCGCCGCAATGAAAGAAAGATCCGGGACAAGGACAAGATGTTCCGCAAATATGTGAAAGCACCTTTCCAGACAGGCCATCTGCGGCTCGACACGCTGATTGTCAACGAGGCGGGAGAGTTTGTCTATAACTATGTGCAGACCATCGCTACCCGGCCCCGCCTGCGCAAGGTGGATATCCGGCTTCTGGGCGAAGTATGTGAACAGGACAAGGTGGTCTATACCGTGCCGGAGAGCGACCCGCTTACCTTTTACATCAGTTCGCTGAGCGCTTTTGTGGATGGCCGGGAACGGTATCTCGATCAAATCATCTCGCGGCGGGTGGATCTGCAGGATGAGGCCCGGCTGCTGTTCGGCGTGGGCGAAGATGCCGTGCGGGAGGAACTGGGAGACAATCTCCGGGAGATCGGCCGTATCCGTGCGACGCTGGCTTCTCTGCTTGAAAACCAGGAATTCGACCTGGACAGCATCGTGGTGACGGCGCATGCCTCGCCGGAAGGATCGTGGCGTTCCAACGGAGAACTCTCCCAGCGGCGGAGCCGGAGTGTGGGCCGTTATTTCGCCGCTTTCATGAAACGTTACGCCGATTCGGTGGACCGGGCTCAAGGCGTCCGGATGGACTTGGATGGAACGCTGGCCGATCCGGAAAGCCGTGAGCGCCCTGAAATTCATTTCAGCAGCTACGCCGTTCCCGAGAACTGGGAACAACTTGACCGGCTCGTCGATGCAGATGAACACATGTCTACGGAACAGAAGCAGGTCTATCAGAAACGCCGGCAGGAGACCGATCCGGACCGTCGCGAAACTGCCATGCGTGCGGACGACTATTATCCGTATCTCTCGAAAGAACTCTATCCGCGCCTGCGGACCGTAGTCTTCGCTTTCCGTCTCCACCGGCGCAACATGTTGCAGGATACGATCCGGACAACCGTGCTCGATACGACATACATGGCAGGTGTCCAGGCTATCCGGGACCGGGATTACAAACAGGCGCTCACGTTGCTGCGTCCGTATGCCGACTACAATACCGCCATTGCTTACTGCTGTCTCGATTACAACGCGAGCGCGTTGGCCATTCTCGAGAAGCTCGACCGCAATGCCGAAGTGAATTACATGCTCGCCCTGCTATATGCCCGGCAGGGTGACGAGCGCAGTGCGGTGGAGTGCTATCTGCACGCCTGTGCCCAGAACAGTGCCTTCGTGCACCGGGGCAACCTGGATCCGGAAATCAGTGCCCTGATCCGGAAATATGGCCTGAACCGCGAATCTGAAGCGATATGAAAATGAAACTCTTGAAACGTTTTTTATTTGTGACCGGCGCACTCCTTGTCGCAGCAGGATGCGACAAGGAGCCCTGCGCCGCATGTACGGAAGAACTGGCCGCCCGGCACGTTTCCCTGGAACTGGCCGGCAGTGCCCTGCAGACCCGTGCGCTGGATGTGCCTTCGCTTGCCGAAAGCAATGTGGTCCGTTGCCTTCTCTATGTGTTCAGCCGCACGGGAACGCTGGTCGATACGTACGACTCGACCGACGGCCGTTTTGACTTTTACCTGACCGATGAGGTTTATGATTTTGTCGTGGTCGCCAACAAGACGGGCTTGCCCCGGGTTGCCATCACGAAGAGCGACCTGCTTGCCACAATCACAACCCTTTCCGAGAATGGCGTCGGGAACTTCGTGATGGTGGGCGCGCTCTCCGACCATCTGATCGAGGCTGACGAGAAGATTACCGTCGAAGTCACCCGGCTGGTCGGCAAAGTGACCTGCACGATCCGGACGGCTTTTTCCGGAACCTTGGCCAGCAAGCCCTTTGTTGTTGAGGCAATAGGCCTGACCAATGTCGTCGGTCAGAACACACTGGCCCTCACTGACTCCATTCCAGATGCTGCTGCCCGCTGGTACAACCGGATGATTTTTGAGGAGCCGCCGGTGGCGGATTGCCCGGCAGACTTGCTCTACGCCCGTCTTGACATTCCACTGGGGGCTTCCGACAGTCTGGCAAGCGGCCATAGTTTCTATCCTTATCCCAACGCATCACCGGACAGTCACGATCGGGAAAACTGGGGAAGCCGCAGCACCCGCTTCGTCGTCAAGGCGCAATTAGGTGGCAGGACGACCTGGTACCCTGTCACATTGGAACGGATCCGCCGTAACCGGCACTATCACATAGACCTGACGATTGCCGGATATGGGGTGGAGCATCCGGAAGATCCCCTGACAGATTATTCCGGCATCGCAGCGACAGTGACGGTGGAAGACTGGACAGACGGAGGTAATCTGCAAGGGATTTATTAAGGACAATTATCCATTCATTATCAAATACTCATGAAACGAATCATTCTTATTGCTGCGGCAGGCCTGATGGGCCTCGCAGCCTGCAACTCACTGATCGCACCGGACGTGCAGCCGGGGGAGGGATCTTTGTCTGTCTCTGTCCGCAGCGGAGCTGTCACAAAAGCGGATACGACACCTGCGGGAAACGATGCCGTCGTCAACGACATCCAACTCTTTCTCTTTTCACAGGATGGC
>JAEEOM010000181.1 GCA_016284265.1 Bacteroidales bacterium | reverse complement strand
GGGCCTGGGCGGCGTCTTTCTGGGAGTGGGTCACCATCACGATGGTCGTGCCCTCGGCGTTGAGCTCTTTCAGCAGGTCCATCACTTCCTTACCGTTTTTGGAGTCGAGGTTACCGGTCGGCTCATCCGCGAGGATCAGCTTCGGGCCGGCGACGACGGCGCGGGCGATGGCGACGCGCTGCTGCTGACCGCCGGAGAGCTGCTGCGGGAAGTGCTGGGCGCGGTGGCTGATGGCCATGCGCTTCATGATTTCGGTCACTTTCTGTTTACGCTCGGCCGCGGAAATGTTCAGGTAGCGCAGCGGCAGCTCGATGTTCTCATACACATTGAGTTCATCGATCAGGTTGAAGCTCTGGAACACGAAGCCGATGTTGCCCTTGCGGAACTTTGTGCGCTCCTTTTCCTTGAGGCCGCCGACCTCAGTGCCGAGGAGTTCATACGAACCGCTGGTAGGGTTGTCCAGCAGGCCCAGGATGTTCAGTAGCGTGGACTTGCCGCAGCCCGAAGGGCCCATGATGGCGACGAACTCGCCGTCCTTGATTTCAAACGATACGCCGTTCAGAGCCGTGGTCTCAATTTCTTCCGTCCGGAAGACTTTGCAAAGGTTGGAAACTTTAATCATAATTATTTGTTTTTAAATTGTTTACTTCATCGTCATTCCCGGCTTGACCGGGAATCCCTTTATTCTTTCTTCAATGCCTCGGCCGGATTCGTCCGGGCGGTTTTGATGCTTTGGTAGAGGACGGATACGGCGGCAATCAGCGCCACTACGGCTCCGGCGGCCAGGAAGATCCACCAGTGGAGGGAGATGTGATGGCCGTAGCCGGAGAGCCAGCGGTTCATGATAAACCAGGCGACGGGCACGGCAATCACGAAGGCGATTCCCACCATCTTCATGAACGACAGCACCAGTTCCTTCAGCACGCTGGAATACTCGGCTCCAAAGACCTTCTTCACCGACACGCTGCGGATTTCCTGCTGCATATAGTAGGAGCTCATGGCAAAGAGGCCCAAGGCGCTTACCAGGATGGACAGCAGCGTGAAGATGAGTACGATGTGCAAAACCCGGGTCTCATCGGCAAAGCCGTCTTCAATCATCTCTTCGATATACTGAGATTCAAACAACCTGCCCGGAAATACTTCACCGGCAACGGCTTCCACCCGCTTCTTCGCAGCGGCCTTGTCGCCTGTCGTTTTCACAATCAGCACCCAAGGATAATCATCATCGGGATTCTCCCCGCGATTGTAAATCATCGCAGCACTTTGGTCGGCCTCCAGCGGACGGATCTTGAAATCGTAATAGATGCCACCAATCTGAAGTGTCCCATTTTGAGCGGTCTGGAATTCTGTCGCAGATTCCTCAATACCAATTTGCTTGAAAGCATATTCGTTGAGCCACCAGGCGCGCTGATGGTTGTCCTGCTTGACCTTCAGGCCCAGGATGTCAAAGTATTTGTCATCGCCCTGGATTTGTTGGAAGGACACCCAGTGCCCGTCAGGCATTTCCATCGTCCAGTTATTCGTCCCTTCCAGCGGGATGCCGTCACCCTGGCCGACTTCCTCCACGCAGGGCTCCTCCCGCCACTTATCCAGCAACGGACGGATCTGCCCGGTCTGGCCGAAGGCGTTGTCAACCACAAGAATGTCCTTCGTATTGTAGCCCAAATCGGCCGTAATCATATGCCGGATCTGGAGGCCCATGGTCAGGGCGCTGACCAGCATCACGACGGCCACGACATTCTGCACGACGATGATGACTTTGCTATAGACCGTCTTGGTCTTGAGCCGCAGTGTGCCGCGGACGATTTCGATGGGCTGGGCCCGCTGGATCAGCAGGGCCGGAACAATGCCGGCCAGGACGCCCAGCACGGCGATGAAGCCCAGCACCAGCAGCACATTGACCGGCGAGACGGCCTTGAAAATGGATACCGGGTACGACAGGATCCGGGATGCCAGCGGCGAGAGCGCCTCGGCCAACAGAATGGCCAGCAGCATCGAGATGCCGCACATCAGCGTGCTCTCCAGGATGACTTTCAGGAAAATGCTGCGCTTGTCCGCGCCGACCAGCCGCCGGGTTGCCATTTCCTTGGCCCGGAAGCCTGTCAAGGCCGTGGTCATATTGATATAGTTGAGCACGGCGAAGGCCAGCAGGAGCAGGCACATGGCCAGCAACAGATTGACGAATCGCCGGTTGCCGAACTGGACTGTGTCCGTCCAGTCTTTATTGGCGGACGCGA
>JAEEOM010000180.1 GCA_016284265.1 Bacteroidales bacterium | reverse complement strand
CGCTGTAGTCCGGCCACGGGCAGTCCGATGATTTTGTAACCTGCCGCGGGTACGCGCTCCATCTCCATCTTTCCTTCGGCGCCGACAAAGAGAATCTCCGCTTCCGGACAAAGCTCCTTGATTGAATGGGCAATCGAGAGGGCGGGGAAGATGTGTCCGCCGGTTCCGCCGCCGCTGATGATGATGCGTGGATTATTCATGGGTGGTATAGGTTATTTCAGTATGGTCAGTCGTGCTGGTGGTGTCGGGGTTGTATTCTTCGGTCAGTTGGGCCGCTGCTGCTTCACGTTCCGCACGCTCACGGGCATCCTGTTTGTCGAGCTGCCGATTGACCGACAGGATCATGCCGAAGGCGCCGCACAAGACTAGGTAGGCAGTGCCGCCATGACTGATCAGCGGAAGTGTATGGCCGGTGATCGGGAAGAGGCGGACGTTGACCAGGATGTGCAGGAAGGCCTGCGTGGCGATCAGGAAGGAAAGCCCCACGATCAGCACGCTTGAATACGTGGCTTTACATCGCTGGCAGAGCCGGATGCATCGGAACAGGAAGATCAGGTACAGCAGGATGACGACAGCGCCGCCCAACAAGCCGTACTCCTCGACAATGAAGGCGTAGATGAAGTCGGAAAAAGCCATCGACAGGGAATAGCGTTGGGTGCTTTTGCCCGGGCCTTTGCCGAAAATGCCGCCTTCCGAGATGGCCACCTTCGCGTTTTCGCTTTGGCGGTCCTTGTCCTTGCGCTGCTGGATTTCCGTGCGGGAGAGTCCATCCAGGCTTTCTTCTTCCTCCTCCTTGTCAAAGTGGGCGGTCAGACGGCTTTCCACGGTCCCGAAGCGGTTGAAAATCTTGCCGACGGTCGACTGCTGATGTTCGGGCCGGCCCGCAAAGAAGGCGTGGTAAGTGAGGAACAGCAGCAGGACGGCCGCAGCAACGATGCCGATGGTAATGCCCAGATTCTTCCAGCTGACATCGAGGAAGAAGAGGATCAGGAAACTGATGATGGCAATCAACAGGGCCGATGAGAAGCTGTTCTGCATGATCAGCAGGCAGACGGCGCCGATCGGGAGGAGGATCTTGAGTGCGAACTGTTTGAAGTCGTCGAGTTGGTCGCCCCACATTTCCAGGGCTTTGGCCAGGTAGAGGATTACGCCGATCTTGGCGAATTCGAACACCTGGAAGGTATGGCCGCCGATCTTGATGCCGCGCACGGCGCCGTTGATCTCGGCGCGCAGCCCGGGGACGAAGAGCATCAGGAGCATCAGGACCGATGCCCCGAATATGACGAGTGAGAACGTTCTGTAGAACCGCAGGGGAATCAGGTAACAGATCAGCAACGCCACGAATCCCATGAGCACCGACTTGGTCTGCTCCATGAAGATGGCGACTTTACTGATACCGCGCGACGAGGCCAGGAAGCTGCTGGACGAGAAGACCGCAGCAATGGAGATCATCGCGAAAAGCACGACGATGATCCAGATCACCTTGTCTCCCTTGAGCTTCCAGAAAGCCTTCATACGCTACAGTTTTCGGACCGCCTCCTTGAACTGGCGGCCGCGGTCCTCGTAATTCTTGAACAGGTCGAAACTGGCGCAGCAGGGGCTCAGCAATACGGTGTCGCCGGCAACTGCCAGCGCGGCGCACTGGTTGACGCATTCCTCGGCCGAAAGTGTCTCGTAAACGGGGACCATGCCGCCGAAGAAGTCCTTGATCTTCCGGTTGTCCACACCCAGGCAGACGATGGCTTTCACCTTCTCGCGGACCAGGTCGGCGATGGGGCCGTAGTCGTTGCCTTTGTCGGTGCCGCCCAGAATCAGGACGATGGGCGTCTGGACGCTTTCTAGGGCATACCAGGTTGAATTGACATTGGTCGCCTTCGAGTCGTTGACATAGAGTACGCCGCCGACGGTCATGACTTTTTCCATCCGGTGCTCCACGCCTTCGAACGTGGTCAGCGACCGGCGGATGGTGTCGTTGGTGATGTGCATGATCTTGCCGGTGATGGCCGCGGCCATCGAATTATAGACGTTGTGTTTGCCTTCCAGTGCCAGATCCTGTACCAGGATGTCGAATTCGTCACCTTCGTAGCGCACACGCATCCGGTCATCTTCCAGCCAGGCGCCTTCCGTCACGGTGCCGTTCTGGGTGAACGGGAGTTTCTTGGCCTGGACCACGATCTTGTTGAGTTCGCCGATGGTCACTTCGTCGTCGTTGCAGAAGATGAAACAGTCTTCCGGACGCATGTTGCGGGTGATGCGGAACTTCGCGTTGATATAATTCTGGAAGCAGTGGTCGTAGCGGTCGAGATGGTCGGGCGTGATGTTCATCAGCACGGCGATGTCGGCCTTGAAGTCGTACATGCCGTCGAGTTGGAAACTGCTGATCTCGAGCACATAGATATCGTGCTGCTCGGTGGCTACCTGCATGGCGTAGCTCTTGCCGATGTTGCCGCCCAGGCCCACGTTGAGGCCGGCGTTCTGCAGCAGGTAATAGATCAACGACGTGGTCGTAGTCTTGCCGTTGCTTCCCGTAATGCAGATTTTGCGCGCTTTGTCATAATAACCGGCGAATTCGATTTCGGAGATGACCGGGGTTCCCAACTCGTGCAATTTGACGATGAGCGGGGCGGTCTCCGGGATGCCCGGGCTCTTGATCACAAGGTCGGCTGCGAGAATCTTTTCGACGTTGTGTCCGCCCTCTTCAAAGGGAATCTCCCATTTCTGCAGTTCGTTGCGGTAGCTTTCTTTCAGCGTGCCGCTGTCCGACAGGAATGTGTCATAGTGCTGGACTTTTGCCAGGACTGCGGCGCCCACGCCGCTCTCTCCGCCGCCGAGAATGACTGCTTTCTTCATGATTATCTGATTTTCAAGGTTACGATGGTAATGACCGCCAGGAGGATGGATACGATCCAGAACCGGACGACGATTTTGTTTTCAGGATGGATCTGGCGCGGCTTCTGGATCAGCGCATCCGGATTTTCCTTTTGGTAGTGGTGGTGGAGCGGCGACATGCGGAAGACCCGCACGCCCGTTCCGGTCTTCTTCTTGGTATATTTGAAATAGTAGCGTTGGATGATGACCGAGAGGCTCTCCGCCAGGAAGACACCGCACAGAATGGGGAGCAGGAGCTCCTTGCGGATGATGATGGCCAGCACGCCGATGATGCCTCCCAGTGCCAGTGAACCCGTATCGCCCATGAACACCTGGGCCGGGAAGGAGTTGTACCACAGGAACCCCAGCAACGCACCTACGAAGCAGCAGACATAGACGGTGACTTCACCGATGTTCGGCAGATACATGATGTTGAGGTATTCGGCAAAGCCGGCGTGGCCGGAGAGATAGGCCAGGACGCCGAGCGTCGCGCCGACGATGGCCGAGACGCCGGCCGCCAGGCCGTCCATGCCGTCGGTCAGGTTGGTGCCGTTCGAGCAGGCGGTGATGATGAACGTGATGACAATCACGTAAAGGCCGCCCTGCAGGGCCCGGACAACGGGACCGTTGAAGGGGATGAGCCATTTGTAGTCGAACTCGTTGCCCTTGAAGAAAGGAATCGTGGTCCGGCTGTAGCTGACGCCCTGTTCGGAAGTGAAGTAGAGCGTGAGGCCCACGATGATGCCGAGCGCTACCTGCCCGATGATCTTGTACCGGCCGTTGAGGCCTTCCTTGTCGTGCTTGAATACCTTAATATAATCGTCGAGGAATCCCAACGCTCCCAGCCAGACGGTGGTCAGGATCAGCAGCAGGATGTTGGTGTTGGTCAGATTGCCGAAGAGCAGGATCGGGACCAGGATCGAAATCAGGATGATGATGCCGCCCATGGTCGGCGTGCCCTTCTTTTGCAACTGTCCTTCCAGACCCAGGTCGCGGATGGTCTCGCCGATCTGCTTCTTCTGCAGCCGGGCAATGATCTTCTTGCCTACCCACAGGGAGGTGAAGATGGCCAGGATGCTGCAGCAGATGGCCCGGAACGAGATGTAGTGCATCAGGCCGACTCCGGGGAAGTCGAATCCGATGCTTTTGAGATATTCAAACAGGTGGTATAGCATATCTTTTATTTCATTTCTTCGAAGGTTTCGGCAATCACTTCCTTGTCGTCGAAGTGGTATTTGGTGTCACCGATGATCTGGTAGTCTTCGTGTCCCTTGCCGGCCACCAGGATGACGGCGCCCTGCGGGGCAGTCATCAAGGCGGTGCGGATGGCTTCGCGCCGGTCGGTAAGGAAGAGGCTCTTCGCCCGGGCGGCGGTATCCATGCCGGCGCGGATCTCCCGGATGATCTCGTCGGGATCTTCGTGGCGCGGATTGTCGGAGGTTACGACCACGCGGTCGGCATATTTGGCCGCAATCACGCCCATCTCGGGGCGTTTGGTCCGGTCGCGGTTGCCGCCGCAGCCGAAAACGCAAATCAGGGTGCGGTCGCACGCCGTCTCGCGGAGCGTCCGAAGTGCATTCTCAAGGGCGTCGGGAGTGTGGGAGTAGTCCACGACAGCTGTCAGGTCGTTGCCGCCACGCAGGAAGTCGAGCCGGCCGGCTACCGGACCCAATGCACTCATCTGGACGAGGACTTCTTCCGGTTTCGCTCCGAGCAGCACGGCGGTCGAATAGACGGCCAGCAAGTTGTAGGCATTGTGCGCTCCGATGAACCGGGTCCAGACCTGCGTGCCGTCGATGCTGACCAGCATGCCCTCCAGACTCTCCTCGATGATCTTGCACCGGAAGTCCGCCATGCGCTTGCAGGCGTAGGTGCGGATCTGCGCGCGGGTGTTCTGCACCATCACTTCGCCGTTGCGGTCATCCACGTTGGTCAGGGCGAAAGCGTTGGCGGGCAACTGGTCGAAGAAGCGCTTCTTGCAGTCGCGGTAGGCGGCGAAGGTCTTGTGGTAGTCGAGGTGGTCGTGGGTCAGGTTGGAGAAGATGGCGACCTTGAATTCCAGTCCGGCGATCCGCTCCTGGTCCACCGAGTGGGAACTCACTTCCATGAAGCAGTAATTGCAGCCCTTTTCGACCATGCGGGCGAGCAGGCTGTTGAGCTCGATGGGGTCGGGGGTCGTGTGGCTGGTTTCCAGCCGCTCGCCGTCGATGTAGTTGGCGATGGTGGAGATGAGACCGCAGCTCCATCCCAGGTTGGTAAACAGGTTGTAAAGCAGGGTGACCGTGGTGGTCTTGCCATTGGTGCCCGTGATGCCTACCAGGTTGAGTTTGCCTGACGGATGGTCGTACCAGTTGTCCGCTGCCAACGCAAGAGCGCGGCGGCTGTCGACAACCTTGACAAACGTTACGTCTGCAAAGGCTTCGAGACCGGGCGTGTCGTTCTGAAAGAGGACCGCAGAAGCGCCTGCTTCGACGGCTTTGCCGATAAAGGCGTGACCGTCCACGGCGGTGCCGGGAACGGCGATGAAGAGCGAGCCCGGCCGACAGGTACGCGAATCGAAGGTAATGTTGTCGATTTCGCGACTGGTGTCGCCTGTGACGGCTACCACGTCGATGCCTTTGA
>JAEEOM010000179.1 GCA_016284265.1 Bacteroidales bacterium | reverse complement strand
AACTGCAGGAATACGAGGTGAACGCCCAGGCCGGTACCGACCGCGGCCGTTTCTACTCCTCCCTCTCCTACCAGGACAACCAGGGTGTTTCCTACGCCACCAGCTACAAGCGTCTCACCGGCCGTGTCAACTCCGATTATAAGTTGACCCGCACCCTCGACATCGGAACCCGCGTCAACATCGCTTACACCGAGAACCACGATACCGAGATGCAGTCGCTGTATTACTCCAACCCGTTCTTCGGCGGTCTGATCATCCGTCCTTGGACGCCGGTCTTCGACCCTGAAACCGGCGAGTACAACCAGAAGATTCCTGAGAACTCCAACACCAACCCGCTTTGGAATGCACTCGAACACGGTGAAGACCAGTGGGAGAAGCAGTTCCGTACGCAGGCCGCCCTTTCGCTGACCTGGACGCCGCTGGAAGGTCTGGTATTCAAGACCAACAACATGTTCGAAGGCACCTTCGGCGAAGGTATCCGTTACTGGGGTCCGGACCCGGGTGACACGGAAGGCACCCTGCAGGGTTCCCGTAGCCAGTATGTCCGCATAACCACCTCCAACACCGCCACCTACAGCAAGATGTTCGGCGACCACTCGCTCCGCGTGATGATTGGCCAGGAAGCCATGAAGCAGACCTACGCTTCGCTCTACGGCTACGCTCCGGGCGTGGATGCCAACATCCCGTACTTCTCCACCTCCGTTACCAGCTCGAGCCAGATTTCCGACTCCAAGAACGCCCGCACCCTGCTGTCGTTCTTCGGCAATGTGGACTACAACTACGCCAACCGCTACTTCTTCGCGGCTTCCATCCGTGAAGACGGTTCCTCGCTCTTCGGCGCCAAGAACAAGTGGGGTACCTTCTGGTCCGCCTCCGCTTCCTGGAACGTTTCGAATGAAGAGTGGATGCAGAGCGCTTCCGACTGGCTCTCGCTCCTGAAGATCCGTGCCAGCTACGGTGTGAACGGTAACAACAATATCAGCCCGTACCGTGCTTACGGTGTGTACGCCTCCACCGCTTACAACGGCGGCAACGGCATGCTCCCGTCCAGCCCGGCCAACGACCTCCTCTCCTGGGAGCTCAACAAGACCTGGAACGTGGGTCTCGACTTCGCCTTCTTCAACAACCGCCTGAGCGGTCAGTTGGATCTTTACACCCGTAACACGAGCGACATGCTGCTCAACAAGCAGGTCCCGCAGACCTCCGGTTTCGGCAGCAACTTCATGAACATCGGCTCGATGAACAACAAGGGTATCGAGTTCCAGCTGGAAGGTGACATCATCCGCAACACCGACTTCGTGTGGACGGCCGGCTTCAACATCGCCTACAACAAATCGACGGTCATTGACCTGGGCGACGATGAATGGATGGCCTCCTCCTACGACAGCCGTCTGCGCCACGTGGTGGGCAAGAGCTTCTACAACTTCTACCTGAAGGATTACTACGGTGTGGACCCGACCAACGGCGACGCCCTCTTCCGTGCGACCGATCCGGAGCATCCGGATGATGAGTCCTACTACCTGCTGACCAACAACTACAACCAGGCCCGCTACATCTATGCCGGTTCCCCGGAACCGAAGTTCACGGGTGGTTTCAACACGAGCCTCAACTGGAAGGGCCTCGAACTGAGCATCTTCACGGAGTTCAAGACCAACAACCTGGTGTACATCTACGAGTGGCGTTACCTGAACGCCGACGGTAACCAAATGTCCATGAACCAGATGGCTCGCGCCATGAATTACTGGAGGCAACCGGGCGACACGGGTTGCAATCCGAAACCGGTCGCTGGTAACTCCTCGAACTCCTACGCCAACTCGACCCGTTGGCTCCAGCGCGGCGACTACTTCCGTATCAAGGACATTACGCTGGCCTACAACCTCCCCCAGAATCTTCTCAAGAAGATCAACATGAAGGGAGCCAAGATTTATTTCAGCGCCCTGAACCCTTACACGTTCCACGATGTGTACTGGTGGGATCCTGAACGCGGTATGGAAGGTATGGGCTGGGGTATCTACCCGCAGACCAAGACCTTTGCCGGCGGTATTGAACTCACTTTCTAATTTAGGAGGAAAAGAACATGAAAAAGAATATCATTGCACTTTTCGCAATCCTGACGCTGGCCGCTTCCTGCAGCATGAGCGAATTCCTGACCGAGGATCCGATCATGTCGCAGAGTACGGAACTGACGCTCTCCGACTACAACGGTCTGAACAAAGCCATCGGCGGTGCCTACTCTCCGCTCGTGAGCAATAACTGGTACGGAGCTTTCTATGTGCTGGACTCCGAGATGCGTGCCGGCAACGCCATGATTCCGATCAACACGAACTTCCAGTCCGGCCGTATGATGGTGCCGTACAGCATGTCCTACGAGCCGAGCTCCACGTCCGGTCTCTGGGGTACGGCCTACTTTGTGATCTCCGCTGCCAACAACGTCATCTTCGCCATCGACAACAACGATGAGTTGACTTCGAGCAGCGTGACCCAAGCTGACCTCAACAACCTGAAGGCCGAGGCTCTTGCCCTGCGCGGCCTCGCTCACTTTGACCTGCTCCGTCTCTACAGCCGCCTGAACGGCACCAACGGCGAATACGGCGTGTGCGTGATCACCGAGCCGCAGCTGCCGACCGACATGCCGGCCCGCGCTTCTGTGGAAGAGACCTTCGCCCAGGTCATTTCCGACCTGACGACGGCCGAAGGCCTGATGGCCGACAGCTATCAGCGCAGCGGTGCCTCCGACCCGAAGGCTACTTTCAACAAACTCGCCATCCAGGCGCTCCTCGCCCGCGTATACCTCTATCATAAGGACTATTCCAAGGCTTCCGAGTATGCTACCAAAGTCATCAACAGCGGTAAGTTCCGTCTTTGGACGGCCGAAGAATATCCTTCCGTTTGGGGCAAAGACGTTGCCGGTGACGGTGAAGTGATCTTCGAAGTCTATGGCAAGCAGGCCAATAGTTATGACGCCTATTGGGAAGGTCCTTCCCACATGACCAACCCGCTCGGTTACGCCGACTGCGCCGCTACCGCCCAGCTCGCCGACCTCTTCGAGGACGGTGACGTGCGCGGCTCCCGCGGTGTCCGTGGCAAAGATGACGGCAAAGTCATGTTCTGCACCGACCAGGACGAGGTTTCCGGCGGCCAGCTCTGGACCATGAAATATTATGGCAAGGGCGAAGGCAACGCTACCTCCACCCCGGACGTGAGCAACACCATCGTACTGCGTCTCTCCGAGATGTACCTCATCCGTGCTGAAGCGGCTGTCAACGGCGCCGGTTCGACCGCCCTGGCCGACCTCAACGCCATCCGTGCCAACCGTGGTGCCAGCCCGCTGACGAGCGCCGACAAGGCCGCCGTCGCTCTGGAACGCCGTCTGGAGCTCAACTTCGAAGGCCACCTCTGGTTCGACCTCGACCGTACCGGTGGTTCGATCAACTACTCCGACGCCAACATCACGCGCAACATCGACGCCTCCTCGAAGTATTGGGCCCTCCCGATTCCGAAGAGCCAGGTCGACATCAATGAGAATCTGAAACAGAACCCGGGCTACGGGGAATAAACGATGACAGCCATGAAAAAGATTTTCTACATTTTCAGTATTATCGTGCTGGGATCGCTGGTTGCTTCCTGCAACCTCAACCCGATGCCCGTTTTCGATGACAACGATGCGTTCGCTGCCTTCCCGAGCAGTGCGATGAAAGTCGCGGAGAATGCCGGCACGCTCAATATCCCGGTCCATGTCGCTTCCTTCAGCGGCGTGAACACCACCGTTACCTACGAATTCGTGAACGGCTCCGCCAAACAGGGCGTTGATTTTGAAGACGCTTCCGGAACGGGCTCCATCAGCTTCTCCGGCACCGAATCCATGAAGAACATCGTGGTCAAGATCATCGAGCACCCCGGTGTCTTCACGGGCGACATGAGCTTCACTGTGAAGTTCAAATCGGCCGGTGACACCAAGATCGGTGCCAGCAACACCTGCACCGTGACCATCAACGACCTCGACCATCCGCTGGCTTCCATTCTGGGCGAATACACCGCCAAGGGTACCAGCTACTTCAATGGTCCCGACGAGTGGATCATGACGTTCAAGAAAGATGCTTCCGACGTGACCAAGGTCTGGATCGACAACATCTTCGGCAGCGCCAGCTGGGCCGGTGACGACACCATGTTCTACGGTATCGTCGATAACGACGTGACCAACATCGCGGTTCCGCTCGGTCAGGAAACCGAATATGTATACAGCAACGGCAACGCCTGCGTGCTGCTCGGTTTCGACGGCGAGGATGGCTTGGATGAAGGTTACCTGAACATCGCCATCCAGGACGGTGGCAAGACCCTCAAGTTCATCGACTACGGCCCGTGGCTCTACATCCCGGATGCCGGCAGCGTGAATATCTGCTTCGGTGACATCGTCTGCACCAAGAACTAAGGGCACACTTCTTGTTAAAGAAGGGGGAAAATTTGATTTTCCCCCTTCTTTTTTGTATTTTAGTGAGATTTTTCAGAAAAAGATTAAAGCTATGAAACGGATCCTTTTGCTGACTGCCTGCTGCCTCTTCGCTTTCCAGGCGCTGGCACAAATTGACGCCTATACGACGTGGCCCTATTATTATTCTGATTTCCAGCAGGGTACATTGATACTATCGAATGGACAGACACGCGTCATGCCCATCAATATCCACCTGCTCAAGGGCGACTTGCATTTTGTCGACGAGAAAGGAATGATCCAGATGGCACCGGCCGGACAGTTCTCCGCCGTACAGATCGGCGATGACCATTTCAAGCGCGTAAACGGCTACTTGATGCGGATTACGCCGGGCCCCGATGAGAAAAATTTCGTGGCCGTACGCAGCATAGTGGACCTGACGGCACTCAACGAAACTGGCGGCGCCTACGGAACCTCCTCCACAACGGCCTCCACCCAGCGGATCACCTCGGTCGATCTGCCCGGCTTCGTCAACACCAACCACATGGAGCAATTCCAGCACCGCGAATCGGGAAAGAAACTGAAGATCAAGAACGAATACTATATCGTCCTCGACGGCAAAGCCGTCAAGGCCACCAAGAAAGAGCTTACCGAAGCATTGGGTGCTGAAAAGGAGGCCGCTTTCAAACAATTCCTGAAAAAGAACAAAATCAACTGGAAGGATGAGCAGAGCCTGCTCAAGGTCTTTGACTTCCTTGCCCAATAAGATACGATGATGAGAATCCGATCCCTATTGCTGGCCGCATTGGCAGCAGGCTTTCTGTGCGCCTGTACGACCGAAGAACTTTTACAAGAAGAAATCCTGGAGACGCCGGCCGGCGAGTATCCGGTATCCCTCTATGAAACGGGGCATGTCCGCATCTACGTCGATGTTCCCACCGCAGAAAGAATAGAAGCCTCAGGACAGGCAGAAGCCTTGATTACGACCAAGGCGGCTTCCGTCCTGGGTCATGTCCGGATGGAACGCACTTTCCCCTATGCCGGTAAGTTTGAGAAGCGCACTCGCGAGGCAGGCTTGGACCGCTGGTACGAAGTCTGGTTCGACGAAAGCACGCCGCTGACCAAAGCGTCCATTTCGCTGGAAGAGATTCCGGGCATTCTGGAAGTGGAATACCGCCCTATCACCCGAAAAGCCTACGACGAGACCGTGACCTACGTTGATGCAGCACCCACTGCAGCACCTGCCGGTTTCCCGTTCGACGATCCTTCCTTTGACAAGCAATGGGACCTCTACAACGACGGCGGTACTTCAGGCAAGGAGGCCGGATGCGACATCAACGTACTGCCCGCATGGAAGAGCTATACGACCGGGAGCAACGAGGTGATTGTCTGCGTGGTGGACGGCGGCATCGACTGCGACCATGAAGACCTCTCCACCAATCTGTGGAACGACCCGAACCGCCCGGCGGTCCACGGATTCAACTTCATGGACAACAGCATCAACATTCTCAAGACCCAGCACGGCACCCACGTGGCCGGCACGATTGCCGCTGTAAACAACAATGGCAAAGGCATCTGCGGCATCGCTGGCGGTGACTTCGCCAAAGGAATCCAAGGCGTCCGCCTGATGTCGGCCCAGATTTTCAAGGAAGATGAAGAGGGCGGCGGTAACGGCGCACGCGCCATCAAGTGGGGCGCCGACCATGGGGCCGTCATCTCCCAGAACAGTTGGGGCTACAAGACGATTGACTACGTCCCCAACTCCGACCGGATGGCCATCGACTATTTCAATACCTACGCAGGTATGGATGAAAACGGCTTCCAGGTCGGCCCGATGGCAGGTGGCCTGGTGGTCTTTGCGGCCGGCAACGAAAACACGGACTTCGGCGCGCCGGGTTATTACGAAGGCGCCCTGGCTGTCGGATCGATCGGAGCCGACTTCTTCCGGGCCTACTACTCCTGTTATGGCGATTGGGTCGATGTAGCAGCTCCCGGCGGGGATTACCAGAAAGGATACCAGATTTACAGCACGCTGCCCGACAACAAATACGGTTTGATGCAGGGCACATCCATGGCCTGCCCGCATGTTTCCGGCGTGGCGGCTCTCATTGTGTCGAAGTGCGGCGGCGACGGTTTCACACGGGACATGCTCTGGAACCGCATCGTCAACACCTCCAAGGACCTCAGCAGCAAGAACCGCAACTACCCGGTCGGTGGCCTGGTGGACGTGACCGCAGCCATCCTGGCCGAAGGTTCCACCCCGCCCAATGCCGTGAATGATTTCAAGGCAGAACTGATGCACGCCGATTTCATCCGTTTCTCACTGACCGTTCCGCAGGATGAAGACGATGGAAAGGCCTACGGTGTCAACATCTACTACAGCAAGCAGCCTTTCTCCGAAACGACCCTGATTCCCTACAAGAAATTCCCCTTCGAAGATCTGGAGGCAGGCGACAAGATGGAAGGCATCCTGCAGGGACTTGATTTCCAGACCACTTATTACCTGGCCTGCGAAGCATACGACCTGATCGGCAACCGGTCCCCGCTTTCCAACCTGGCCGTGGTGACCACCGGCAAGAACCATGCGCCGACAATCGAGACTGACGACGAACTCTCGTTCACGCTCAAAGGACATGAGACGCATTGGCTCACGTTCCGTTACACGGAGCCCGACGGCCACGGTGTCCATGCAAAACTGGACAAAGGGTCGCTTGCAGACTCGCTCTTCCAGATGCAGGGGCTTACCCAGAAAGTAATGATCGACGCCCTTCAGGCTGAACCCGGCACGTACAAGGCGACCCTGCATGTGTTCGACGACTATGAAATGGAGACCACACGCTCCTACACGTATACGATTCTGGCGAATCACGGCCCCCAGGCCATCGGAACCATCGATGACATGGTGTTCGGTGAGAAAGGCGGAATGTATACCGTCGATCTTTCCGAAGTTTTCCGCGACGAAGATGGCGAGATGCTTCAGTATGCGACCGCATCCTCCGACAATGACATCCTCAACCTGCATGTCCGTGAAGGCATGCTTTACGTAACAGCGCTGAAATACGGCTATGCAATAGGCACCGTAACCGCGACAGATGCCCGGGGCCAGTCGGTCAGTACGTCGTTCAAGACTCTCGCCCGCGACGGCAGCAAGCCCATCGACATCTATCCGACCACCATAACCGACGGCATGCTCTACATCCGGACAGCTACTGACCAGTCGGTCAGTGCACAGGTCATCTCCGAAACCGGAACGGTCGTGCTGGAACAGAGCGGACATGCTACGCCCTTCACCCCTGCCATCCTTGACCTGACCATGCTGGGCGGCGGCCCTTACTCCGTCAAGGTGACTTTCGGTAGTGAAACCCTGACCCAAAACATTGTGAAACTATGAGAAGAAATCCGATATCCTGCATCCTGCTGACAGTCGCGCTCGTGCTGACCGCACTCCCGACGGCACACGCGCAGTCGTTCAATTCTTTCATCCTGTCGGGCAAGGCGGGAGATCTTGCCATGGGCGATCTCGCATTCCGTACACCCGACCTGGCCCTTCAAAAAATGCGGGCTGACGTATCGTTCGGCAAATGGGCGCCGCAACAGTTCAACTACTCCGCACTGCAGGCAGGCGCTTTCATGGCACTGAATGATCGTTTTGGTCTCCGGCTGGACTACCGGAACAACCTCTTCCCGGAATTCACACAGATCGATCAGAACGGCAATGAGAAAGGGACTTTCAAACCCGGCGAACAGCGGATCCTGGCCGGTGTGTCGCTGCGACTCGCCGACAATCTGTTCATCGACGTCAACGGCAAGTATCTGATGGCCGACATGGCCGGTCAAAAAGCCACGGCCTTTGCCGGAGACGTGGCCTTCAACTATGTGAAAGACGGTCTGACCGTTGGCGTGAAAGGCGCCGACATCGGCTCGAAGTACAGCTTTGGTTCTATGGCTTACGCATTGCCCATGCGTGTAATGGCCGGCGGTTCCTACCGCATTGCGCCGGGCGACAAGCATGCAGTCACGTTGGGCGCCGACCTGGGCTACATCCTTCCCCAGGAATATAAGGCCTTTACGGCCGCCATCGGTACCGAATACGCCTTCAACCAGATGATCTTCGCCCGCGCCGGCTACCACTTCTCCTCCGCCGTCGCTCCGCGCTTTGCCTCCTTCGGACTCGGCTTCGCCTTCAAGGGCATCGGCCTCGATGCCGCATACCTGCTGGGTCAAGCCGCCAATGCCTGGACTGTAGGGTTACACGTTGCATTGTAATTTATTAGGGATAGCTCCGTTGTTGGAGAGGCCCCTTCACGGAGTTTTTGCGGGGAGGACGGTGCGGATGGCCGTAGCGGATGTGAAGGGGCCTCTCCAACAACAGGAGCTATAAGAAAGGGTTGGCCTAAATGGTCAACCCTTTTTGATGTCGAGATGCCCGGTCAGGCCGGGCATGACGGGGAGGAATTAGATAATTCCCTGCTCAAGCATAGCGGTAGCGACCTTCATGAAGCCGGCGATGTTGGCGCCCTTCACATAGTCGATCGTGCCGTCCGGCTGGGTACCGTACTTCACGCAGGCCTCGTGGATCGAGTCCATGATGAAGTGCAGCTTCTCGTCAACTTCCTTGCCGCTCCAGCTGATGTGCGAAGCGTTCTGCGTCATCTCGAGACCCGAGGTGGCTACGCCACCGGCGTTGACCGCCTTACCAGGGGCGAAGAGGATGCCATTGTGCTGGAAGAAGTGGATGGCGCCCGGCTGGCAGCCCATGTTGGAGACCTCGCAGCAGCACCAGGTGCCGTTGGCCTTCAGTTCCTTCGCGTCGTCTTCCGAAAGCTCGTTCTGGAAAGCGCAAGGGAGAGCGATGTCGCATTTCACGCTCCAAGCCTTCTTGCCAGGAGTGAAAATGGCCTTGCCCGGGAACTTGGTCGCCATGTCCTCGACCTTGTTGCGGTTCGAAGCACGCATTTCGAGCATGTAGTCGATCATCTCTTTGGTAATGCCTTCAGGGATCTCGCAGACACCGTCCGGACCGGAGATCGCAACGACCTTCGCACCGAGTTCGGTAGCCTTCGTAGCGGCACCCCAAGCCACGTTGCCGAAGCCGGAGAGAGCCACGGTGCAGCCCTTGATGTCCTTACCAGCCTTGTGCAGCAGGTTCTGGGTGAAATAGAGAGCACCGAAACCGGTGGCCTCCGGACGGAGAATCGAGCCGCCCCAGGTAGCACCCTTGCCCGTCAGCACACCCGTGTTGTACTCGCGGGCGAGCTTCTTGTACATGCCGTACAGATAACCGATCTCACGGCCGCCGACACCGACGTCACCGGCAGGAACGTCCTGATCCGGGCCGATGCACTGCCACAGCTCGGTCATGAAGGCCTGGCAGAAACGCATGATTTCGTCGTTGCTCTTGCCGACCGGGTCGAAATCGGAACCACCTTTGGCACCACCCATCGGGAGGGTCGTCAGTGCGTTCTTGAAGGTCTGCTCGAAGCCCAGGAACTTCAGCATCGAAGGGGTGACAGCCTTGTGGAAACGGAGACCGCCCTTGTAGGGACCGATCGCGCTGTTGAACTGGATACGATATCCGAGGTTGGTCTGCACCTTGCCGGCATCGTCAACCCAGGTCACGCGGAACGTGAAGATACGGTCGGGTTCGACCATGCGCTCTACGATCTGCGCCTTCTCGAACTCAGGATGCTGGTTGTACACTTCCTCGATGGAGTCGAGGACCTCGCGGACAGCCTGGAGATACTCGCTCTCACCGGGGTGCTTCCGCTCGAGGTTAGCCATAATTTCAGCTACTTTCATGATAGAAATTTGTTATTGGAAAAAAATGTGAAACGTATAAGTTTTTTTGTTGGTTTCTGACTATGACAGATAACTATTCCACCGTCCAGGTGGCGCCGCTGCGGAGCAACTCGTCCATGCAGGTGATCTTGGAGGCTTCCTTGACCTGGGTAAGCTGGTCGCGGACGCGGTCGTCGTAGGTCGGTTCGTTGACCTGACGGATGACGCCCAGTGCCACCGGGTAGTCCGGATACTTCATGTTGATGAGCTGGTTCTGGATGGCAGGATCCTCTGCGTGTGCATCGTGGACCAGGAGTTTATCGACAGTGATGCCGTCTTCGCCGATCTTGACCACTTTGAGCTTGCCGTGTTCGAGAATCAGACCTTTGTCCTTTTCCTTGCCGAAAATCATCGGTTCGCCGTGACGGAGGATGATCGTGCGGTCGGCGCGATACTCGCGGTCCGAAATCGTGCTGTGGGCACCATCGTTGAAGATCACGCAGTTGGTGAGCATCTCACAGACGGAGCAGCCGTCATGCGCGGCGGCGGCGATGAAGATCTCCTGATTCAGTGCCAGTTCGCTGTCGAGGCTGCGGGCGAAGAAGGTGCCGCGGGCACCCAGGACGAGCGAGCCCGGCGTGAACGGATTCTCAACCGTGCCGTAAGGCGAGGTCTTGGTAATCTGTCCCAACTTGGAGGTCGGGGAATACTGGCCTTTCGTCAATCCGTAGATCTGGTTGTTGAACAGGATGATGTTGATGTCGATGTTCCGGCGGATGGCGTGGATGAAGTGGTTGCCACCGATAGCCAGGGCATCACCGTCACCGCAAGCCTGCCAGACGCTCAGGTCGGGATTGGCGACCTTCACGCCCGTGGAGATGGCCGTAGCGCGGCCGTGGATGCTGTGGAACCCGAAGGTATCCATGTAGTAAGGTAAACGCGAAGAGCAGCCGATGCCCGAAATGAACACCAGACGCTCCTTGCTGTAACCGCGGGCTTCGCACACCTGCGGGAGGGCGCGATGGATGGCCGCCAGCACGGCGTGGTCGCCGCAACCGGGGCACCAGCGAACTTCCTGATTGCTCTTGAAATCTTGTGCTGTATATCTCATGTTCCTGTCCTCCCCTTAAAAAATGGCGTTGACGGCATCCACGATCTCCTTCACGATGAAAGGCTGACCCTGGACCTTGTTGTACTGCAGATAGCTGAACTGCGGCAACTTGGCGCGCAGATAGTCGGCGAACTGGCCGCTGTTGAGCTCGCATACGAGGATCTTCTTGTAGCGGGCGAAAATGTCGGCCGTGTTCTTCGGCAGCGGATTGATGAAGTCGAAGTGGCAGAGAGCCACGCTCTTGCCTTCACCCTGCAGTTCGTGCAGCGCGGTATAGAGGTGGCCGAAGGTGCCGCCCCAGCCCACGATCAGCACGTCAGCGTTCTCTTCACCGAGGACTTTCTGCTCGGGGAGATAGTTGGCCAGACGAGCGACCTTCTCGGCACGCTCGGCTACCATCTTGGCGTGGTTCTCAGGATCGGAGGAGATGACACCGGCTGTGGTCTTCTCCAGACCGCCCACACGGTGTTCCAGACCGGCCTTGCCGGGGAACGCCCACTTGCGGGCATAGGACTCGGGATCACGGGCGAAAGGCTGGAAAGCGCCTTCACACTGGTCGATAATCGGCGGTTTGATGGCCGGATAATCCTTCATCGAAGGAATCTTCCACGGCTCGCTGCCGTTGCCCAGGAAACCTTCGGTCAGCAGGATGACGGGCATCATGTGCTCCATCGCAAACTTACCGGCGTAGAAGGCGGCATCAAAGCAGTGGCTCGGGGAATGGGCGGCGACCACGGCAATCGGGCACTCACCGTTGCGACCATAGAGGGCCTGAGCGAGGTCGGTCTGCTCCGTCTTGGTCGGAATGCCCGTCGAAGGGCCGCTGCGCTGTACATCGACCAGCACGAGCGGCAGCTCGGTGATCATGGCAAGACCCAGTGCCTCACTCTTGAGGGAGAGGCCCGGACCGGAGGTCGTAGTGACCGCGAAATTACCTGCATAAGCAGCACCGATGGCGGTGCAGATGCCGGCAATCTCGTCTTCCGCCTGCAGCGTCTTCACACCCAGATTCTTGTGGATGGCGAGTTCCTCGAGGATGGCGGTAGCCGGAGTAATCGGGTAAGAACCGCAGAAGAGCGGCCGTCCACTCTTCTCGGAAGCAGCAATCAGCCCCCAAGCCGTCGCCTGGTTTCCGCTGATGTTGCGATAGACGCCTTTCTCCTGTTTGGCCGGCTTCACCGTATAGGTGTTGGCGATGGCCTGGATGTTGGCGGCATAGTTGAAACCGTCGAAGAGTACCTTCTTGTTGGGTTCGATGAGCGCCGGTTTCTTCTTGAATTTCTTTTCCAGATAAGCGTAGGTGTACTCGAGCGGACGATTGAACATGTAGAAGCACATGCCGAGCGTGAACATGTTCTTGCAGCGCACGATAGCCTTCTGGTCCATACCGCTGTCCTTGAGGCTCTCCTTGGTCAGCGTCGTGATGGGTGAGTAGATGATATTCCGGTCTTCGATCCTGAGCTCGGTGACCGGATCCAGCGTGGCATAACCTGCTCTCTTGATGAGCGCTTCATCGAACGTGTCGGTGTCGATGATGACGGTTGCAGTCGGTTTTGCCCATTTGGCGTTGGCACGCAGGGCGGCGGGGTTCATGGCGACCAGCACGTCGCAGAAGTCTCCGGGCGTGTTGACTTCACCCGATCCGATATGGACCTGGAAGCCGGAAACGCCGGAGACCGTGCCGTGCGGGGCGCGGATCTCCGCGGGATAGTCGGGGAAGGTGGATATCTCGTTGCCGTACAAGGCCGAGGCGTCAGCGAACAGGGTACCTGTCAGCTGCATTCCATCGCCCGAATCACCACAAAACCTGATTACAACATCTTGGGTGTCGATTACTTTATGTTGCATAGGTTAAAAGTTAGGTATGAAGTTTTTTCGTTGAGTTCCTATTGCGCGTTGGGGAACTGGGTCGGGGCCACTTTTTCTGCAGGGATGCCGAGCTCCTTCTTGGCGAGCGGGAGCAGGTTGAGGCTCACGGCATCGTCAAAATAGATGAGCGCTCCGACCGAGGTGTCGAACACGTACACCAGATTGTTGGCTTTGGCCACCTTGGTAATGGCGTTCTGCGCCTTTTCGATGACAGGGGTCATCAGGGTCTGCTGCAGCTGCGCCATCTCCTGCTGGGCATTCTGCTGGAACTGCTGGATCCGCTGTCCCAACTCCTGGAGTTCACGCTGCTTGGTTTCGAGAACCACCGGCGCCCATTCGTTTTGTTTCCGCTGATATTCGTTCACCTTGTTGTTGTACTCGGTTCCCATTCCTTCCAGCGTCTCCTCAAGATCGGTCTGGTGGGCCTGCAGCTTCAGGACGGCAGAGTCACGCTCACTCATCAGGCTGATCAGTTCATTGGTGTTGAGGTGTCCGAATTTCAGGTTCTGCGCCTGGGAAAGGGCACTGAAAGAAAGAACACAGAAAGCAAGAAGTACAATCTTTTTCATCTTTTCTGATTTAAAGGAATACTAGTAATAATTATCGCTGATTTTCTTTATAACGGACCAGGACGAACTGCGTCAGGTCGAGTTTTTCATTTTTGTAAACGACGCCTTGCACGGCAGCCAGATCGATGATCAGGTCGTAGCCGCCCAGCTTGGCGACTTCTTCGATGGCCTTGCTTACTTCCTGACGGATGGGCGACAGCAGTTCTTCGGCCTTCTTGGCCATGATGCCATCCTCGCCGAAATAGATTTTCTGCTTCTCCTGGACCACGCGCTCCTTCGAGATGATCTCGTTTTCCGCATTCTGCCGCTGCGCGGCACTCATGGAATTGCGGGTCGCCTGGTAGTTCTGATAGAGTGTTTCGATTTTGCCCATCTCGGTCTCGATGGCAGCCTTGTACTTGTCGGACAGGGCATCGAGCTGGCTTTGGGCGGCCACATAGGCCGGAATCTCGCTGAGAATGGTTTCGGTATTGATGTAACCGATCTTCTGCGCACGGAGCAAGCCTGAACAGGCCAGGAATGCGACGAGCGCGATGACGATTTTCTTCATGATTTTTCTACGTTTAGAATTGTTGACCGATCAGGAAATGGAAGTGACTCTTGTCCTTTCCGGGAGCCGCGTCGAAACCGTATCCCCAGTCGATGCCGAGCAGACCGACCACGGGCAGGAAGACCCGCAGACCGACGCCGGCCGACCGCTTGATCTGGAAAGGATTGAAGTTCTTGATGTCAGACCAGCTGTAACCTCCTTCGAGGAAAGCCAGTGCGAAAATGGTAGATTGCGGCTGCATGATGAGCGGGTAACGCAGTTCGACCGTAAACTTGTCGTAAACGTTTCCGGCATAGGCATTGCCGATGTAGGGAGTCAGGGAATAGTTTTCATAGCCGCGGAGGCCGATCACCTCGTTGCCGTAGGTATTGTAGCCCGACATGCCGTCACCGCCGACGATGAAGCCCTCGAACGGAGAGTAGCCCCAGCGCTTGTTGAAATAGCCCAGATAACCGAACTGGGCACGGGTCATCAGGACGAGGTCGCCCACCAGGCGGGAATAAAGGGAACCCTTGAAAGTCCACTTGTGGTACTCGATCCAGCGGTAGTGGTCCTGGACAGACTGGCTGCTGTAGTCGATGTCGCGCCAGTTCTTCTTCATCATCGACCAGGGCGGCGTAATCTGAAGGCCGAAGGTGAAATCGGAGCCTGTACGCGGGAAAATGGACTGGTCGGTGGAGTTGCGCGACAGCGTGGCGGACCAGCTGATGTTGTGCGACCGGCCGGTGGAGTAGATGAAATAGTAATTCCAGTCCTGCAGGTTGTACGACTGCCAGTTGAGGGAGTTGTAGAGCACGAAGTAGTTGTCGGGCCACTTCAGTCGCGTGCCCAGGCCGATGGCGGCTCCGTAGATCTCCATGAACTGGTCGTCGTTGAGCACCTGGTAGTAATAGGTGGAGTAGGAGTTGGTCTGGCGGGTGAAGTAAGCCGAGATATTGAGCGAAGTCGGCTTCTTGCCGGTGAGCCAGGGCTCCACGAAACTGGCCGTGAAGGCCGTATAGTAAGAACCGTTTGTCTGGAAACGGATCGACAGGTTCTGCGCGTCACCCAGCGGAACGGGGCGCCAGGCCTCCTTCTTGAAGAAGTTGGCCGTCGAGAAGTTGTTGAAACTCACGCCCACCGTACCGACGAACATCCGGTTGCCCCAGCCGCCGGAAAGTTCCAGCTGGCTGTTGGGCTTCTCCTGCACGTTGTAGGCGATGTCCACCGTGTTGTTGTTCGCGTTCGGAATCAGGTTGTAACCCTTGGCGGGATCGACGGCGTACTCCGGATCGAAATGGCCCATCGAGGAAATTTCGCGGACGGAACGCTCGAAGTCGGTCTGGCGGTACAGATAGCCCGGCCGCGTGAATACGGCCCGCCGCACCACCTTCTCGTTGGTAATGGTATTTCCGTTGATGATGATATTGTTGAAGGTGGCCGGCTTCCCTTCCACCATGCGCATCTCCACATCCACGGAGTCTCCGTCGATGTTGAGTTCCACGGGGACTACGTTGAAGAAGAGGAAACCGTTGTCGCTGTACATCTTCCGGATGGAAATATCTCCCTCCTTCTCGCCGGAGTAGAGTCGCTTCTCCATGGTCACCACGTCATAGACGTCGCCCTTCTTGATACGGAGCACCTGATTGAGGGCGTCTTCGGTGTATTCGGAGTTGCCCGTCCAGGTAATGTTGCGGAAATAATATTTCCGGCCCTTGTCGATTACGAAATGGATGCCGAGCCGGCCGTCATCGGGATAGCGGAACAGCGAATCTTTGACGATCTTGGCGTCGCGATAGCCGGCTTCGTTGAAGACTTCGAGCAGTTTCTCCTTGTCGCTGGCATACTCCTTTTCCTGAAACTTTTTCGATGAGAAGAGGTTGTACCACTTGGCATCCTTGGTCTTCTTCATCGCCTTGTCGAGCGTGAACTTGGAGATCTCGTCGTTTCCTTCGTAGCTGATTTCCTTGATCTTGAGTTTCTTGCCTTTATTGACGTCGAACGTGACGCGGACAGCGTTGCGGATGACCGAATCGGCTGCCACCTCTACGTTCACATCGACATCCGCGAAGCCTTTCTCCTTGAAATAGTCCTTGATCGTCTTGACGGAAGAAGCCTTGACATACTCGGAGAGCTGTCCGCCACGACGGAGGTTGAGTTTCTCCTTGATGTCGTCGCGCTCGCTGTTCTTCACACCGCGGTAATTCCAGGAAATGACGCGGGGGCGTTCCTGAAGATCAAGACGGAACCACGCGGTATCGCGAGAGGCGTTGAGCGAATCGACGTAGAAACCCAGGGTGGAAGCAGCACCCTGCAGCCAGATGCGTTTGACGGCGGCGGAGATTTCGTCGCCCGGAACCGTCACGGTGTCACCGGGACGGATGCCCAGCACGGAGAGCAACTGACTTTCGCCCAGATACTTCGTGCCAGATATGCGGATACCGCCAACCACGTAGGTCTGCGGGCTGTTGTAGTCCACTTCCACGGAGGAACCCACCGGCTCCTGGGCGTATGCCGGAAGCTGGGTGAGTGCCAGAAAGGCCACAAACAGCGCTAAAAAATTTCTTTTCATCAAATCCCTTGCGAATAGACTTACAAAGTTATACAATTTTTCCACTTATTCTACCTTGCCATACCTTCTTTCACGACAATTGTAACTCTGTATGGCCGCTTCGAGGTCGGTTTTGCGAAAATCAGGCCAAAGTACGGGGGTATAATAGAACTCCGTGTAAGCACATTGCCAGAGCATATAGTTGCTGATGCGCTGTTCTCCGCTGGTCCGGATCAGGAGGTCGGGGTCCGGGATGCCGGCAGTCGCCAGATAGCCTGAGAATCCCGGCTCATCCAACGGCAGCGGCTTTCCGGCCGCCAGACAGTCGGCCGCATAACGGCGCGCCGCCTGAAGGATGTCCCATTTCCCGCTGTAGCTGAGCATGACGAGCAGGGTCAGGCCGGTACCTGCCGCCGTTTCTTCCTCCAGTTTATGGATGGCGGCCAGCAGCGATTCCGACAGGTGTTCCGTATTGCCGATGACCCGGAAGCGGACCTGGTTCTTGAGCAACGTCTCCCGCTCATTGAGCATGCTCTTGAACAGGAGTTCCATGAGACCCTTCACCTCGTCGGCCGGGCGGTCCCAGTTCTCCTCGGAAAAGGCGAACAGGCTCAGGTAACGTACGCCGATTTCGGCGCAATAGGTCGTCGCGTCGCGGACGGCCTCTACGCCGGCATTGTGGCCGAACAGCCGCCGCTTGCCCTGCTGCCGGGCCCAACGGCCATTGCCGTCCATGATGATGCTGATATGTTGCGGAATATTCATGCTGACTTCAATCGTTGTGGTTGGTATTGCGGCGGTCTTCGCCCCAGAGCAGTTTGGTCCGGAGCGCACCGATGAAATTGTTGTCCGACAAGGTGGCGTAGCGCAGGCCGTACCGGCCGCGTGCCAGGCTGACCGTCACGCCGGCGGCGAGTTCGAAGGGTCGGTTGTCCACGGCCAGCAAGGCGCTCCCGCTCCGGGACTCGAAACACATCTCCACGAACGAGGACATCGGTACGACGAGCGGGCGGACGTTCAGATTGTGCGGGGCGATCGGGGCGATGACCATCACTTCGGAAGAAGGCATGACGATCGGGCCCCCGACGCTCAGGTTGTAAGCCGTACTCCCCGTAGGCGTGGATACCACCAGTCCGTCCGACCAATAGGCAGGCAGTTCCCGCCCGTCTATCCGGACACGGACCGAAAGCATGCCTGCGCCGCGGCGCTGCAGCGAAACCTCGTTGAGCGCGAAGGGATAAAAGTGATCCGGCATGTCGGCGCAAGTGACCCGGAGGAGGCTGCGTTCCTCAACCTGGTAACGGCCTGCCAGCAGGTCGTCCACCCAATTGTCGGAATCATCTGCCCGTGCGGTGGTCAGGAAACCCAGCCTGCCGAAATTGATGCCGGCCACGGGGATGCCGCGATCCCTGACAAAAGTGAGCGACTGCAGGAACGTGCCGTCGCCGCCCAGCGAGAGAAAAAGCCCGGTATCGTCCGGAAGGTCCTCGTGGGAAAAGAAATCCTCTCCGTAGCAGGCCAGCGTGGCACCTTTTTCGCGCAACAGACGCTTCAAGGCTTCAATTCCGTCGCGGGGATCGCGATTGTACAAGGCAATTTTCATAATTGAAGTCAAAATTATTAATTTTGTATGTCATGACCAAATTAAGTGTAAACATCAACAAGGTCGCCACGCTGCGGAACGCGCGGGGCGGCAACGTGCCCGACGTCCTCAAGGCGGCCGTCGACTGCGAACGTTTCGGCGCCCAGGGCATCACGGTCCATCCCCGGCCCGACGAGCGCCACATCCGCTATGCGGACGTGCGGGCGCTCAAACCCATATTGACTACCGAATTCAACATCGAGGGCAACCCCGTGGCCAGTTTCCGGGACCTCGTCCTGGAAGTCCGCCCGACCCAGGTAACGCTCGTTCCCGACGCCGAAAACGTGCTCACCTCGAACGCCGGCTGGGACACCCGCCGGAACCTTCCCTACTTGAAAGAGGTATGCAAACTCTTTAAGGATGCGGGTATCCGCGTCTCTATTTTCATCGACCCGGTCGTTGAAATGATCCAGTATGCGGCCGAAACCGGGTGCGACCGCGTCGAACTTTATACGGAAGCGTATGCGGCAGGATACGCCCGCAACCGCGAAGAGGCCATCGCCCCTTATTACGCCGCCGCGTGCGAAGCCGTCCGGCTCGGACTGGGTCTCAATGCAGGCCACGACCTGAGCCTGGAAAACCTCTGGTACTTCCACCGCATCATCCCCGGCCTGGAAGAAGTTTCCATCGGACACGCCCTGATCAGCGATGCGCTCTGGCTCGGCCTGGAACAGACCATTGCAGCTTATTTGGGAGAGTTGAAATAAATTGCTTATATTTGCAGGTTGCACGAAAGTCCGATAATCAAATTATTTAACCATACAATGAAACACACTCCCCTTATTCTGAGCATCATCGCCGTGGCCGCAGCCGTGGCCGCCCTGATTCTGACCCTGACCGCCCCCAAGAACCACCACAACCCCGTCGAAAACTCCGACGGCATCCAGGCCGTGGCCGGTGACATCGTTTACCTGCGGTTGGACACCCTGATGATGCAGTATGACATGTACAGCGACCTCCAGTCGGCATTCGAGGCCAAAGCCCAGACCGTGGACGCAGACCTCAACAAGAAAGCCCGCAAACTGGAAAGCGACATCAAGAACTTTGAGAACCAGATCCAGAAAGGTCTGCTCACCCGCTCCGCCGCCGAACAGCAGAACACCTCGCTGCAGCAGCGTCAGGCCAACCTCCAGAACGAGGCCGCCCAGAAGCAGCAGGAACTGGCTGAAGAAAGCCAGGTCATGCTCAACCAGGTGATGTATGCCATCCAAACCTACCTGGAAGAATACAACAAGAGCCACAACTTCGCCGCCATCCTCACCACCACGGCCGCCAGCAATGTCGTGATGGTCGGTGCACCTGCCCTCGACATCACCCAGGAAATCGTGGAGGGGCTGAACGCGGAATACGTCAAGACCCGCAACACCACGCCGAAGACCAACGAATAGCCGCCCTGCCATGAAGCGCCTGCTGCTCATCCTGTCCCTCCTCGTGGCGTCGGCCGGACTCCACGCCCAAGGGTACAAAGCGCCCGAAGTGGTGATCTCCAACGAAAAGGCGAACATCGCGGGCAAGGTTTACTATGTGCACAAGGTGCTTCCCAAGCAGACGGTCTTCTCCATTTGCAAGGCGTACGGCATCAAGAATGAAGATCTCACCGCCGCCAACCCGGACATCAAAGACGGTCTGAAGGCCGGATCGATCATCTTCATCCCCGCCGACGCCGCACAGATTCCCGAAGCGGCCGAAACGCCCCAGAAGAAAGAAGAGCCCAAAGCAGCTCCGCCGGAGCCCGAACCCGATGAGACGGAAGTCTCCGAAAACGTGGTCCAGGTTGTGGAACGCGTTATTGAACACCGGGTACGCTGGTTCGACTCCCTCTCCGGTATCGCCCGCAAGTACGGGGTCTCCGAAAAGACGATCCTCGACTATAACGGGTTGAAAGCTTCCGATTCCATCCGGGGAAGAGTACTGCTCATCCCCGTGATGGGAGAAGCCGAGGAAGAGTCGCTCGAGCCCGACCTGAGCGAAAGCCCTTCCATCACAGAGCCTCTCGAGACGCCCGAGGCACCGATGCCTCCCGTACGGAAAGTCCGCTGGTTCTCGGCGAACGAGCCACTTCACATCTCCCTGGTCCTTCCTTTCAACACCAAGGGAACCGCCTCTTCTTCCTTCCTCAACTTCTACTGTGGCGCCTTGATGGCCGTGAAGGAACAAAAAGAGAAAGGCGCGCACCTGATCCTCAACGTCTATGATCTGGGGCAAGGTGCCGACGCCATCCTGACCGATCCCAAGTTTCAGGAAAGCGACCTGGTCGTGGGGCCTGTCGAAGCCGCCACGCTTGCACCATTCCTTTCCTTCTCAGACCAGAACGGCATTCCGCTAGTGTCGCCGCTCGACCATAAAGTCGACTCGCTCGTGGAATTCCACCCGTTCCTCTTCCAGGTTCCTGCCTCCACGGAAATCCAGGTTGAGAACCTGGTCCACAGCCTGCGGGCCCGCAGCGATGACGCCGTCATCCTTGTTTGCAGCACGTCCACGGGTGAAAGCAAACTGATTGAACGGATCGAAGCCCTGCTTCAGGCAGACGGCATCTCCTATCGGAAGGCCGCTTCCGGCGACCTTTCCGGACTTCTGGGCAACGGATCGCGGAGAACGCCGGCCAAAGTTCTCATCGGATCGGAAAGCAAGGCTTTCACCACCAACGTCATCCGCCAGCTCAACACACTGGCCAAGCGGAACATCCCCATCGAAATCTGGTGCACCAACCGTGTGCGCAATTTCGAGACTTCCGACCCGGACGCCCTCTTCAACCTGTCGGCCCACACGTCCGCGCCCTATTTCGTCGATTACTCGGATCCCCGGGACCAGAATTTCGTCCGCCAGTACCGGGCCCTCTTCTATGCAGATCCCGATGACTTCGCCTTCCAGGGCCACGACATCTTCACGTGCTTCATCTCCTCGATGATGAAGCAGGGGACGGCCTTCATCGACAACGCGTCAGAATATCCCATGCAGTTGCTCCACTGCAACTTCCATTTCGTGCGCGACCATGAAAAAGGCGGATGGCGCAACAGCGCCACCCGCAACCTTCTGTTCGAAAAAGAGAACTACTCCGTTACACTAACGAAGTAGGGTCCAGATTATTCTTCTCGATATCCTTGAAGTAGTTGACCGTGCCGACCTTCAGCTCCACGGTAGCGGCATCGTCGCATACGATGATGCCCTTGGGATGCATCTGCAGCACGGAAATCGTCCACATGTGGTTCACCGCACCTTCCACGGCATGATAGAGCGCCCGGGCTTTATTGTGTCCGTTGGCCAGAATCATCACTTCGCGTGCATCCATGATCGTACCGACACCGACCGTCAGGGCCCGTTTGGGAACCAGGTCGATGTTGCCGCCGAAAAAGCGGGAGTTGGCGATGATGGTATCGGTCGTCAGGGATTTCACCCGCGTGCGGGAAGCCAGCGAAGAGCCGGGTTCATTGAAGGCGATGTGTCCGTCGGGGCCGATGCCGCCCATGAACAGATCGATGCCGCCCAGCGAAGCGATCTTCGCCTCATAGGCCGCGCACTCTTTCTCAGGATCGGCCGCATTGCCGTCGAGGATGTTTACGTTTCCGGCCGGGATATCGATGTGCGAAAAGAAATTGCTCCACATGAACATGTGATAGCTCTCGGGGTGGTCCTGCGGCAGGCCGATGTATTCGTCCATGTTGAACGTCACGACATGCTTGAACGAGACTTTGCCCGTCTGGTAGAGATGGATCAGTTCCTTGTAGGTACCCACCGGCGTAGAACCGGTCGGCAGACCGAGTACGAACGGCCGCTCTTCAGTGGGTTTGAACTCGTTGATCCTTTTGGCGATGTATGCCGCAGCCCACTGCGACATCTTTCCATACGATTCTTGAATGATCAGACGCATATATCAGTTGTTTTTTGATTTGTTATCTTGTAACAGTACGGCCGCATTGGCCAGCGCTTCAGGTGTTATGGCCTCGCCGCTGAGCATGCGGGCGATTTCCCGGACACGTTCCGCACCGTCAATCCGGCGGATTCCGGTCCGGGCCCCTTCCGGCCCGGCTTCTTTATAAACCAGATAATGAGAGGCGCCTTTGCTGGCCACCTGGGGCAGATGGGTAATGGCGAACAACTGCATCCGCTCCCCCATCCCGGCAATCATGCGGCCCATCTTTTCGGCCACACTTCCGGAGATGCCCGTATCGATCTCGTCAAAGATCAGCGTCGGCATGCCTTTGTAGCGAGCCAGCAACGATTTGATGCAAAGCATGATGCGGGACAATTCGCCGCCGCTGGCACACTTCGACAGAGGCTGCAGACCGCGGTCGTTGGCATCGAACAGGAAGCAGACTTCGTCTTTCCCGTCCGGACCGGGCGCCGGACGCTCCGTCACTTGCACGGAAAAACGGGCCATCGGCATTTCCAGCGCGCGGACCTGCTCCTGCAACAAGTCGGAAAGTCCAGGGGCTGCCTGGACCCGGGCCGCATGAAGTGCTTCAGCCGAACGCATGCAAGCTTCCTTCAGCGACTCCACCCGTTTCTGCAAGCGGTCGCGTCCCAGTTCATCGTCAACGGCAGCGCCCAACTTGGCCGAAACTTCGTCCCGAAGAGCAATCAACTCCGCTACAGTCGCCACACCGAACTTTCGCAGCAGGCTGTAAAGCCGTGCCAGGCGCGCATCCACTTCCGCGAGCCGCTCGGGCGAGAACAGAATCCGTTCTCCACGCACGCCGACCTCGTCCCGGACATCTTTCAGTTCGATGCGGGCCGAATCAAGCCGGTCGCGCAACGGGCCGAACTCCGGATAGTGAACCGACACGCGGTCCAGTGCGGAAGCCATCTCTTTAAGACGGGCTTCCAGGGAGAGATCTCCCTCTTCGAACAGCTGCTCCACACGGGCCACTTGCTCCTTGACCGATTCTCCATGCGCGAGACGGTCCTGTTCTTCCTCCAATTCCTCCAGTTCTCCTTCCCGCAACGACGCTTCGTCCAGCTGGGAGAACTGGAATTCCAGGTAGTCGCGGTCGCGTCGGGCGGCTGCGATGCGGGCATCCAGCACCTCCAGTTCCCTGCCGGCCTCCAGCAATTCCTGCCAAAGGCGACCGTATCTTTCAACATCCGCCGTAATGCCGGCGAAATAATCGAGCACGCCCTGCTGAAAGCCTTTTTCAGCCAGGAGCAGCTGCTGATGCTGGGAATGGATGTCAATCAGGCGGGAAGCCGCCTCGCGAAGTTGCTCCACGCCCGCGGGTTCATCATCGATAAACGAGCGGGAGCGTCCTTGTGGCGATACGACGCGCCGGAACGGAATCTCACGCCCCTGCTCTTCGAAGACCGCTTCCACCACGCAATTGCGTGTACGGTCCTTGAGGACAGACACATCGCTCCGCCCGCCCAGCGCCAGGGAAAGGGCACCGAGCAGAATGGACTTGCCGGCACCCGTCTCACCGGTAATGATGACAAGATCACCCGGAAAAGTCATGTCCAGGTGATCGATCAGGGCATAATTCTCGATGAGCAGGCGCCGGAGCATCTGAAAGGGCTATTCCGCCTTCCGGTAGTAAATCTTGCCGTCCTGGAACTCCTTGGTAGCAATCAGGACCGGCTTGGGGAGCCGCTCGTAGTACTTGGAGATTTCAATCTGTTCGCGGTTCTCGAACGTCTCTTCCAACGTATCCGCATAGTTGGAGAATTCCTCCAGCTTATGGTTGAGTTCCTGCTTGATGTCGGCAGCGATCTGATTCGACCGCTTGGCAATGATCATCACGCTCTCATAGACATTTCCGGTCGGGGCGGCAAAATCCGCCAGATTCCGGGTGATGGTGTTGACAGGCACCTGGGCGATTTTCTGGTTATCCATCTGGATTATCTTTTTTCAAAAATTTCTGTACTTTGTTGTAGAGGCCTTCCAGTTCCTTGAGGTACTTGGATTCGGGGTATTCGCTCACGATATTGAAATAATCGTCCACGAAAACCAGATAGCGCTCCCGCTGCTTCGAGGGAACACTGTTGAAGGCGTATCTGTAAGCGGCCATGGCCGTATAGTAGAGGACCTCTTCGCGATAGCGGTTATCCGCATTGTCTTTGAGCACATTCTTCAAAGCAAAGTGGGCGGCCAGGTAATCCTCCATGTGGTAGTAGAGCCAGGCAGATTTGTAGGCCTTGAGTTCCAAGCGGTTGTTCAGGTCGTCCATCATTTCCACCACACGGTCGCGGAACTTTGATTCCGGATTCTCGATCAGGAAGACCTGCATCGCGGAAAGAGCCTTGTAGGTGGGCATCTGGTCCAACTCGTAGCGATAGGTACCGCGGTACAGGCAGTCGAGATGCAGGAACTTGGCCTCTTCGGTGAACGGGCTGAGCGGGAAAGTGCTGATGAACTGCTCGAGATTGCTCTCCGCCGTGATGTAGTCACCGTAGCGATAGTTGCTCAAACCCCAATAGAACTGCACTGTGTCGTCCTGCGCCGTGCCCCGCGTAGCCATCGTCAGCGATTCGAATGTCTCGGCGGCCTTTGAGTACTTCTTGGCCTCAAAGAGTTCGAAAGCCATCTTGTATTTGGCGGCAATGTCGCTGCCGTACAGCACGGCGTCATACTGCGACTTGCAGGACGAAAGGAGTGCGAGGGCAGCAAGCGCCGCAATCAGGAGTCTTAAACGCATGTTCTCTTATTGCTTTGACAAAATATATCTTTCTGCATCAAGGGCCGCCCGGCAGCCACTGCCGGCGGCCGCGATGGCCTGGCGATATTGCGGATCCTGGACGTCGCCGGCGGCGAAAACGCCTTCGACATTGGTCCGGGAGCTCTTGCCTTCGGTCAGGATATACCCGTTCTCATCGGTGTCAATCCACGCCTTGAAGAGATCTGACTGCGGATGGTGGCCGATGGCCAGGAAGAACCCGTCAACCGGTTTCTCAAATACTTCCCCACTCTTGCGGACGAGGCGCACGCCGGTGACTCCGTTCGCATCGCCCAACACTTCCTGGGTCTGGCATTCCCAGAGAATCTCGATGTTCTCCGTGTTCATCACCCGTTCCTGCATGGCCTTGGAAGCGCGGAGCACGTTGCGGCGCACGATCATGTAAACCTTGCGGCACAAATGAGCCAGATAGGAAGCCTCCTCGCAGGCCGTATCGCCGCCGCCTACCACTGCAACATCTTTGCCACGGTAGAAAAAACCATCGCAGGTGGCACAGGCCGAAACACCCATGCCCCGGAACTTGTCTTCGCTCGGCAAGCCGAGGTACTTGGCCGTCGCACCCGTGGCAATGATCAGGGTTTCCGCCAGAATGGTCTCCGTCTCGTCAACCGTCACTCGGAACGGACGCTGCGAGAGATCGACCGCCGTCACGTAACCGGGACGCACATCAGCACCCAGATTGACGGCCTGGGCCCGCATGTCGCCCATCAACTGATTGGCGTCCACGCCTTCAGGGTAGCCGGGGAAGTTCTCGATGACCGTGGTGGTAGTCAACTGACCGCCAGGTTGAAGACCTTCATAAAGAATGGGGTTCAAGGCGGCACGGGAAGCGTAGATCGCCGCGGTGTAACCGGCAGGACCGCTTCCGATAATCAGGCATTGGGTGTAATTCGGATCCATGGAAAAACGATTCAACCTGCAAAGGTAATTATTTTTTAGAAACAGTATCTTTAATATAGAACTCGAGCCGCTGCTCCCACACCAGGATGATCGACATCGCCCAGCGGGCCAGCAGCATGATCCACCACACCGCCCCGCAAGCCGCGAGGAGCAACAGGTCTTCCAAGTTGCTGTGCGAGATGCAGATGTGCGTATCGAGCAGCAACACGTCGCGCCGGCTCACGTCACCGTGCTCCAGCTCGTAGAGCATCGCCGCCGCACCGTAACCCAGTCCGATGATGTTGGCCACGAGCCAGAGAAAGACCGTGTTCACGGGAAGGCCGAACACCCGCATCAGCGGACGGAACACCTTCGCAATCTTCTCCATTACGCCGAACTCGCGGAGCAGCCGCTGCAGGATATTGAGCGTATAGATGATCGCGACCATCATCAGCACGAGCTTCAAGGCCGAGAGGAACCACTCCCAAAGCGTGACCCAGAAAGAAAGACGCTCCGCCGCATCCGCCTCGGCGACTTCCTGAAGAGAAGATCCGGGCAAGATGAGGTTCAGGACGATACCCAGGATAAAAGAGCACAGGGTACGCACGATCACCATCCGCACACCGCTGGCGCCAGTTTTCTTCAGGACCGCTGTCTCCAGAACCATCGAGTGCGAGCACATCACCATCGTACAGAGGATGGTCAAAGCACGCCAGTCCAGTTCCAGCGTCGTCATCACCGCAATGCAAGAATAGACATTCACGAAATAACCTGAGACATAAGCCAGGGCAGCCGCTCCTGGAAGGCCGAAAATCCGGAATACCGGACTGACGGCGTCGGAGATCCAGGGCAGGATCTGGAAATACTTGAGCAACATCATCGCGAACGAGACGGCCACCGTGATCTTGATGATCCAGATGCAGGTCTTGGTCGTGGAAGGCAGGACCTCCTTGACGCAGCGGAAAAACCGTTCCTTCGTTTCAGGATTCATGGGCATGGCAGAGAATCTGGATTTCCACCCGGTCCAGCTGCAGGCCGGGCGGCAGCTGCGCCCGGATCCGTTCTTCGACGCTGCGCTGCAGCACTTCATCACGGAAGTCCGTCATGGACAAGGTGTCTTGTTGATAGATATGACAATGGGCGTCCGGATGGACGTCGAAAAACATTTTGCTGCTGAAACTGGGACGGCGGATGAGCAGTCCGGCATCGGTCAGCGATTCCAGCACATTATAAACCGTCGCCAGGGTCATCTTGCCTTGGCCGTCACCCAGTTGATGGAAGACTGCATCGGCCGAGGCATGGCCGAGTTCGCACATCGCCTCATAGACGCGGACCCGCTGCGGCGTGGCCTTGAGCCCGCATTGGTTCAGCCGTTCCCGGATTTCCTCTTCCGTATATTGCTGCCTTTCTTCCATTTCAGATCGATGTCACAAAATTATTTATAATAATTCAAATTGACAAACTGCGGCTCCTCGATTCGTATTATTCGTTATATTTGTCCTATGAAACGCTTATTCCTCATTCTGCTGACAGGTTGCCTGCTGGTAGCCTGCGGTGAAGACGACGGGCCGCAGGTCGTGGCCCACCGGGGTTTCTGGAAAGCCGAAGGAGCCGCCCAGAATTCCATTGCCTCTCTCCTGGAAGCCGGACGTATCGGCGCCTACGGCTCCGAATTCGACGTCAACCTGACCGCTGACGGGCAACTCGTCATCAACCACGACTTCACCTATCACGGCCTGACCATCTACGAAACGGATTTCGCCACACTCCGGGATACGTCACTCCGACTCTCCAACGGCGAAATCATCCCGAGTCTCGACGAATACCTGGCCGCATCCAAGCAGTATCCGAAGATGAAGTTGGTTTTCGAGCTCAAAAGCAAGGGAGATCCTGCCTATGAAGCGGTTGCCATCCCGGCTGCCGTCGAGGCGATCCGCCGTCACGGCGTAGCGGACCGGGTGGAGTTCATCTCCTTCAGCCTTTCCGCCTGCCGCGAATTTGCCCGGCTGATGCCCAAAAACCGCGTGGAGTACCTGGAAGGGGACAAAACGCCCGCCGAGCTCCACGAAATGGGCATCAACGGCATCGACTTTCACTACTCTTATTTCAACAAGCACCCCGAATGGGTCGCACAGGCCCACGAACTGGGCATGGTCGTCAATGTCTGGACCGTCGACCGCCGGGAAGACATCATCCACATGCTGCAGTTGGGTGTGGACCACGTTACCACCAATGAACCGGAACTGGTGCAGCAACTGATTGCCGAAGGGAAATACCGCCTCACACCGGAAGATGTAACCCGGAACGTCGTGCTGGAAACCACGCTTGGCGACATCGAGCTCAAACTCTACGGCAACACCCCGCTGCACAGCAGCAACTTCCTGGCCTTGGTCAAAGAAGGAGCTTACGATTCCCTTTTGTTCCACCGCGTCATCCGCGATTTCATGATTCAAGGCGGCGACCCCGATTCGAAGCGGGCCGAAGCAGGCGTGCAGCTGGGCGAGGGCGACCGCAACTACACGGTGCCTGCTGAATTCCGGCTGGAAGAAGGGATTTTTCATCGGCGCGGTGTCCTGGCCGCCGCCCGGGAAGGCGATAACGTGAATCCGGATCAGCGCAGTTCGGCCATGCAATTCTATATCGTCTGGGGCAAGATTTTCGATGACGAGGGGCTCGACAAAGTCCAGGAACGGCTCGACAGCCGCAC
>JAEEOM010000178.1 GCA_016284265.1 Bacteroidales bacterium | reverse complement strand
CCGGCTCCAGCCAGACCGTCTGCCAGATGCCCGTGACGGAGGTGTACCAGATGCCGCTGGGGTTGCGGACCTGCTTGCCGCGGGGCTGGAAGCCCGTGTCGGTGCCGTCCCAGACCTTGACGGTCAGCGTATTCTCGCCCGGAACGAGAGCGTCGGTGATATCGAGGGAGAAGGGCGTGTAGCCGCCGGTGTGGCTGCCCGCCTTGATGTCGTTGACCCAGATGTCGGCCTTCCAGTCGACGGCGCCGAAGTGCAGGAGCACGCGGCGGCCTTTCCATGCCTTGGGGACGGTGAAGGTACGGCGGTACCACAGGTTCTCGTCGGTTCCGACAGTGCGTCCGACGCCCGAGAGGCTCGATTCGATGCAGAAGGGAACAAGGATCCTGCCTTCCGGCTTCTCAAAGAGGCTGCTGGTCGGAAGAACGGCGTAGTCCCACATTCCGTTCAGGTTCATCCAGTCGGTACGTTGCAGCAACGGACGCGGATACTCAGGCAGCGGATTGGCCGGATCGACCTGGTCTGCCCAGGGCGTCCGGATATGGTTGCCTGCCGGCTGCCATGACTGGGCAGCAGCGGAAAAAACGCAGGTTATGCTCAAAATCAAGAGGAGGAGTGCGGTTTTTTTCATATCTTTGAGATTAATCTATCAAATATACGGATTCTATGAGGATATTCAAAATTTTTTGCGCCACGGCCCTGCTGGCCCTGCTGCTGGCCGGGTGCAAGAAACCGGTGGAGGAGAAATGTTTTACCATCCGCAATGAGAACGGGATGACGGCGACCTTCTGTACCACGGGCGGCCGCCTCATGCGGCTCGACGTGCCGGCGAAAGACGGAAGCCTGAAGAATGTCGTGTGGGGCTGCGCCGATCCGAATGCCTGTGCGGTGGACAAGGATTACCGGCAGCCGATTGTGGGCCGCTATGGCAACCGGATTGCCGGCGGCCGCTTCGACCTGGACGGATATACCTATCAATTGTCCGTGAACGAGGGCGACAATCATCTGCATGGCGGAAAAGCCGGTTTCGACAAACGGGAATGGACCCTCCAGCCACTCTCGGACTGCTCGCTCCTGATGACGCTCCTTTCTCCGGACGGAGAGGAAGGTTATCCGGGGAATCTGGAGATTTCGGTGCTCTGTACGCTGACCGACAAGAACGAACTGGTGCTGCAGTACGCCGCCGTGACGGATGCTCCCACCATCCTCAATCCGACCCTCCATGCCTGGTTCAACCTCCATGGAAACGGAGCCGGTCTGACGACGTCCCATATCCTGAAAATCAATGCCGATTATTATACGCCGGTTGACGATGCGCTGATTCCCACGGGAGAAATCGCGCCGGTCGAAGGAACGCCGTTCGATTTCCGGGCCGGCAAGCCGGTCACGCCGGAGTTCGACCACAATTTCGTGCTGCGCGGCGAGTCGGGCCAGCCCGCCCTCGAACTGTGCGAGCCTGCCACGGGTATTCTGTTGAAGGTTTATACCGATCAGCCGGGCTTGCAGATGTATAGCGGAAGGCCGGACTGCGGCCTGGTGCTCGAGACGCAGCATTTCCCCGATTCACCCAATCACGCCAACTTTCCTTCGACAGAGCTCCGTCCGGGTGAAACCTATACGCAGAACACCATCTATCATTTTGAAATATTGTAATTTATATAGTTTTTACGCACTATGGAAAAGAAGAATATGACCCGCCGTGAGGCAATCCGGGCCATGATGCTGGCGGGAGCCGGCCTGGCCGCAGGCTCTTCGCTGGCCGCGGTACCGCTCAGGGCTGCCGGTGTCCTGCCGCAGAATTGGAAATTCACCGAGCCCGCCAAGGGTGACCAGGTTATCCATCGCACCTGGCCGACGCTGGGCGGCGAAAGCATCAGCCTGCTCGGTATGGGTTGCATGCGCTTCCCGCGCAAGCCCGGTGCCGGCCGTCGCGCACCGCTCGACCAGGAAGTCATCAACCAGATGATTGACTATGCTCTCGAACATGGCATCAATTATTTCGATACGGCCCCGGCCTACGGCGATTCCGAGCGGGCGACGGGCGAGGCCCTCAGCCGCCACAACCGCAAGGACTATCTGATTGCGACCAAGATGTCGAACTTCATGAACGCTGAGCTGGGCGCTTGCAAGACGATGTTCGACAATTCGCTGAAAAACTTGCGGACGAACTATGTCGATTACTTCCTGCTCCATTCCATTGGCAGTGTGGATGATTTCAAGAAACGGTTCGTGGACAACGGGCTGTTGCCCTATCTGCAGGATCTGCGCAAGAAGGGGACGATCCGGCATCTGGGTTTCTCCTTCCATGGGTCGAATGCCGCGCTCAAGGAACTGATTGCCATGCCCTACAACTGGGAATTCGTCCAGATCCAGCTCAATTACGTGGACTGGAAAGATATGCCGCTGGAAGACAGCAGCGAGCCCTGCGATTCGGAGACGCTGTACAAGATGCTCGAGGAGAAGAACATCCCCGTCGTCATCATGGAGCCCATCCGTGGCGGCGCCCTGGCCAACGTCTCTTCGGGTCTCAAGAGCAAACTGGCGGAACGGTTCCCGCAGCTTTCCCCGGCCGGCGTCGCACTGACCTTCGCTTCCACGCCCAAAGCGGTGATGTGTACCCTCAGCGGCATGAGCAACATGCAGCAGCTCATGGAGAACGTGTATACGTTCAGCCATTTCAAACCATTCAATGCCCAGGACAACGAATACCTGATGGAAATGGCGCGCCTCTACAACGCCAATCCGCATATTCCCTGCACGGCCTGCCGATATTGCATGCCCTGCCCGCGCAACGTGGATATCCCCGGTGTCTTTGCCGTGTACAACGGCTCGAGCGACGAGCTGATGCTGCCGGATCCTGCCAACAAGAAAGACAAGGGTTTCAAAGAAAAGAAGAAGGCGTTCCTCAAGCGTTACGCGACTCTGGCTTCCGGCACGGACGCCTCCGTCTGCGTGATGTGCAATGCCTGTCTGCCGAAATGTCCGCAGCGCATCCGTATCCCTGAACAGATGCGAAAGATCCATAAACTGGTCAAAGACCTGGGATAGCGTCAGGAAGGATCGACGTCGATCTGGATGGTGGTGTGACCCTTGAAGTCGCGGTCAATCTGCTCGATGTGCTTGTACAAGGCGCGTTTTTGAGCGGCCAGACTGCGACTTCTGGATAGTTTGATCCAGAACTGGGCAATGTGCTCGCCGGCGATGACATCGACTGCCGGGGTCACCGGCCCGGCGATGTCGGCGATGCCCGCCTGTCCGGCCGCCTCGCGAATCAGTCGGCAGACGTTCCAGACACGTCCTTCGTAGCGATCCTTTACCGTAATGGCAATCATCCGCACATAAGGCGGGTAGGCGAAGGCTTTCCGTTCGGCCAGCAGCGCGGCAGCCGGCCGGGTGTCTGCCTCAGGATGCAACAGTCGCTGCAGCACAGGATGATCCGGCTGGAAGGTCTGGATGACGAGTTTGCCCCGCTCTCCCCGGCGACCGGAACGGCCCATCAGTTGTGTGAGCAGTTGGAACGCCCGTTCATCACTGCGGAAGTCCTGGACGGCAAAGAGACTGTCGGCACTGACAATGACCACGAGGGCCAGGCGTTCGAAGTCGAAGCCTTTGGTAATCATCTGGGTACCGATCAGGATGTCGATCCGGCCCGCTGCGAAGTCACGGATCATGCGCTCCTCGGCCTGCTTGCTCTCTGTCGTGTCGGCGTCGAAGCGCTCGATGCGGCGATCGGGGAAAGCTTCGCGCAACTCCTCTTCCAACCTTTCTGTTCCCGCCCCGCGCTCAGTCAGTGCAAGTTCGTTACAAGCAGGGCAGCGGAGGGAATAGGGGCGGTGATAGCCGCAATAATGGCAGGAAAGGGTGTTGTTGAATCGGTGATAACTCATCGCTACGTGGCAGTGCGGGCACATGACGATTTCGCCACAGGCTTCACATTGGACAGTCGGCGCATAGGCTCTCCGGGAGCGGAAAACCAGCACCTGCCGCCCGGTTTCCAGCGTGGCGGCCATCTCTTTCAGAAGTTTTCGGGAGAAAGAGCCCTGCATGTTGCCAAGCCGGCGTGCCTGTGCCGTGTCGATGATTTCAACAGCCGGATCGGTTCCTCCATGATAGCGTTCCGGAAGATCGGCCTGGGCGAACTTGCGGGTTTCTACGTTGTAGAGCGCCTCGCAGGAAGGCGTCGCGCTCCCCAGCAGGACGGCTGCTTTACGCCGGGCCGCCAGCATCAGCGCTGCATCCCGGCCGTTGTAGCGGGGCGCCGTATCATCTTGCTTGTAGGAACGGTCGTGTTCTTCGTCGATGATGACCAGCCCGAGCTTCCGGAAGGGGAGAAAGAGGGCGGAACGCGTGCCGAGAACGATCCTGGGGGTGGAATCACGGCGGAGCGTATCAATCACGTCGTAGCGCTGGGGCAGGGTAGCGCGGGAGTGAAAAACCCGCAATTGCTCTCCGAAAACGGCTTCGATGCGCTGCTGTAATTGTTTGGAAACGGCGATTTCAGGGACGAGATAGAGGACATCGTTACCTTGGGACAATTGTTCGGCGGCCAGGTGCAGATAGATTTCCGTCTTCCCGCTGCCGGTGGCACCGTGCAGTAATACTGGCTTTTGGGCGGCGAAACCCGCGCGGATTTGCGAAAGTGCTCTTTGCTGGGGTCCTGAGAGGGAATGACGTTGTTCCAGGGATTCTCCAGATTCGGCCGGGGCTGGTTTCGCGTTGCGCCGGACCCGTTTTTTTTTCGGTTTGTCGGGTTGAAGCATCAGCCGTTGCAACCCACTGTTGTAAGCCGCCTTGAACACTTCGCCGGGCGTGCAAAGATAATAGTCGGCCACATCGTGCCAGAACGCCAGTTCCTCCGCTGAAGCAGCCGGCTTGTCTGGCAGCACCGTCACAGTTTCCATCGATGACAGATTTACGCCTTTCGGGGCGCTGTCGCGTATCTGAAGCACGACGCCGAGCGCCGGATGGCCGCGCAACGGCACCTGGACCCACGATCCGACGACGATACCTCCGCTGCCGGGATCGTCCGTATCCGGTTCCCCGGCCACTTTTACTCCGTCGGGCAGCCGGTAAGTCAGCGTCTTATCCAGTTTCAGAGGCAGCAGCACCTCGACATATCTCTTCTCCACAACCAGGGCCATCGGGTCAGATCATCAAATTTCTTCTGCGAAAATAACATTATTTTTTGCAGAAAGAAAAAAATCCTTACCTTTGCAGTCCCAATCCGGTGCTGTAGCTCAGATGGTAGAGCAATGGACTGAAAATCCATGTGTCGGCAGTTCGATTCTTCCCAGCACCACAGGACCCGCTCAATCTGAGCGGGTCCTTTTTTTGTCCTTTCTTGTTGCCTTTACCAAATTATTTCAACCTTGCCCGGAGGATCCTGACATCTTCCAACGGTCGGTCGTTGTCGTCGGTGGCGACTTGCTGGATGGCATCGACGACGTCCAGTCCGCTGACCACTTCGCCGAAGACGGTGTACTGGCCGTCGAGATGGGGTGTGCCGCCGACGGTCTTGTACACTTCACGCATCTCAGGCGTCAGTTTCACGCGGCCGTCCGTGCGGCTGTCGAGCCGTTCCTGGACTTTGTCGAGCCCCTCGTCATCGAAAATCTTGCCCCAGACGATATAGAATTGCATGGCCGAACTGCGCTGATCCGGATTCACGTTATCGCCTTCCCGGGCGG
>JAEEOM010000177.1 GCA_016284265.1 Bacteroidales bacterium | reverse complement strand
GAATCGTATCCTGCAGGTACGATTGCGCCGACAACGTGACGGTCAGGCACAGGGCCCATCCGATGAGCAATAACGCGCGAATCTTCATTTTTCCGCTCCCGCTTGTTCCTGAGCGGGCGAATCCAAATTCGTTCTGGCAGGTCTTCTGGCTTTCCCCGGTCCGCTCCGCCTTCCCAAGCCTTGCAGCCGGAGCGCCTTCAGAAAGGCGGCGCGCTGCGCTCAGTGGCGATCTTGAAACGGACCCCGAATGGGGATCACAGCTGCAGGTACAGCCCCGGTATTTCACCGGGTTCCCTTGCATCGGCGCGGCGGTTCCGCCGCCCGATTACCAAAATCGAGGCAAAGATAGAAAAAAATAGGGAAATTGTTTATCTTTGCGCCCGATTCCGGTGTCCGACGCCTCTTGCCGGAGGCGGGGAAGAATAGGGAATCCGGTGCGAATCCGGAGCAGACACCGCTGCTGTGAGTCCTGTGGAACGCCTTGACAATCCAGTGTCACTGCCTTTTGGCGGGAAGACGTCAGGGAGGGACGAGCCAGAAGACCTGCCGGGATCAGGATGGAAATGAAGCTTTCGGGTAATAAAAGCTTACGGGATCGATGAGATTCGGATACAGACTGATAGTGTCACTGGCCCTGCTGGGGCTGAGTGTCCCACTTGCCGGACAGGATTCCCTGTCGGTGAAGGGGGCGCTCGGCGATACGCTTGTCCTGCACAACGCGACCGTAACGGCCAAGAGCCGGGAGCAGCAGTTGCGTGAGGGCGCCTTTGCCGTGGGCGCACTCAACATCCGTTTGCAGGCCAGCACTCTGCAATCCCTTACCCAGGCTATCGACCGCACGGCAGGCATCCGTATCCGCGAAGAAGGGGGGGTCGGCAGCGACTTCGACCTGTCCATCAACGGCATGAGCGGCAATTCCATCCGTTACTTCCTCGACGGAATGCCACTTGACGCCAAGGGAACCGGCATGACGCTGGCCAACCTGCCCGTCAACATCATCGATCGCGTCGAAATCTACAAAGGTGTGATTCCCGCCAGTTTCGGCAGCGACGCACTGGGCGGCGCCGTCAACATCATCACGAACCGGAGCAACCGCGATTACCTCGACTTCTCCTACGGCATCGGCTCTTTTCATACCCACAAGGCCGATTTCAGCGCCCAGTACATCGGCAAGAAGACCGGACTGATCTTCAAACCCGTCCTCAGCGCGAATTATTCGAAGAACGACTATCTGATGCATGACGTCAAGGTGCGCAATGAGGAACATACGGCTTTCGTCATCAAGGATCTGCCACGCTTCCACGACGACTATCTCTCGCTGTTCGGACAGTTGGAGGTCGGTGTGGCCGACCGTTCCTGGGCAGACGCGTTCTTCGTATCGGCTTCTGTGTCGAAGATCGACAAGGAGATCCAGACCGGTGCCACGCAGGACCGTGTCATCGGCATGGCGGAGCGGAATACGCAGTCGCTCAACGTGGCGGCCCGTTATGAAAAAGCCGGTTTCCTGACGGAGGGGATGCAGTTCCAGGCGTCGGTCTCCCACACGTGGGACCATTCCCAAACCATCGATACGACCTACCGTCGCTATTATTGGGACGGAACCTATATCAACGGAGGTTACAGTGAAATCCGCAGCCGCGGCAAGACCTGGCGGCATTACCGGCGGCCGATGACGGTGCTTCGCTCCAACCTGGCCTACCGCGTGGCGGACGGTCACGAACTGGCACTGAACTACCTGCTCAACCGTACCGGCAACAAACAGGTGGATACCTGGGATTCCGATTTCGTGCCGACCGACGATGTGCTGGCCAAGCACATCATCAGTCTCTCCTATGACCAGTCACTGCTGGAAGGCCGGATGAACAACGCGCTGTTTGTCAAAGACTATGTCAATCACTTGACCGTCGGTCAAAGTGAGATTCCTTCGACGACCGGCTCCGACAAGGTCAAAGGATCCAATACGCAGAACTACCTGGGATATGGCGTCGGTACCCGCTATCTCTTTGCTGATCCGCTGGCCGTCAAGGGCTCCTTTGAGCACAGCATCCGGCTTCCCGTTTCGCGGGAGGTGCTGGGCAACGGCTCCACGGTTTATCCCAACGTGGCCCTCAAACCCGAGATCAGTGACAACTTCAATCTGGGACTCTTCGGCACCTTCGACCTGGGTGGCGGCCATACGCTTTCCTATGAGGCGAACGGATTCTTCCGACTGGTGGACAATTACATCCGGGCAACCGTGACGGAAACCGAAAGCATGATGCAGTACGTCAATGTGGATGCTGTCCATATCAAAGGTGTGGACGGAGAAATCCGTTATGACTGGGCAGGGAAACTGCATGCGGCTGCCAATGTCAGTTACGACGACAGCCGCGATATGCGCAAATATACGCAGTCCGGCGACCTTTCAGTGACCTATAAGAACCGGACCCCGAATCGTCCGTGGACCTATTGCAATGCCGAAGTTTCCTATACCTTCCGTAATGTGGGACTCCGCGACAGCCGCCTGCGCCTGACGGCCGATTACCAGTATGTACACTGGTTCTATCTCACCTGGGCCGCCTACGGTTCCGCCTCCACCAAATCCAAAGTTCCGACGCAGCACATCACCAATGCATCGCTGCTCTACGCCTGGCAGGGTGGACGGTATAACGTGTCGCTGGAGTGCACCAACCTGCTTGACGCACTCGCCTTCGACAACTATATGCTGCAGAAGCCCGGACGCGCCTTCTTCTTGAAATTCAGATTATTTCTATAAATAAAACAAAACATGACGAACGATATGAAAACAATGAAACAATTGCTCATCCTGGCCATTACGCTGGTCTCGATGCTGTCGATGGCAATCAGTTGCCGTGAACCCGAGCCGGAGCCGGAACCGGAGCCGGTGGTGGTGGACAAAGATTACAACTTTGACCTCTATGTCTGTGCTGTCAAGCACGGCGGTATGAGCCAGAACAAGAACGGCACGTATGTGCGCAGTGTCCCCGCACTGACTGCCGATCAGCCGCGCGTTGAATTCACCGGCAAGGGTGTTGACATCACGCAGAACTATACCCTCGAGAGCATTACCCGTGGCAAGTATTACTATCAGGTGCCGCAGAAGGCGACCGGCGGCTTCGTGAAATTCCACATTGAGCGCAATGCGGCCGGCGATGAGTCCATCGTCGAAGACGCGGAAGTCCCCTTCAAGGACAATGTCTATTCCGCCCGCAAGTACACGCACGCCTGGATTGGCGACAGCACCACGCTCGTCATCATCGGAACGGCTGACAAGGCCAAGAAGATCATTTGGTCGAAACTCAGTGAATCGAATCTCGCCATCCAGAGCGAGGGTACGTTCGACATCAAACTTCCCGAAGGATTCAACGCTTTCTCCACCGCGGGTCTGCTGACCTATCGCAAGAGCGACAAAAAACTCTACTATTTCTATCTGACAAAGCGCGAAGCAGGCCAGTCCGATGCGGCCACGTCCGTAACGAACATTGCCATCATCAATCCGGAGACGATGCAGGTCGAATCCAATACCGCCGTTCCGTCCGCCGTCATGGAAGAGACGGCCGGCAGTGCCTATGGCGAACTGATGCAGAGCATGATCATGTACGATGAGGCCGACAATCTGTATGTGGCCGGTATGATCACGGTAAACGATCAGGAGATGGGTATCCTGCGCCGCATCCCCGTGGGCTCCAAGACCTTTGACGCTACCTGGAACGGTTTCCCGAACCCGGAAGGCAAGCTCCTGACCGTCCAGTACCTGGGCAACGGCAAGGCGCTGAGCTATTCGCGTGATGAAACGCTGGGAACGAAGATCGACAGCAAGAGTCATTTCTATTCCATCATCAATTTGGCCAACGGCTCGCGCGAACGCGTGAAATTCAACGGTCAGGATCTGCAATATTGCGGTGGCCGCTTCTCGCAGCGCAGCGTCGTGGTCAACAACAAGGCCTATATCGGCGTCGGTGGCGAGGTCGAAGGTGAGGCCGAGACGAACTATCCGACCATCTACATTTACGACTGCAAGACCGGTGTGGTGGAGAAGGGAATCGAACTCTCCAAGGGCTTCTGCTTCGACATCATCCGCGCGATGGACGTCAAGTAAGATTTGTTAACTTTGTGTCCGATGAAACCGCAGCTGCTCATCGGCGCCATGCATTCGGGAAGTGGGAAGACCACTTTCACCATGGGACTCCTGCAGGCTTTGCGACGGCAAGGCCTGCAGGTTCAACCGTTTAAATGCGGCCCCGATTACATTGACACCCGCTTCCACGCAGTAGCGGCCGGGCGGGAGTCGGTCAATCTCGACACCTGGCTCGCTTCCGAAGCGCATGTGCGGGATCTCTATGCCCGCTATGGCGCTGAGGCCGATGTCTGCGTCGTCGAAGGGGTGATGGGCCTGTTTGACGGCTATGATCGGATGCAGGGCAGCAGTGCGGCCATCGCACAGTTGCTGGACATCCCGGTCGTGCTGGTGGTGGGCGCCCGCTCGATGGCCTACACCGTGGCAGCGCAACTGCATGGGATGAAGACTTTCCTGCCCGGACTACGACTGGCGGGCGTGGTCTTCAATCAGGTTTCATCGGAGAATCATTTCCGCTTCCTGCGTGAGGCGTGTGTGGATGTCGGCCTGCGTTGTTTCGGCTGGCTGCCTAAGGCCCCTGGACTCGAGGTTCCTTCCCGCCATCTGGGGCTGACACTGGCTGCCGAACAGGAGATGACGGCCTGGATTGACCGGGCGGCAGATCTGATTGCGATGCATATTGATTTGGATGGTTTGATGGCAGCGGTGACCTGTCCGGCCCCAACTATGGCGATGCGTCCAGCCGTTTCACCCGGGCATCTGCGGGTTGCCGTGGCCCGGGATGCCGCTTTCAACTTTACGTATCGGGAGAATCTGGCACGACTGGCGCAGCTGGGTCCGGTATCTTTTTTCAGTCCGCTGGCCGGAGATCCGTTGCCGTCGGCTGATCTGGTTTATCTGCCGGGCGGGTATCCGGAACTTTTCGCGGCTGAACTGTCGGCGCAGCAGGGTTTGATGGCACAGTTGCGTGCCTTTGCCGAAGCAGACGGCCGTATCCTGGCTGAGTGCGGCGGGATGATTTATCTCTCGCAGGCCATTGAGGGCGTGCCGGGCGGCCCTTATCCTCTCTGTGGCATCTTGCCTCTCTCGGCTACGATGGACGGGGCCCGGCTTCACTTGGGATATCGTCGCCTCGTGGATGCGGCCGGGCGGGAGTGGCGCGGCCACGAGTTTCACTATTCTGATGTGACGGCATCGATGCCCTCGGTTGCCACACAGTTCAATGCACGGGGAGAGCAGGTATCCACGCCGCTCTACCGCTGGAAAAACGTCATTGCGGGTTATACGCATCTATATTGGGGAGAAACCGATTTGTTGAAACTATGGGATTGATGAAAAAAACAGGCTGGGGCTTACTTGCGGCACTGCTGATGCTGGCCGTTTCCTGTAAAGGAGGCAGCCCGAAAGGAGCCGCCGTGATCTCCGGTACAAAGTCAGGGGTCATTACACCCGTCTATGCCACGGGTTTCCGCGTCAGTTATACCGATGACGGCTGTCTGGTGGATATCCAGGATCCGCAGCGGGAGGAAAGTCAGTCGTTTCACTACCTGCTTGTGCCGCATGGCAGTCGGCCGGCCCACGTGCCGGACGGATATACCCTTCTCGAAGTTCCCGTGCAGCGCATCGTCTGCATGACTTCACTGCAACTCTCCAATTTCATCTGTCTCGACGAACTTGACCGCGTAGTCGGCGTTACGAGTACACGACATCTTTTCAATGCCGACATGAAACAGCGGCTGGCCGACGGACGGACACAGAAAATCGGCATTGAGGGAAACTTCGACAATGAGGTAATCCTGGGCCTCGATCCCGACCTGATTCTCATTTCTCCTTTCAAGCGCGGGGGGTATGAGGCCCTCAAGGGTGTGGATATTCCGCTGATTCCGCATCTGGGCTACAAGGAGATGACCCCGCTTGGCCAGGCGGAGTGGATCAAGTTCGTGGGGCTGCTCACAGGGGAGGAAGAAAAAGCCAATGCCGTCTTTGCCGGCATCGAAGAACGTTACAATGCCTTGAAGGCGCTGACTGCCGATGTCAAGGATCGCCCCGTGGTACTCAGTGGTGAGTTGCATGGCGGAAACTGGTATGTCGGGGGTGGCCGCAGCTTCCTGGCCCAGATTTTCCGTGACGCGGGCGGGGAATATTTCCTGCCTGAGGACGAAAACTCCGGCGGGCTGAACCTGGATTTCGAGACCGTGTATAGCCAGACGGCCCATGCACAGTACTGGCGCATCGTCAACAGCTACAACGGCACGTTCAGTTACGACGCCCTGAAGGCCGAAGACGCACGTTATGCCGATTTGTATGCCTTCCAGAACAAAGGCGTGATCTATTGCAACATGCGCGAGAAACCCTTCTACGAAAACATGCCCGTGCAGCCCGACGTCGTTCTGGCTGATTTGATCCATATTTTCCACCCGTCTTTGTTGCCAGCCGGTTACCAACCGGTCTTTTACGCCTTGTTGCCATGAAGCGCTCCGTGACCCTGGGTATGATCCTGCTGGGCGTGTCGATCCTCGTCCTGTTTTTCCTGAACCTGCTGCTGGGCTCGGTTTCGGTTCCGGCGGGCCAGGTGTGGAAGATCCTTTGGGGAGGGGAAGTGAGTAATCCGATCTGGGCGAATATCGTGCTCAAGTCACGCTTTCCGCAGGCGCTGACGGCGCTGGTGGCCGGCGCGGGTTTGTCGGTTGCGGGTTTGCAAATGCAGACTGTATTCCGCAATCCGCTGGCCGGGCCTTCGGTATTGGGCGTCAGTTCGGGCGCGAGCCTGGGTGTGGCGTTCGTGGTGTTGCTTTCCGGCCGTTTGGGCGGCGTCGCCCTGAGCCGTCTCGGCTATATGGGTGAGTTCGCCATGACGGTGGCGGCCATCATCGGCGCCCTGGCCATCATGGCGCTCATCGTCTGGGTGGCACAGAAGGTGCGGGGCAACGTCACGCTGCTGATTATCGGTGTGATGATCGGCTATGTGGCAACAGCCATCATCGGGGTGCTCAAGTTTTTCTCTGCGGAAGAAGATGTGCGGGCCTACGTGGTGTGGGGCCTCGGCAGTTTTGCCCGCGTATCGGGCGGACAGGTGATGACCTTCGCCCTCATCATGGCAGTATTGCTGCCGCTCTCCTTCTTGTTGGTCAAGACCCTGAATCTGCTGTTGCTGGGCGACGGATACGCCCGCAATCTGGGTCTGAATATCCGTCGGGCTCGTCTTTGGGTCATCACTTGTGCGGGTGTGCTGGTGGCTATCGTCACAGCTTATTGCGGTCCCATCTCTTTTTTGGGATTGGCGGTACCGCATCTTTGCCGGGGCATTTTCCGGACTTCGGACCACCGTGTATTGATGCCCGCATCCCTGTTGGCTGGCGCGTCCCTGGCCTTGTTGTGCAACCTGCTTGCCCGGATGCCGGGCTTCGAGGGAGCGCTCCCTGTCAATTCGGTCACGGCCCTGATTGGCGCACCGGTCGTCGCGGTCGTGCTTTTCCGGCGTAGAAAGGAGGATACGGGCGAATGAAACAGGAAGAGACCATCCGGATCGAAGGCTTGTCGATCGGTTACCGGAGCAAGCATGGAGTCAAGACCGTGGCGGAAGGGATTTCCGACAGCATCCGCAGCGGGGAAATGACTTGTCTGCTGGGCGTGAACGGGGCCGGCAAATCGACGCTGCTGCGCACTTTGTCGGGTTTCCTGCCACCGTTGGCCGGTGAGATTTCATTGCTCGGCAAGCCACTCGCCTCTTATCGCGAGCGGGAACTGGCAACGGTCATCGGCGTTGTCCTCACGGAGAAGAGCAATCTGCAGAACATGACGGTCACAGAACTGGTCGGGATGGGCCGCAGCCCGTACACGGGCTTCTGGGGGCGCCTCTCGGCCGCTGACCGGCGCAAGGTTGAGGAATCGCTGACTTTGGTCGGTATTGCCCCGCTTCGGAACCGCATGGTTCAGACCCTGAGCGATGGTGAGCGGCAGAAGGTGATGATTGCCAAGGCGCTGGCGCAAGAAACTCCGCTCATCTTCCTCGATGAGCCGACGGCATTCCTCGATTATCCGAGCAAAGTGGAAATCCTGCATCTGCTCCATCGGCTTTCGCACGAAATGGGCAAAACGGTTTTCCTTTCCACGCACGATCTGGAACTTGCCCTGCGGGTTGCCGACCGGGTGTGGCTCATGTCCAAACAGGGCGAAGTGCGGACAGGCTCTCCGGAGAACCTGATTGTCGATCCGGAGACCGGACGCTTCCATTTCGAGCCGTAGTCCGCCTTCAGAATCAGACGGGTAAGACGTTATTGCATCTGGCGGAGACGGACGTCGATGCCGGGAAGGAGGGCCGGGAGGCCGGTCAGGTCGGTGTTGCCGAAATGATAGGGGATGAGCACCTTGGGCTGAATGGTCTGGGCGGCGCGGACGCATTGCTCGACAGTCATCGTGTACGGCTGGTTCACCGGAAGAAGAGCGACGTCGATGTCTTTCAACTCGGCCATTTCCGGAATGTCCTCGGTGTCGCCGGCGATGTAGATGCGCAGGCCGTCGATGGTCAGCACATAGCCGTTGCCATTGCCTTTCGGATGGAAGTTCTCCCGGCCGGGCGTGGTATTGTAGGCGGGGACGGCGTCGAGGCTGATAACGTTGGTCAGCTGCAGATTCTCACCGTTGGCGATGTATTCTCCCTTGCCGAGTTGTTCACAGCTCTTTGCGTTGCCGATCAGCTGGGTATTGTCTCCCGTCAGGGCTTCGATGGCTTCCGCATCCAGGTGGTCACCGTGTTCGTGGGTGATCAGGATGAAGTCGGCCTTCGGGAATTCGGTAGCGTAGTCGGTGGTTTTCCCGTGTTTGGTGACCGGGTCTATCTGGATCCATACGTTATCATGGCAGATGGCCAGTGTGCCGTGTTTAATCAAGGTGATATATACAGGTTCGCCGCTGTCGGTGAAATAACGTTCGACTTCATATTTCGTGACCGGTTTGCCGTCGGCTTTCCAACCTTCGATGCCGCCGATCAGACTAACCACCTCATAGCCTGCCTTCGCCAGGGCCTCAGCGGCTTCGCCGCTACGGACGCCGGTGCGGCAGTAGAGATACAAAGGTTTGGAAGATTCAAAGGCGGCCTTCACCATCGGAAGGAAGCCGTCGGATTTCCAGTCGAAGTTGACAGCTCCCGGCAGGTGACCTTCTGCGAATTCTTCGGCCGTCCGGACATCGACGATCCGGCCGTCGGCCGACAGGGTCGCCTGTTCGAAAGCAGCGGCGTTCATCTTTTCATAAGGCGTACAGCCAAACAACAGGCTGGCCGCCCCTAGAATCATCAAAGAGTAAAGAAAGCTTTTCATGAGAATAGATTTTGGGGTGGTGTAGCGTGGCGCCTATGGTCTTGACTGACAAGCATTTCCTCAAAATCGATTGCGTCAAAATGCGCAACCGATTATTGGGAAAAGATTGAAAATCAGTCATGTAGATGCCACACAAATATAACTTTTTTTTATCTTTGACGTATGAAAAAGATTTTGTTTGTCTTCGTTTTGTGGTTGGCAGGTGGTTTTTGCTGGGCACAGCTTCCGACGGGGACCTGGTCGGGAGCGCTGGATATTCAGGGAAGTTCGCTGACGCTGGTGTTTCATTTTTCCGAAGAGGGATGCAAGATGGACGTCCCTGATCAGGGCGCCAAAGGCATTGCGGCTGCGGCGTCGCTGACGCCGCTCGGAGCCATTCACATCAACGTGGCCGCCATCGGTGCCTCGTTCGAAGGATTTCGTTTCGGTGAAAAGATCAACGGTACCTTCAAGCAGAATGGTGTTTCTCTCCCGCTGACTCTCGTCCCCGGGGCGTCGCAGCGCGAGCGTCCCCAGACACCAAAGCCACCGTTCCCTTATACAACGGAAGAAATCTCGTTCTCCAACGGCGAGGCTGTACTGAAAGGGACTCTGACGCTGCCGTCCGACTGGAATAGCAAGACGCCGGTCCTGTTAATGGTGACTGGCAGCGGTCTCCAGAACCGGGATGAGGAGCTGTTTGAACATAAGCCATTTTCCGTCATCGCCGACTATCTCGCCCGGCGCGGCGTCGCCACGCTTCGCTACGATGACCGCGGCTTCGGAGAATCGACGGGCGACGTCATGCTATGTACCACGGAAGATTTGAAAGAAGATGCCGCCGCCGGCATTGCGTTGCTCCGCGACCGCTTCGAAATAGTGGGCGTGCTTGGTCATAGCGAGGGAGGCACGATTGCCTTGATGCTGGCCGCCGAAAAGAAGGTCGATTTCATCGTCAGTCTGGCCGGCATGGTCATCTCCGGCCGGGAGACCCTGTTGGACCAGAACCGCCGCGGGCTGGCGCAGGCCGGCTTCGACGAAGCGACCACCGAGGCCTATTGCAAGGCGCTCTCCGACACCTTCGATGCCGTCGTTGCTGCCCGGCCGCTGCCCGCCCTAGACCGATTTGATCTGCCCGCCGCATTGCAGCAGAATCTGCAGCAAGTCCAGGCTCAGCTGGGGCTTCCGTATCTTCGCCATTTCGTCCAACTGGATCTGTCTCAGCGGCTCGCCGAAATCTCCTGTCCCGTCCTGGCCCTGAACGGAACGAAAGACACCCAAGTGGACTGTATGCTGAATCTCACCGCCCTGAAAAACGGCCTGCCTGCCTCTGCCCACAATGACATCCGTCCCCTGGAAGGCCTGAATCATCTCTTCCAGCACTGCAAGACCGGCCTGACCACGGAGTATCCACAGATCGAAGAGACCTTCGCGCCGGAAGCTCTTGAGCAGATTGCCGCCTGGCTGGCTGTCCTGCGCTGAGCCTTGTCTGATTGTAAAAAATAGCTAAAGATAGGCAGCGGTGACGGAATCAGGACAGGAAAGGAGGCCGGCGGGAGCGCCGGCGTAGAGCAGGCGACCGCCCTCTTCGCCGGCCCCGGGCCCGAGTTCCAACAGAAAGTCGGCTGAACGGATGACATCGAGGTTGTGTTCGATCATGTAAACCGTGTTGCCGCGTTCTACCAAGGAGTCGAACAGGCGGATGATATGGCGGATGTCCTGGATGTGGAGGCCGTCTGTGGGCTCGTCGACAATGAAGATCTTGTCTTCTACACCAAGATAGGAGGCCAGCTTGAGCCGCTGCAGCTCGCCCCCCGACAGGGTAGAGAGCGCCTGGTTCAGGTGGAGGTATTGCAGGCCGACGTCCACCAGCGGCCGCAATTTCTTTTCGATCACTGTTCCGGCGAAGAAGCGGGAGGCCAGCCGGACCGACAGGTCCATGGTCTGGGCGATGTTGAGCGTCTCGCCCGTCGTCGGGCTGGTCAGCGTGTAGCCCAACGCTTCGTCCCGGTACCGCAGTCCGCCGCAGGCCTCGCAAGTCGTCTCGATGGCATCCATGAAGGCCATCTCCGACACGATGACACCTTTGCCGCCGCAGACGGGGCAGGCGCCAGCGCCATTGAAGGTGAAGTAGGTTTCCTTCAGTTTATGGGCCTTGGCGAAGGCCTTGCGGATGTCGCCGGCCACATCCATATACGTGCCGGGCGTGGAGCGGAGGCTCACGCCGATGTTTTTCTGGCTGATGTAGATCACCTTGTCGGGATCGGGATACTGCTGCCGGAAGCACTCCATCAGTGAACTCTTGCCGGAACCGGCCACGCCGGCGATGACACCGAAAATGCCCAACGGGAAATCGACTGTCAAATCACGCAGGTTGTTGAGTGACGCATGCTCCACCCGGAATGATCCGGAACCTGCCCGTGGCGAAACCTTGAATGGCAACCGTCCTTCTACCAGATGCCCCGTGGCCGTGTCGCTACGCAGCAATTCGTCGAACGAGCCCTCGAACTGGATCCGGCCGCCGTCGATACCGGGACCCGGCCCCAGATCCACGATGTGGTCGGCGATGCGGATCATCTCGGGATGATGCTCCACCAGCAGGACGGTGTTGCCTGCATCACGCAGCCGGCGCACCGAGCGCTTCAGGCGCTCAATGTCGCGCGGGTGCAGCCCTACGCTCGGTTCGTCGAGAATGTAGAGCACATCGGCCAGCGACGAGTTGATGTATTTGGCGATCTTGCAGCGCTGCGCCTCGCCGCCGGAGAGCGTGCCGACAGGCCGGCTGAGCGAGAGGTAGCCGAGTCCGATTTCCTCCAGGGCGGAGAGTCGCGTCCCGATGGCGGCCTTCAGGTCGGTGGCCAGTGGATCGGTGAGTCCCTGCACCCAGGCGTTCAGCCGCGTGACACTCATCGCGCAGACCTCGGCGATGTTTTTCCCTTCGATATGGCAGGTCAGCACTTTCGGGTTGAGGCGCGTGCCGCCGCAGTCGGGACAGGTTCCCATCGTGAGCATCGGATTCAGTACGGCTGCGTGCAGCAGGCCTTCTTCCGAATTGATGATGCTGCGGTACATGCGCGGGATCAGGCCTTCGTACTTGGCGGTTTTCGGCCAGTTCTTTGGCGGATTCTTGAGGCGGATCTGCGGGCTGTTGAGGAAGAGGTCGAGTTCTTCGGGCGAATAGTCCTTGATCTTCTTGTCGAGGTCGAACAGGCCGCTGTGTGCGTAGCGGATCCAGCGCCAGCCGCCCTTGCCGAAGGCGATGTAGTGGATGGTATCCTCGTCATTGAGGCTCTTGTCGAAGTCCACGAGCTTGTGGATGTCGAGTTCGCGGATCTCGCCCAGACCGGCGCAGCGCGGGCAGCTCCCTTGCGGATGATTGAAGCTGAAACTGTCGGAGTACCCGACGAACGGCTTGCCTACCCGGGAAAATAGCAGGCGCAACAGGGCATAAATGTCAGTATAAGTGCCGACGGTAGATCGGGAGTTCTGTGCGGGTTTTTTCTGGTCAATGACGATGGCGATGGGCAGGCCTTCGATGGAGTCGACCTTCGGCCGTCCGTATTTCGGGAGATATTGTTGGACGAAGGTAGGGAAGGTGTCGTTGAGTTCGCGGCGGCTTTTTGCGGCGAGCGTGTCCATCACGAGCGAACTCTTGCCGGAGCCCGAAACGCCGGTGAAGATGGTGATCTTGTATTTGGGAATGTCGAGCGACAGGTCGCGGAGGTTGTTCTCGCGCGCCCCGCGGATGCGGATGGTATCAAAGGTTTGCATGATGTTTCTTTTTGTAAATCCGGACGGCTGCGACGCCGGCCGCGATGCCGGCGATGGCCGCAAGGCTCACCAGGCCCCAATTCGGCCTGTCGTTGGCCACGATAACTTCGGTCGCCCCGCTAGCCAGGGCGGCCTTGGCTTCAGCCGGTTCGGCCTGCTCAATCGCTTCAGCGGGCGGCGGCCCGGCCAGAAGCGCGAGCAGGGCATCGACAGGTTGCGTGAGCGAGTCGGGCAGGATGACCACGGGCGTGCCTACTTCGACGCGTTCTTTCAGGTCGAGGATTTCGTCGTTGCGCAGGCGGATGCACCCTTCTGTGGCCCGGCTTCCAATCGATTCCGGGAGATGGGTCCCGTGGATGCCGATGGTGATGTAGCCCGGTACATCGAGCCGGAGGAACCACGGACCGTAGGCGTTCGGAACAGGCCCTTTCCCGTCGCCGAAATCATGGCTGAGACCGGCGGAGTTGAGCAGTTGGTTGATAGGGAAGCGGCCTTCGGGGGTCCGATGGTCGCCCTTTTTGGTCTTGTTGCCGTAATTCTCGCCGCAGGCGATGCGGTAGGTCCGTTCAATCCGGCCACCGGGCGCTATCAGCGTGAGCGTCAGTTTCTGCTTGTCGACCAGCAGGAAAGCCGTGGTATCCAGCCCTGCAAACCAGGAATCGATCCCGTCGCACCGGCCCGGAAGGGCGGCTGCAAACAAAAAGAGGAGACAAATGAAGCACTGTTTCATAATTCAGCTTTTTACGACGGGGGAATCGGAGAGATACAAGCCGTAGGAGTGTTTGATCTCGTTCATCACGAATGACGACTGGATGCTGCCGATCGTGTCGAGGGAACCAAGTACGTTGATGATGAAATCGTTGTATTGTTTCATGTTGCGCGCCCGGATCTTGAGCAGGTAGTCGTATTCGCCGGAGATATTGTAACATTCGGCCACCTGGGGAATCTGGCGGATCATCCGGGTGAAGTCGCGGGCTACGTCGCGCGACATCTGTTTCAGTTTGACGGAACAGTACACTTCGAAACCCAGATCGAGCTTCTCCGCATCGAGGATCGCAACGTACTGCCGGATATACCCCTCCCGTTCCAGTCGTTTGAGCCTTTCGAAAACCGGTGTCGTGGACAGATTGACCTTTGCCGCCAGTTCCTTCGTCGTCTGCCGCGCATCCTCCTGTAAAGCGCGTAGAATTTTTATGTCAATTTCGTCAATCATTTAGAATAATTTTCTAATTGAATCAAAAATTATGGCAAAAATAGAAATATTTTCCGAATTATCGTAGACTATTGTCTGCGAAGATGCTGACATCTATCTTTGTATCCGACATCCATGCATAGATGTCGGAAATAAAAAGAAAGCTATGAAGAAGCAAGGCATCGGCACGCGTTGCGTGCACGCAGGCTATAAGCCCGGAAAGGGGGAGCCCCGGCAGATTCCGATCATCCAGAGTACGACCTTCAAATACGAGACTTCCGACCAGATGGGCCGGTTGTTCGACCTCGAAGAAAGTGGGTACTTCTACACCCGCCTCCAGAACCCGACCAACGACCACGCGGCGGCCAAGATCGCCGCCCTCGAGGGCGGCGTGGGTGCTATGCTCACCTCCTCGGGCCAGGCGGCGAACCTGTTCGCCTGCCTCAACATCTGCCAGGCCGGCGACCATATCGTCAGCGCCGCCAATATCTACGGCGGCACCTTCAACCTTCTGGGCGTCACCCTCACGAAAATGGGTATCGGCGTGACTTTTGTCAATCCCGACGACCCCGAGGAGAGAATCGCCGCGGCGTTCCGCCCCGAAACAAAACTCCTCTTCGGAGAAACGCTCTCCAATCCGGGCGTGGAAGTGCTCGACATCGAAAAATTCGCCCGCATTGCCCATACGCACGGTGTGCCGCTGATTGTCGACAATACTTTTCCCACGCCGGTATTTTGCCGGCCTTTCGAATGGGGCGCCGATATCGTGACTCACTCGACTACAAAATATATGGATGGCCAGGGCGTGGCCGTGGGCGGCGCGTTGGTGGACAGCGGCAACTTCGACTGGGCGGCGCACGCCGACAAGTTCCCCGGCCTCTGTACGCCCGACGCTTCGTACCACGGACTCGTCTATACCCAGGCATTCGGCCGAGCCGCCTACATCACCAAGGCCACTACGCACCTGATGCGCGACCTCGGCTCGATCCAGAGTCCCCAGAACGCCTTCTACCTGAACCTCGGCCTGCAGACGCTGCATCTGCGGATGCCCCGCCACAGCGAAAGCGCGCTTGACGTGGCGCGGTTCCTCGAGCGCCATCCCGACGTGGCCTGGGTGAAGTACCCCGGACTACCGGGCGACAAGGAGCACGCAAAAGCGCTGAAATATTTACCGGAAGGCACCAGTGGCGTGCTGTGCCTGGGCCTGAAGGGCGGGCGGGATTTCGACAACCGTTTCATGGACGCCTTGCGGCTTATCACCATCGAAACACACGTTGCGGACTGCCACAGCTGCATCCTGCACCCTGCTTCGCATACGCACCGCCAGCTCAGCGACGCGCAACTGCGCGCCGCGGGCATCGACCCTGGCCTGATGCGCCTGAGCATCGGGTTGGAAGATGTCGAAGACATCATTGATGACTTGTCCCAGGCGCTGGAGGCGGCCCATCAGGCATGATCCGGCACGAACTGATTCTGGACGGTTTCGCCTTTGAGGCGGGTGGCTGGCTCGACCGGGTGAAGGTGGTGTACCACACTTCGCCCGAGCGGCGCGGCCGCGTCGTGTGGATTTGTCACGCACTGACGGCCAACAGTGATCCGGAGGACTGGTGGCCCGAAATGGTGGGACCGGGCAAGTTCTTCGATACAGAGCGCGATTATATCGTCTGTGTCAATATACTGGCTTCGCCATACGGTTCCTCGGGCCCGGCGTCGGACGACCCGGTAACGGGGCGGCCGTACTTTTTCGACTTTCCGGCCGTCACGGTCCGCGATATGGTGGCGGCGATGGCCGCTGTCCGGCGGGAGTTGGCGATTGAACGGATTGATCTGCTGGTGGGTAGTTCCATCGGTGGGTTCCAGGCGGTGGAATGGGCTGTCACGGAACCCGATTTATTCGATTGGGCCGCTTTCATCGCCACCTCGCCGCGGGTATCCCCATACCTGTCGGCCGGCATCGAGACGCAGCGGATGGCCCTTGAGGCCGATGCGACGTTCCGGCCGGCCACCTCGCTTGCGGGTGGCACCGCCGGTCTCCGATGTGCGCGCGCCCAGGCGCTGATCTCCTACCGCTGTTTCGAAGGCTATGGCCTCACGCAGGCCGAGGCCGACGACGATACACTCTTTGCCTCCCGAGCGGCTTCCTATGAACGGTATCAGGGAGAAAAGCTGGTCCGGCGCGGCTTCGATGCGTATTCTTATTATTATCTTTGTAATGCTGTAGACAGCCATAACGTGGGCCGCGGCCGCGGCGGCGTAGCTGCGGCGCTGGGCCGCATCCGGGCAAAGACGGTCGTCGCCTCGATCGATACCGACTGCATCTTCCCGCCTGCCGAGATTGAAGTCTGGGCTTCCTGCATTCCCGGAGCCGTGTATAAGCGTTTAACCTCGTCTTTCGGCCATGACGGTTTTCTCCTGGAAACCGAACAATTGAAACAATTGCTATGCAAGTATTGAAATTTGGCGGCACGTCGGTGGCGCGCCCGGAAAGAATCATCGAAATTGTCCGTACGTCGCTCGAGCGCGACCGGACCCTGCTTGTGTGCTCGGCCATCAGTGGTTGCACTGACACCTTGATTCGGCTCGGCCGGTTGGCGGCGGCGCGCGATGAGGTCTATCTGACGGAGCTCGACGCTCTATATCAGAAGCATCGCCACCTGATGGAAGGCCTGCTGCCGGCCGACCGGCTGCCGGCTGTCACCGAGACGGTCGACGGACTCTTTGATTCTCTTCGGGGCATCCTCCATGGTGTGTTCCTCCTGGGCGAACTCAGTCCGACGAGCCTCGACGCCGTGCAGAGCTTCGGTGAACTTTTTTCGACGAAAATCCTCGCCGATAAATTCACCTCGCTCGGCATTCCCTGCCGCTGGCTCGATTCGCGCGAAATCATCCGAGCGGTCGGCGGAGTCGTGGATACTGCGAAAACCTACGCCAACGTGGCGGCTGCCATCGAGGCCTATCCCCATACATCCCTTTTCATTGCGCCCGGTTTCATTGCTTCCGACGAACAGGGCCGCGTCACGACCCTGGGCCGCGGGGGCAGCGACTATACCGCTTCGCTCTTCGCAGTCGGCGTCAACGCCCGGCTGGTCGAGATCTGGACCGATGTGCCCGGTATCATGACGTCCAATCCCAAGACCGTCCCGACCGCCCGTACCATCCGCAACATCTCCTACCGGGCGGCGCAGGAACTCTCGCACTTCGGGGCGAAAGTCATCTTCCCGCCGACCATCCAGCCCGTGGTCAACGAGGGAATCCCGATCTATGTGAAAGATACGTTTACGCCCGACGATCCCGGAACGCTTGTAGAAAAGAATCCGCCGCGGCGCGAAGAGGCGCTGCTGGGCATCGCCAATTCCGACAAGATAGCCCTCATCTCGCTGGAAGGCAGCGGGATGGTCGGCATCCCAGGCTTCTCGTCGCGACTTTTCGACGCCTTGACCCGTGCGGGCATCAACATCATTCTGATCACGCAGGCCTCATCGGTCCACACCATGTGCATCGCCATCGCCGAAGCCGATGCGCCGGCCGCCAAAAAGGCCGCCGACACCTGTTTCGCCTACGAAATTTCGCTAGGCAAGCTCCAGCCGCTGAAGGTCGAGAAAGGTTATTCAATCGTTTGTCTGGTGGGCGACGACATCCTGGGACACAGTGGCGCGACGGGAAGGATGCTTGCGGCGCTCGGCGCCCGTGGCATCCCGGTCCGCGCCACGGCGCAGGGCTCTTCCGAACGGAACATTTCGGTGATTGTCGCCTCCGACAAGGCGGACGAGGCCATCCGGGCCATCCACAACGAGTTCTTCGACCGCTCGCCGCTGCAGACGGTGAACTTGTTCATCGCCGGGTACGGGACGGTCGGCAAGGCGCTGGTAAAAATGATTTTCGAGAATCACGATGCCATTGCGGCGCGCACGGGCAAGGATCTGCGCATCTGCGGCCTGGCCAACAGCCGCCGTTATCTGATCGATACCGCCGGGGTAGATTCCGCTGCATTGGCCAACGGGGTTGCCGGATCCTTCTTCGGTGCTCTGGCCGATCTGTCACTGGCCGGCTCCGTGTTTGTCGACTGTACGGCCAGCGAGGAAACAGGCCTGCGGTATCCGCAGTTGATGAAGGCCGGCTATGACATCGTGGCCTGCAACAAGATCCCGTTTGCCGGAAGTGCAGCACGCTATGCCGCGCTGGTTGGTACAGCGGCTCGTGAACACGTGGGTTTGCGTTATGAGACGACGGTCGGCGCCGCGTTGCCGATCCTCTCGACGCTGGAGCGGGCAGCCGTCTCGGGCGACACGGTCGTGTCAGTCGAGGCTGTCCTTTCGGGAACGCTCAACTATCTCTGCGACCGCTATGAAGGACACGATTTCGCTGCGCTTGTGGAAGAAGCCCGACAGAAAGGCTACACTGAGCCCGATCCTTCGATCGATCTGAGCGGCCGCGACGTCCTGCGCAAAACACTCATCCTCGCCCGCGTGGCGGGTTTCCCGCTGGAAGAGAAAGACGTGCTCCTGACGCCTTTCCCCGCCGAGACCGAGCTGGCTGCTGCTTATGCGGAAGCCACCGCCCAAGGCCTTCGCCTGCGCTATGTCGCCCGTCTGGACGGACAGGGTCACGCCATCGTCGGCCTGCAGGCTGTCGGTCCCGACAGTCCGTTGTTTACGCTTACCGGCACCGATAACTGTGCCGTCATCACGACCGCCGACTATCCGTCGCCGCAAGTCATCCGCGGCGCCGGCGCCGGCCCCCGCCAAACTGCAGCCGGCGTCCTTCACGACATCCTGGCACTCTAACCGACTGTTCTCCCATCTTTTCGCTGCAATGTACACACTTGTCAATCAGCGACTTATGAAACCTGATCCCTCTGATTCCGAGGGGGATCACTTTCTATAAACACCTGTAAATCAGGTGCGTCCGTTGCAGCGCAAAAGGAATAACTAATATCGTACGTACAACAATGAAAGTAGCCATTGTAGGCGCCACCGGATTGGTAGGCACCCGAATGATCCAAGTCCTCGAAGAGAGGAAGTTCCCTGTCGATGAGTTCATCCCGGTCGCTTCCGAACAGTCGGTCGGAAAGACCGTCGTTTTCTGCGGCAAGCCGTATATTGTCGTAAGTGCCGACGAGGCAATTGCCCGTCGGCCGGCGCTGGCGATCTTCTCCGCCGGGGCCGCGGCTTCGCGGGTGCTGGCGCCCCGCTTCGCCGCCGCCGGCTGCCGCGTCGTCGACAACTCCTCCTGCTGGCGGATGGATCCCGACAAAAAACTCGTTGTGCCCGAAATCAACGCCGACGTCCTGACGGCCGACGACTGGATCATCGCCAACCCCAATTGTTCCACCATCCAGATGTTGCTGCCGCTGGCGCCGCTCCACAAGGCCTTCACGATCAAGCGCGTCGTCGTCTCGACCTACCAGAGCATCACCGGAACCGGCCAAAAAGCCGTGGTCCAGATGGCTGCCGAGCGGGAAGGGAAGGCCTGGGGCGAATATCCGGCCGTGTATCCCTATCCCATCGACGGCAACATCCTGCCGCACATCGACAGTTTCCTGGACAACGGCTACACAAAGGAGGAGATGAAGATGGTCAATGAAACCCACAAGATCCTTGATCCCGCCATCGCCGTGAGTGCTACCACCGTGCGCGTCCCTGTCCGCGGCGGCCACAGCGAATCGGTGAACGTGGAATTTGACAAGCCGTTCGAGCTGGCCGACGTCCGCCGGATCCTTGGCAACACGTCTGGTGTGGTTGTGCAGGATGACCCCGCCCACAACGTCTATCCCATGCCGCTCTATGCCGAAGGCCGAGACGAGGTCTTCGTCGGCCGCATCCGCCGCGACTTTACTGTTCTCAGTGGACTGAACTTCTGGTGCGTGGCCGACAATCTCCGGAAAGGTTCTGCTACCAACGCTGTCCAAATCGCCGAAGTCCTCCTTCAGAAAAAGTTCCTATCTTTGCAGGCATAACGCCCGTCTATGTCAGCTACGAAAGATGTTCTGCTGAATGACATCCGCAGCGGAGCATCGCTGGGGCTTCGGGAGCGTGTGCGACTCACGCTGCTGCTCAGTGGTCCTGCGATTCTCGCCCAGTTCGCTTCCGTCCTGCTGCAGTTCATCGATGCATCGATGGTCGGCAGCCTGGGCGCGGGACCTTCGGCCTCAATCGGCCTTGTATCAACCAGTACCTGGTTATGCGGTGGATTCTGCATTGCGCTGGCACAGGGTTTTTCCGTGCAGGTCGCCCATCGTGTCGGAGCCGGCGATTTTGCCGGAGCCCGGCAGGTGCTCCGGCAGGGTCTGGTGTCCGTCGCCGTTTTTTCTATGGCGCTTTCACTGATTGCGATCGGCATTGCCGGGCCGCTGCCGCACTGGCTGGGTGGGGAAGAAGCCATCCGCGCTGACGGAACCGCGTATTTCCGCATCTATGCCTGTTTCCTGCCGATGATGCAGCTCGGCTTTTTTGCCAGTACGATGCTTCAGTGCAGCGGAGAAATGAAACTGCCCAGCTTGCTCAATATCGTCATGTGCATCCTTGACGTAGTTTTCAATTGCCTGCTGATTTTTCCCGCCCGGGAAGTCCGGCTGTTCGGCATTGAGCTCACGCTCCCCGGTGCCGGGATGGGGGTCCGAGGCGCGGCTTTGGGTACGGGGTTGGCGGAAACCGTAGTCGCACTCCTGATCTTGTATTTCCTGCTGGTCCGTAACCGGAACCTGTCCATTGTCGGCGAACCGGGCTCTTTCCGCCCGGAACGCGACTGCTTGAAGAAGGCATTCGGTATCACTGGGCCCATGTGGTTGCAGAATCTTGTGATGCGGGGTGCCCATGTCATGAGCACGCTCATTGTCGCTCCGCTCGGAGCTGTTTCCATTGCCGCGAATTCGTTTGCCATTATCGCGGAAAGTTTCTGCTATATGCCTGGATACGGTATGGGCGACGCGGCTACGACCCTGGTCGGCCAGAGTCTGGGGGCGGGTCGCAAGGATCTGGCCCGCGCTTTCTCCCGCGTGACCCTCGCGCTGGGTATCGGAATCATGGTGGCTCTGGCCGTAGCCATGTTTTTTCTGGCTACGCCCATCATGCGTTTGCTGAGTGTCGATCCCGACGTCGTAGCCCTCGGTGCCCGCTGTCTGCGGCTGGAGGCTTTCGCCGAGGCCGGTTATGCGGCGGCGATTGTGGCGAACGGAGCTTGCGTGGGTGCCGGGGACACCAAAGTACCGGCCGCGATGAACCTGATCAGTGTCTGGCTTGTCCGGATTGGTCTGGCTTTGCTGCTTACGCCTCGTCTGGGATTGATGGGGTACTGGATTGCCATGTGCGTCGAACTGAATGTCCGTGGCCTATTCTATCTGCTCCGGGTTCACGGGACCCGCTGGATGGAGCACAATTTGACAAATACCCAATTAGCATATGAAACTCATTAAGAATCAAGAATTCGGCGGCGAACGGCCGCTGTTCGAGGTCCACGGCGCCCGCCTGGAGAACATCACCATCGTCGATGGCGAATCGGGTATCAAGCACTGCAGCGACATCGAAGCCGATGCCTGTAAGTTTTACGGTAAGTATCCCTGGTGGCACGTCGACCGTTGTCTGATTACGAACTGCTACTTTGCACCGGGCTCTCGTTCCGCCATCTGGTACACCAACGACCTGGTGATGCGTGACTGTACCATTGACGGCCCGAAATTCTTCCGCGAGATGAAGAACGTCACGCTCGAGCGCGTGCTCATCACCGACGCCGACGAGACCTTCTGGAAGGTGGACGGCCTGAAGATCAAGGACGTGGAGCTGCGCGGCGGCACGTATCCCTTCATGTTCTCCCGCAATATCGAGGTGGACGGGCTGGTGAGCGACGCCAAGTACGTGTTCCAGTACTGCAAGGACGTGGTGGTCCGCAACGCGAAGATCACGACCAAGGACTCCTTCTGGGAGTGTGAGAACATCACGATCTACGATTCCGAACTCAACGGCGAGTACCTGGCCTGGCATTCGAAGAACGTGCGGCTGGTAAACTGCAAGTTGAGCGGCGAGCAGCTGCTGTGTTATGCAAAGGACCTCGTTTTGGAGAATTGTACGTTTGACGCCGCCTGCGACCGGGTCTTCGAATACTCGACGGTGGAAGCCGACATCCGCGGCCATATTGATAACATCAAGAATCCGACTTCCGGCCATATCGTGGCCGACAGCATCGGCAGCGTTACCTTAGATGAGAACATCCGCCAGCCTGCCGATTGCGTGATCACGGTTCGCAAGTAGGACGTTCTGCGGCCATGAAAGCTTCTTTCGATTTCGAAACGCCCCTCGACAGGCGTCACAGCGGCAGCTACAAATGGGACGCGGACCTGCCGGACGGCGTCGTCCTGACACCGGCGCAGCGCGACCGCGTCATTCCGCTCTGGGTGGCGGATATGGATTTCCAGGCGGCGCCCTGCATCCTTGACGCGTTGCAACGCCGGGTGGAGCACGGCGTCTTCGGCTATACGCGCGTGCCGGATTCCTACTATGAATCGGTCATCAGCTGGTTCGGGCAGCGGCACGGCCTGGCCCTGCAGCGCGATTGGATCCAGTACACCACCGGCGTAGTGCCGGCGTTGTCGGCCGTCATCAAGGCGCTGGCTGCGCCCGGCGAGGGCGTGATCGTCCAGACACCGGTTTATAACTGCTTCTTCTCGTCAATCCGCAACAACGGCTGCCGCATCGTGTCCGCTCCGCTCTTGCGTTGCGATTTGCCTGATGGCCGTTTTACGTATCAGATGGATTTCGATGCACTGGAAAAAGCCTGCGCCGACCCCGGCAACCGGATCCTGCTGCTGTGCAATCCTCATAACCCGGCCGGCCGCCGCTGGACGGCAGAGGAACTCCGCCGCGCCGGCGACATCGCCCGGCGCCACAATGTGATTGTCATCTCCGACGAGATCCATTGCGAGATCGTTGCTCCTGGAACGGCCTATACGCCATACGCTTCACTCGGCGAGGCGTACCGCCGCGATTCCGTGACGCTCTGCTCGCCTTCCAAGAGTTTCAATACCGCGGGCCTGCAGATTGCCAATATCATCTGTGAGCGCCCCGAATGGCGGGAGAAGATCGACAAGGCCATTAACATCAACGAAATATGCGACGTGAATCCTTTCGGTCCTGTTGCCCTGGAGGCAGCCTATTCAGAAGAGGGTGCCCGCTGGCTCGTGGCGCTGAACGAAGTCATCTGGAAGAACTACGAAATGCTCTGCGCCCGGTTCCACAGCGCGCTGCCAGAGTTCCCGGTGGCTGAGTTGGAAGCGACTTATCTGGCCTGGATCGATACCTCGGTCCTGCCCCTCCCGTCAGAAGTGATTGAAGCCGAATTGCTTCGAAGAGAACAAGTGTGGGTCAACGCCGGCTTGATGTACGGTGCCGATGGCTTCATCCGCATCAACCTGGCCTGTCCCTCCGCGCGCCTGCAGGAAGGCCTCGACCGCGTTGTTGTCGGTCTGCAGCGACTGCTGCACGTCTGAACCCTGCGCTCTTTGTAGATTTGCCATAAATTGACTACCTTTAAAGTCAATTATGAAAAAGAAATCAATCCTTCATATCGTTCTGGTGCTGTTGCTGGCAGCCGTCCTGGGCGGTTGCGTCTATCTGAACAGCCTGATGCCCATCATTACGGGGTATGCCGCCAAGAACCTGGCCTCCGCCGTGTTCGTTTCCGGCCGTGAACCGGCCGACGTCGAAGCGCTTGACCTGCATTTCTCCTTTATCAAGTTTACCCGCAACCGGGTTGACTTTGAAAACCATACGGTGACCAGCCGTTTCTTGTGGAGCAAATCGACTGCACTCTATCGCGATGGCTATGGCGTAACACTCCTCCGCGGCCGAAAAGCGAAGGAGCGGTTGCTGGCGCAATCCTTCCCGCTACCGCCCGAGCCCGCAGGCTCCGAGAGCCTGCAGCCTGGCGATTCCGCCACTTCGGCTCGTCTGGCGCCCATTGCCAAAGCCCTGGTCGATGACCACGTTTACAACGGGACACCTTTCGCTTTCGTGGTCCTGTACAAAGGTGCGATCGTGGCAGAACGATACCGCACGGGCATGACAGAAGACACCCGGCTCCTGAGCTGGAGCATGGGCAAGAGTTTTACCAACGCACTTGTCGGTCTCATGACAGGCGACGGGCTGTTGGATATCTATGCCCCGATGGACATCCCCCAGTGGAAAGACGACAACCGCAGCGCCATTACGCTCAACGACCTGATGCAGATGCAGAGCGGCCTGGAATGGAATGAGAACTACGGCAATCGTTCCGATGTCAATCTGATGCTGCACCGCGAGGAGGATATGGGCCTGTTCGCCCTTTCGAAACCGTTGATGGCCAAGCCCGGTACGCACTGGTACTACTCCAGCGGCAGTACCAATATCATCATGCACTATCTCCGTGGCAAGTTTGCCTCCGATACGGAATTCTGGTCGTATATCCGTTCGCGTCTCTTCACGCCGCTCGGCATCCGCAATGCTTGTTTCGAGCCGGACATGAGCGGCACGCCCGTCGGTTCGTCCTATCTCTATGTGACGGCGCGGGATTATGCCCGTTTCGGTCAGATGTATCTCGACGATGGATGTGTGGCCGGCACGCGGATCCTCCCGGAGGGCTGGGTCGATTACAGCGTGACACCCGCCTCCGACAGCGAAGGCGGTTATGGCGCGTTCTTCTGGTTGAACCAAAACAAATCGTGCCCCGACGTGCCGGAAGACATGTTCTCCTGCCAGGGCCACGACGGTCAGGAAATCTACATCATTCCTTCTCAGGATCTGGTAGTGGTCGTGCTGGGCTATTCGCCGAAGCCCGATCGCGTGATTGATTTCAACGCACTGCTCCGCGACATTATCGCCGCTTTGTAACCGTCGGGCGGACGGGTTCGTCGATGAGTTTCAAGTAACCCCAGTTTTCCGGCATGTGCATGTTCACTTTGCCGGTGGGATTCCAGACCCAGTTTTCTTCGGGACCTTCCTTGACCATCCACTGTACGCGGGAAAAGTTGATCCGCCACACGGGGATTGACTTGGGATGGGTGGAGCCGTAGGTAAGAGATGCGAAGGGGATGGCCATCTCCACGGTCCAGCCCAGGTCGGGCCGCCGGTTGTCATTGATTTTCCCATCGACATGGACTTTCAGTCGGACGCCCCGGCAGTCCCAGGGCAGGAAGAAACTGCCGCCGCGGAAATAGGGCCGGTCCATCAGCAGGTCCATCAGCGTGCCGAAGGCGTTGCATTCGAATTCGAAGTAGGCTTTGCCGTCTCCCTCGGGATCGATGAAAACCTCGAAGTCGTTGTCGCGGTAAATGATGGCGTCGCGTTCGGTGAGTGACGCTGTGACATCCGTTTCCCGGAGGATGCCGGCGATATAAAGGCATTCGTCATCCCAGAGCATCTTCATCCAAGTGTCCTGGGCAGGCGCCGGCTGATAATCGACGCCGCGGATATCCACGAAGGCCTCGGAAAGGGGGGCCGCTTCCCAGTCTGCCTCGTTCAGCTTCCCGTCGATCCTGATGGGGCCGGTGGTCCGGTAACAGGTATAGGTACGGTGTTCCTGGGCAGTTGCCGTGATACTGGCGAGCAGGAATATGAACATCCAGAGGATATGGAAACAATACTTCATGGCAAGCAAGACAAAGATAAAAAAAATAAGGGGAACCTCCGGAGTTTTTGTATATTTGTTAGATTCTTGAAAAAACGCAAGACAAACCGATACCCTATGAGATCCTTCAGACTTCTGATCCTGACCCTGCTGCTGTCTGTTCCCGCTTTTGCGCAACAGCAGCCCGTCTCCTGGAAGGCCGAAGCCGTCCAGGTGGAAGGCAACACCTATGAGATCCGCGCGACCGGTTCGATCGCCGGCAACTGGCACATCTACGACCTGACCGACTACGGCTCAAGCGGCCCCAACGGCACGATCTTCACGGTCGATGCCGGCGACAAGGTGAAACTGCTCGGCGACCCGTACATCGCATCCGAAGTGCACAAAGGCTTCGACGATGTCTTCGGCATCGAGATCGGCACCTGCGGAAGCCCGGTGGTCATCTGCCAGAAGGTGGAGCTTCTCCAAGGCAATGAAGTCACGGTTCCCGTGACGGTGGAATGGCAGGCCTGCAACGACGAGAACTGCATTCCTCCCGATGATTTCACGGTCGATGTGACGCTGCCGGGCGGCGCCGGCCTGCCGGTTCTCGCCCCGGCGGAACCCGAACCAGATCCGAATGCAACCGCGCCGGGTGAAGGCAAGTCCATCTGGGGCCTGATCCTCGAGGCCATCGCCTGGGGTTTCGTGGCGCTCCTGACGCCTTGTGTGTTCCCGATGATTCCGATGACTGTAAGTTTCTTCCTGAAGCAGAACCAGGTCGCGGAAGGGGAGGAGAAGAAGAAGGGCCGCGGCAAGTGGCTCGCCACGATCTTCGGCCTCTCGATCGTAGGTCTCTATACCATCCCCATCGCCGTCATCATCCTGATCACGTACTTCGCCGGCGGCGAAGCCGTGACGGCCGACATCTTCAACTGGCTGGCCACGCACTGGCTTCCGAATATCATCTTCTTCCTGATCTTCATGATCTTTGCGGCCTCGTTCTTCGGCGCCTTCGAGATCACGCTGCCGAATTCCTGGCTCAACAAGTCGGATGAAAAGTCCAACAAGGGCGGCCTGGCCGGCGTCTTCTTCGTGGCCCTGACCCTCGTGCTGGTGTCGTTCTCCTGCACGGGCCCGATCGTGGGTTCGGTGCTCATCAAGAGTACGCAGGGCCAGTTCTGGGAGCCGATCATCACGATGCTCGCCTTCTCGATCGCCTTCGCCCTGCCGTTCACGCTCCTGGCCTTCGCCCCGAGCCTGCTCGACAAACTCCCGAAGAGCGGCGGCTGGCTCAACAGCGTGAAGGTGGTGCTCGGTTTCGTCGAGGTGGCGCTGGGCTTCAAGTTCCTGAGCGTCGCCGACCAGACCTACCACTGGGGCCTGCTCGACCGTGAGGTCTATTTGGCCATCTGGATCGTGGTGTTCTTCCTGCTGGGCCTTTACCTGTTGGGCAAGATCCGTTTCGCCTACGATTCGCCGGTCGAACATCTGAGCGTCTTCCGCCTGATCCTCGTCATCGTGGTCTTTACCTTTGTCGTTTATATGATTCCGGGTATGTGGGGTGCGCCGCTGAAGGCCCTCTCGGGCTATCTGCCACCCATCACCACGCAGGACTTCGTGCTTGACCCGAACCAACATGGCGGGGGTGGGACAACCTATGTGGTCGGCCAGACGCCGCAGGAAGACGAGAACGGAATCCCGACTCACCGCAAATACGCCGATTTCCTGCATATGCCCTACGACATTCCCGCCTTCTTCGACTATGAGGAAGCACGCGCCTACGCCGCCAAGGTCGGAAAGCCTGTCCTGCTCGACTTCACCGGCCACGGCTGCGTGAACTGCCGGGAGATGGAGTCGCGCGTCTGGAGCGATCCCCGTGTCCTGAAGATGATGAAGAACGACTACGTGGTCTGTTCGCTCTTTGGCGATGACAAGAAGGTGCTCGACGAGAAAGACTGGGTCACGACCGAGGACGGCAAGGTGCTCAAGAGCCTGGGCAAGATCAACTCGTACTTCATGATGAAGCGCTATCACGTGAATGCCCAGCCTTACTATGTGATTCTCGACCCGGTTACCGAGAAGAACAAAGTGCCGGCCCGCAGCTACAATCTCGACGTGGACGAATATGTGACCTTCCTGGAGAAGGGATTGGAATAATATTTGCTTGACAACTATTCCGTTATGAAGAAAATATTCCTTTGCTGCCTCTTGCTCGCCGGACTCTCCTGCGCCGGCTTCGCCCAGGACATCCGTGCCGGTGTCCAGGCTCCCGATTTCACCGCCCAGAAAGTGGATGGTACGAACTTCACCCTTTCCTCGCTCCAGGGAAAATACGTGGTGCTTGATTTCTGGGGCAGCTGGTGCAAGTGGTGCATCAAGGGTTTCCCCGATATGAAGGAGGCGTATGCCAAGCACAAGGCCAAGGTGGAATTCGTCGGCATCGCCTGCCGTGATACGGAAGAAAAGTGGAAGGCCGCTACGGCGAAATATGAACTTCCCTGGATCAGTGTCCTGAACCCGGCCGCCAACGACCTGGTCAGGGTCTATGACGTACAGGGTTTCCCCACGAAGATTGTCATCGATCCCCAGGGCAAGATTGTCAAGATCGTGCTGGGAGAAGATCCCGCCTTCTATGATTATTTGAATACCGTTCTGAAATAGACGATAGATTAAAAAGTTATTTGGTTATTAGGAAGGTCCGGGCCGGCTGGGAAGTCGGCCCGGACTTTTTGATAACGAGTCATTGGATAAGTGGACGGAATTTCGTTAATTTGTCTTCCGATGGACAGATTCTCCCGATTCCTGATACTGGCAGGCGGTGTGGCGGCGACGACCACTGCATGCACGCCGCACGCGGTCGAACAGACACGGTTGCCGAACATCGTCTTCATTCTGGCAGATGATTTGGGTTGGGGCGACCTGGGTTGTTACGGACAGCAGCGTTTCCAGACACCGAACATCGATTCCCTGGCGTTGAGGGGGCTTCGATTCACACAGTGCTATTCAGGAACGACAGTGAGCGCACCATCCCGTTCGTGCCTGATTACGGGAACCCATAGCGGCCACACGCCGGTCCGCGGGAATCTCGAGTTGGCCCCGGAGGGTCAGTTTCCCCTGCCGGAAGGGGCCTCTACGCTCTTCCATGACTTGAAATCCGCCGGCTATATTACCGGGGCTTTCGGAAAATGGGGATTGGGGTACGTCGGGACTTCGGGCGATCCGCTCAAACAAGGTGTGGACCGTTTCTATGGTTTCAACTGCCAGCTGCTGGCGCACAGTTATTATCCGGATCACTTGTGGGATAACGATGTCCGGGTAGAACTCCCGGACAACACCGACAGTATCCCCTATGGGCAGGGAACGTATGCACCCGACCTGATTCATCAGCAGGCTTTGGCTTTCCTGGATTCGTCTGCAGCTACCGGCAAACCGTTCTTCCTATGGTATCCGACGACCATTCCCCATGCTGAACTCATTGTACCCGAGGACAGTATCATGATCGGCCTGCGAGGCAGATACCCGGAATCTCCTTATCGTGGCATCGACGACGGCCCTTTTTTCCGCAAAGGCGGCTATTGTTCGCAGGCATATCCCCATGCCGCTTTCGCGGCAATGGTCACCCGGCTGGATTATTACGTGGGTGACCTGGTACGCCGATTGAAGGAACTGGGCATTTACGACAACACGATCCTCATTTTCAGCAGCGATAACGGCCCGCACCGCGAAGGAGGTGCCGATCCGGATTTCTTCGACTCCAACGGTCCTTGGCGAGGCTACAAGCGCGATGTCTATGAAGGTGGCATCCGTGTTCCGATGATCGTGAGTTGGCCCGGTCATGTCAAACCCGGGACGGAAACGGATTTCATGTGTTCGTTCTGGGATCTGATGCCGACTTTTCGGGATCTCACGGGATCGGCATCCCCTGAGGGAATGGACGGCGTGAGCCTGCTCCCCCTGCTGGAAGGGCGTAAAGGGCAGCGAGAACACGACTTCTTGTATTTCGAGTTTCAGGAACTGGATGGCCGGCAAGCCGTCCGGAAGGGCGATTGGAAGCTGGTGCACCTGGATATCCGCAGCGAAGCTCCGCGCTATGAGCTCTACAACCTGGCACGTGATCCGGGGGAAACCCAAGACGTGTCCGCTTTTTATCCCGACATCGTGGCTCGTCTCCTGGCCATCATGGCCAGTGCACATCTCCCCAACCCGGATTTTCCTGTCCTGAAAGGAGAGTAAGCATCGCGTTTTTTTTGAGGGGAGGGGGCGGTTTAACTGTATTATGGATAGGAAATCTATTTTTAACCTAATACAGTTTTCTACCTATGTCAGTCAAACACTTCCTCAAGATGATGTCGCTGGCGCTGGTGCTGCTGTTCGGTTCCACGCAGCTGGCCTCCGCACAGAACATCACGCTGAACTTCGACAGGACGCCCTTGAAGACCGTCCTGAACGAGATCCAGAAGCAGGTGGACTACACGTTTGTCTACAACGACCAGCAGGTCGGTGCCGACAAACCGGTCACCATCCACGTCCAGAACGCCGGCCTGACCGCCGTTCTCGA
>JAEEOM010000176.1 GCA_016284265.1 Bacteroidales bacterium | reverse complement strand
GCGAAAGGCACAATGATCATCATCGCCACGACAGCCGTGAACATAAGTGCCGGGAGTGTAGCGTAACGGCCCAGGGCAAAGGCGCTTCCGGTCAGGCGGTTGAAGGTGAACTGACCCAGCAGGGCGATAAAGATGGCGATGGACATCGCCGTGCCGGACTGGTCACGGAATGCTCCGCCGATGTAGTTCAAGACCACCGGGAACGTCGCGCCGACACCGAAACCGATCAGTGCCATAGCGATATAAGCACCGATTGGCCCGTTGCAGACCGTAAAGAGCACCACGCCAAGGGTCGCCACACTCAAATACGTATACAGCGTGCCCAGTGCTCCCAGCTTGCGCTGAATGGCACCCAGCGGGAAACGGCCCGCCATCATGCCGATGGTGAACCAGGTCATCGCCAGGGTCGCCGCTTTCGTATCCATCGGGGTCGTCTGGTTGAAGAACTCCACGGTGAAACTGCCGCTGCATCCCTCAAAACCACTTTCGAAGAAAAGCACGACCGCAAAGAGCAGCAGGGCCGGAAACTTCAAAAGTCCCAGCGATTTGCTCAGCGAAACACTCCCCGAAGGCTTGGCCTGCGGGAAAGCCGTCACGCAGAAGAACACAATGAAGAGCGCCATGACCACGGAAATCGCATTCAGCGGCAAACTGTAATCCGGAATGTAATAATTGAGCAGGGTCCAAAGCAAGGCGCCGATGCAGTAGAAAGCGCCCAGCACACCGAGCCGACCTCCCCGCTTGTCGTCATCGTAGATATCGGAGACCAGAGCGTTGGTCAGGCCGTTCAGGATGCCGCCGCCCAGCCCGAGGCAGAACATGGCCCCATGGAGCACCGGCAGTTGAGAGAAGCGAGCCAATCCCTGGATTCCGGCAAGTGCCAGGACCGAGCTGATAATCAGCAGCCATTTGTAGCCAAACCGGTCGACGACCGGACCGAAAATCACCGTACCCAGGATGATGCCGATAGACATCGTGGAAGGAAGCGTCAGCGCTCCTTCGCCGACTACTTGGTTCAGTTTCCCGAGAATGGGCGCGAGCGAAAGCATCGTCACGCCAAAAAAGGCCATCCCCGCGCAGGCGGCGACGAAGACGGCAGTCGTGTTATAGCTTTTTGCAGTCATAGACAGAGATTATTCAGTTTTACGGATCGCCAGGTAGCCGGCGCCCAGCAAGGCGGCGTCGCCGCCTGTTTCGGCGGCGCAGTACTTGACCTCCCGCATCGAGATGGGCTGCCCCCAACGGCAGGCTTCGGCATAGATACGGTCGATAAAGGGGACGGCGGGGCCGAAAACGCCGCCGCCGAAAATCACTTTCTGCGGGTTGAACAGGCTCACCAGGTTGGCCGTGCCCATGCCCCACAACTGGATGGCGTGGTCGAGGATTTCCGTCGCGACGGGATCGGTGCCGTAGCCGGCAAAGACGTCGTAACTGGACTTGGACGGGTCGCCGTAACGGAGTTTGGCCTGGGTGCCGATGCCGTTGCCGGAAGCGTAGTATTCGAAGCAGCCCACGGGCTTGTATTCGTCACGCCAGGGCGTTTCCAGCGCCATCCATCCCGTTGCGCCGACAATGTCGGAGGCTCCGTGGATCACACGTCCGTCGAGCAGGATGCCGGCCCCGATACCCGTACCCACAGCCAGGTAGATGGCGTCGGTGCAACCGCGGGCCGCGCCTTTCCAGACTTCACCCAGAATGTAGCAGGTGCGGTCGCTCTCGACCGCGATGCGGACCGACAGATCGTTCACCGCTGCTGCCAGTTCCCGCTGCAGGGGATAGTCGTCCCAACCGGGAATGTTCGGCGCCCACACCGTGCCTTTCTTCGAATAAACGATGCCGGGGACGCAGACGCCCACCGCCTCGACCGGGATGTCCGGCTGCTGCCTGCGCAATTCCTGAATGGCTTCGGCCACGAGCGCGCCCACAGCGGAGCCAGTGGCACCGGCAAGCAGCCGGTAGGTTTTACAGATCGTCTCTCCCGTGCGCGACAGCAGCGCCGCCGCAACCTTGGTACCTCCCAAGTCAATTCCAATAACAGAGCTATTCGTCATAGAGCAGATAGGGTTTGCGTTGTTCCTTAAATGCAGCCACGTCATCGGCCCATTTCGCCTTGATCTCGGCGGCAGAAGATCCCTCCTTGATCATCTTGCGCACATAATCGCGGCCGATGAGCAGTTCGAAGAAGGAACGGAAGAAATGGTCGTCAAGATTGAGGTTGTTGTAAGCGTCGATTACATATTCGAGGTTGATGCCAGCGGCGTTTACTACCTCGTCAGAAGGCTCTG
>JAEEOM010000175.1 GCA_016284265.1 Bacteroidales bacterium | reverse complement strand
TTCAGTGTTTCACTCAGCGGCTCATCTCCCGTCTTGTCTCCCTGAACGATCTCCCCCACCCGCTTGTTCAGAATCAGCAGATGATTATCTTCGTATAAAATGCGGCTTGCCAGGTCGGCGAAAGCCTGCTCACCTAATTCTCGATAAACCATGTTGCAAAAATACGAAAAATACTGTACGGCCGTCCATTTTTCGCTGCAATGTACGCAGTTGGTTTTCAGACGTTTATAAAAAGTGATCCCCCTCAAAACGAGGGGGATCACTTTGCATAATCCGCTGACTGTCAGATGCGTCCGTTGCAGCGGAGAATGGGGGTCGCAGTGGATTTACTTGACTTCTTCGTAGTCGACGTCCTCAGGGCCGTTGTTGTCGGACGAGCCGCCATTGTCCTGCGGACCCTGCTGGCCACCATAGCCTGCACCGTTGCCGCCGTAACCGGCACCCGATCCGCCATAACCGCCGGCGTTACCCTGCGGTCCTTGCTGCTGGGCAGCGCGGGCCATGTCTTCGCTGGCTGCATGCCAGGCATTGTTCAGGGCTTCCGTCGCCCGTTCGATGTCGGCCAGATTCTGGCTCTTGTGGGCTTCCTTCAACATACCGAGGGCATTCTCGATGGCGCCTTTCTTGTCGGCCGGGATCTTGTCGCCATAATCCTTGAGGTTCTTCTCGGACTGGAAGATCATGGCGTCAGCCGCGTTGATCTTGTCGATCCGTTCCTTCTCGGCCTTATCAGCGGCCTCATTGGCTTTCGCTTCATCGCGCATCCGCTTGATTTCGGCGTCAGACAGACCGGACGATGCTTCGATACGGATCTTCTGTTCCTTGCCGGTAGCCTTGTCGCGGGCAGACACGTTCAGGATGCCGTTGGCGTCGATATCGAAAGAGACTTCGATCTGCGGTACGCCACGCGGGGCCGGGGTAATGCCGTCGAGGTTGAAGCGGCCGATGGTCTTGTTGTCGCGGGCCATCGAACGCTCGCCCTGCAACACGTGGATTTCCACGGAAGGTTGGTTGTCGGATGCCGTCGAAAAGATCTCACTCTTGCGGGTCGGGATCGTGGTGTTGGCGTCGATCAGTTTGGTCATCACGCCGCCGAGGGTCTCGATACCCAGCGAAAGCGGAGTGACATCGAGCAGCAGCACGTCCTTCACATCGCCGGCGAGGACACCGCCCTGGATAGATGCGCCCACGGCCACCACCTCATCGGGGTTCACGCCTTTGCTCGGGGTCTTGCCGAAGAAGCGCTCGACAATCTGCTGGACAGCCGGGATACGGGTGGAACCGCCCACGAGCAGGACTTCGTCGATGTCGGAGGTCTGCAGGCCTGCGTCACGCAGTGCCTTGCGGCAAGGCTCGATGGTCGCCTGGATCAGATCGTCGCAGAGCTGTTCGAACTTGGCACGGGTCAAGGTCTTGACCAGGTGCTTCGGAACGCCGCCCACCGCCGTGATGTACGGCAGGTTGATTTCGCTCGAGGTCTGGCTCGACAGTTCGATCTTCGCCTTCTCGGCCGCCTCTTTCAGGCGCTGGAGCGCCATCGGGTCCTGACGGAGGTCGATGCCGTTCTCGTTGCGGAACTCTTCGGCCAGCCAGTCGATGATCTTGTGGTCGAAATCGTCGCCGCCCAGGTGCGTATCACCGTTGGTGGATTTCACTTCGAAGACGCCGTCGCCGAGTTCCAGGATGGAGATATCGAACGTACCGCCACCGAGGTCGAACACGGCCACCTTCATATCTTTGTTCTTCTTGTCGAGACCGTAAGCCAAAGCTGCGGCCGTCGGCTCATTGATGATTCGTTTCACGTTGAGACCGGCGATTTCGCCTGCCTCTTTGGTGGCCTGACGCTGGGAGTCGCTGAAGTAAGCCGGCACAGTGATAACGGCTTCTTTCACTTCCTGGCCGAGGTAATCCTCCGCCGTCTTCTTCATTTTCTGCAGCACCATGGCGCTGATTTCCTGCGGCGAATACAGTTTGCCGTCGATATCTACACGCGGGGTGTTGTTGTCGCCGCGGACCACTTTGTAGCTCACGCGGTCGGTTTCCTTGGTCACGCGGTCGAAGGTCTCGCCCATGAACCGTTTGATCGAGTAGATGGTCTTCAACGGGTTGGTCACAGCCTGACGCTTGGCCGGGTCGCCGATCTTCCGCTCGCCGTTTTCGGCGAAGGCAACCACACTCGGCGTGGTACGTTTGCCTTCAGAGTTGATGATGACGGTCGGCTCGTTGCCTTCCATGACCGCTACGCAAGAGTTCGTAGTACCGAGGTCAATTCCAATGATTTTTCCCATGATTGTTTTCTCCTATTTTTACTTTTATTACTTTCGTTTAACAATAAGGCGCCGATGCATGTTTCGCACCGACGCCCTACTGTTTAACGAAGATTGTGCCAGCCGCCCCGGACTGACAATGTGTCATAAATTGCAGTCTTGACTCCCGAAAACGTGGCACAGTTCCGCGTGTACGTCCTTCAAAAAAGGTCCGGAGCAGAGTTGCTCGGAGGGCAAACCCGGGACTGTGAGGTTCGCTTCGATGACCTTCAAGTGTCCGTCCGTGTCCAGTACCATGTCCCAACCCACAATCCCGCACTGCGGCAGGAACCGCTTATGGAAAGACTCTGCAGCGGCAAGCATGGAAGAATAACCCGGTACAATGACCGAGGCGAATGGAGTGCCCCCGTCCGTTGCACTGAAAGGCTGTGCATGATCATCCCATCCCGTATCTTTCAGTCGTCCATCAGGCTGGATGCCGATGAAATAGCTGCTGTTCCAGTTATCGACCTGGCTTCCTGCCTTGCCGATCTTCTGCAGTGCTGCGCAAGTATAAGTACCTCCCACATAAACCGAAGTAACCCGGCAGCAGTTCAACGACGTGGGATTCAACTGGCGGACGGCAGGATGCTGCGCGATAATCTCCTGCACGATGAAATCCTGCGTGGCACCGGCAAATACGCCGGTCAGCCAGGCCGCACCGGCCTGCGGCACTTTGTCCAGACGAATCAGACGCACGCCCTTTCCACACATGCTTTCCAGAGCCGGTTTGATGACAAAAGCCCCGTGTGTCTGCAGGATCTTCCAGGCATTGTCCAGCGACAACGGCTGCAAGTTGGCGTCGAACAGTTGTCCGTTCACGCAGCGGACATACACTTCCGGGAAGGGAATCTCTGGAAAATAGACGTCCAGCAGCGCCTTGTTCTCCAGCGAACAGACTTCCCGATAAGGATTGATCCGTGCCCGGAGCGCATTGAACTGATTGACCGACCCCAGAAAATAGGGGTCGAATCCATATACCTTCTTATACAGGCGCGCCCAATACAGATCCGAGCGGTCGATACGGAGGAAAGGCCAGGTGTGCCGAAGCGTCCTGATTTCCGCATCCGTCAGGGACGGAAGCGCCACGTCGCGCAATTGCCGCCGGTCTTCCCGGCGCCAATGCGCCCGTTCATGCATTGCACGCACCCGCGTTAGCGCCGCATGTGCCAATTCCACCCCAAAAGAACTCATCAGAAATAGCGTTTTATCTGTCCCATCGGTCCATGGACCGCCTGGATCATCGAGATTTCCCAGCGGTCGTTGCCTTCAATAATGATTGGCCCGCGCGGCGTGATCGCCACGTCCCAGCCGATGGAATGATTGCGGTACATCAGCTTGTGCAGTGACACGACCATCGCTTCGGCCTCATGATAAAAAGGCAGTTCATACCCGGCAAAGACGACATGCGTGTCGGGATGTTCCACAGTCACAGTGCCGTAACCTGGTTTCATAACCCCGCGATCAAGCAATCGCCCGGACTTGTCGATACCGACAATCACGCCGCCTTTGGCCCAATTGTCTACGGCGTTTCCCACCCGGCCGATCCGTAGCAGCGGACCGAATGCGTGTACCTCCCCGTTCCGGTCCATAACCGTATGGAGCCGCAGCGTGTTGACGCAAGACGGGCACAGGGCAGACAGTCTTTCGTGCTGGACCACATAATCTTGCACCAAATAGTCCGCCGACACGAGCCGTGCTGCCACCGATTCTGCAGTCGTCACGTTGCCATCAACCCGAATCTCGCCATGCCGCACCTGAAGGCGGAATCCCCCGGCTCCCATCATGCCGCCAACTGGCTTGGCGAATGCGTCGAGATCGGTCGAAAAAAGACCCTCAAGGCTGGACACAGAAGGATCTGCATACAAATCCTTTCCACCCCGCACATACAGCAATACCCGTGGCGTCGGATATCCCAATTGCCTCAGGAACAGAAAAAAGTAGAATTTGTCCTGGTTCAGGACCCGACCGGTCATCCGGCCTTCATACGCATCAAAACCGGGATTTTGAAAATTCAGCTGATCCACCCGGTATAGGAAAGCGCGATACGGAACGATATACTCCCCCATCTGCGTCCGTGTCATCTCTGCCCGGTCGAAGCCGTAAGGATAATAGTACTCCTCCAGATAGCCATACTTGAAAAAGAAGCGGAGTTGATCGTGGACGATCCGCAACCGCGATTTATGGGCGGCTTCCGGATAATACGACGCCTGGCGCCCCAACAGCTTCCTGCAGGATACCAGCCATTTCAGTTTCAGAATCAGGGAGTGAAGCATCAGCAGGTCAAATGGTTTCTCCGCCGTATTCCAGGTGCGCGCCCGTCAGCGTGGCGACAATGATCCGGAGATCAGTCCAGAAGGAATAGTGGTGGAGATAGTATCGGTTGATCCGCACTTTGTCGGGGAAGATCACCTCATCGTTGTATCGTTCGGGGTCCGGCACGGATGCGAGAATTTCTTCTTCATTGCGGTATTTCAGCGAGGCGGGGCCGGTGATTCCGGGGCGAAGCTGCAGCATTTCCCGGTCTTCGCCTTGCAGCTGGTCGGCATAGCCCGGCACATCGGGCCGGGGACCCACAAAACTCATGTCCCCACGCAGGACATTCCAAAGCTGCGGCAGCTCGTCAAGTTTGTAGCGGCGTAATTTGGCGCCTAACGGTGTAATACGCACATCGCCCGCCACGGACACTGTGGATCCACCACCCTCGGGTGACATCGTGCGAAACTTGTACATGGTGAAAAGTCGTCCGTCCTTCCCCACCCGTAACTGAGAAAACAACGCCGGACCCCCGGGCATCCGGACTTTCACCAACAAGGCAATGACCAACATCACAGGCCAGAGCAACAAAAGCCCGAGCAGCGAGGCAATCCGGTCGAAAAGATACTTCACGCGCATCCGCTCATTTCTTAACGAATGGCAAAGATAGCAAACCAATCAGAGATCCGCAACCATAGGAGAGGTGCAGGATCAAAAAACTTTGCAATAGCCGGAAGAACGACAAATGCTTTTCGCGTGCGAGTTTGAGGCTGATTGCCCCGAGAAGCGCCCCATAAGCCAGCAGGCTGGCCAAGGCTACCCAGAGTGCCGGACGCCAGAAGATCCCCACAATCAGCGGAATGAGCAGCGACAGGACGAACAGGAGCGGCACGAAGTGACGTGGTGACAGCGATGTCAGCTTGCCTGTGATCCAAACGGTCAGCAGGTTCCATTTGCCGTTCGCGAAATTGTTGGCCGCCAGTCCGGCAAAGGTTTCCCGCGCATAATAAGTACAGAAGGTATCCGGAATGATATAGATCTTGCCGCCGCCTCGAATCACGCGCTTGTTGAGTTCGATGTCCTGGTTACGGACCAGGCGCACGTCGTAGCGGCCATACTTGTCGAAGGTTTCGCGCTTCCAGCAGCCAAAAGGAACGGTATCCACCTCCCTCACTTCATCGACACCCGTGCGGAACACGGAGTTTCCTACGCCGAAGCGGTTGCAGAGCACCTCGCGGATGGCCAGTGTCTTGGGCGTTTTATGCAGTACGTCAGTCTTGCACACGGTTCCCACATCTGCGGCATCCAGTTCGTAGAGCCGACGGACCAGCGCGGAGAAGTAGTTCGGCTCGTAACTTGTGTGGGCGTCAATGCGGATGATCACTTCGCCGCGCGAAGCATCTATGCCCCTGTTCATAGCCCAGGAAACGTAGCGCTCGGGATTGTCGATGATGCGGACATAGGGACAATGCGTCTGGTAGGACTGGATGATTTCACGGGTCCGGTCGGTACTCATGCCGTCGACAAAGAGCACTTCGAGATCATCCTGGGGATAATCCTGCTTCCGGATTGAGTCGAGGCAACGGGCCACATAGGTTTCTTCGTTGTATATGGGGCAAATGACAGAGAGCATACGCTAGCGGGCAATGAGTTCGTTTTGTTTGAGTTTCCAGTTCCAGGACCGCACGAAGACCTTGAGCGATTCAGCCTCCGGCAGCGGCAGGTTCGACAGTCGTACCTTGACAGACGCCGGATGAATCGTCAGGTTGCGTACATCCACGTTCCAGGTGTTTTCCACCGTCGGGCGGTCCAGTCCGTTGAAATGGAGCAGGAACCACAACGTCAGGTGCTTGGGCGCTTCCACTTCCAGCCCGTCGAGCAGAACGCTCGGCAGATACTTTCCGGCCAGTTCGGGGCGTTCGTTCGGCTCGTAAGTCATCCGGCCGGCATTGATGAACCAGGGCCGCTGACCGTCGATCTTCATGGTGCAGTCCTTGATGATGATTTCGAAGAAGGTGAAGGCATTATAGGAACCCTCAAAGAGCACTGGCACGAAATCGATGAACTGGCATTTCTCGAAGGTCAGGAAACCGTAGAACGAGGCGAACTGGTTGTAGAGATGCCGGAAGGTCGTGTTGACGCAGTAGATGTCACGTCCGTAGCAATGGACGTCGAGCCGGTTGATGTCACTGTCTTCCACCTGGGCACCGTTGATATTGTTGTTTCCGAAGATGCCCCAGGCGGCTTCGGCTTTCAGCCGGACAAAGCGCGATTTCCACACATTGTCCATGGCGATGCCATAGCCGTAATTGTCGCTGCGGGAGTAGGTCCCGTCGATGGTCACGTCAGTGAAAAGGACGTTGGTGCAGTTTCGTACCGCAAAGATCTGGTCGGCCGTCATCGTGGTGGAAGCAGGCGTCACGACCCGTACGTTCTCCACCAGGATATTGTTCTGGTTCTGGAACAGGAAAGCATAGGTCTTCCGCGTAGAGCCCTCTGTCCGCAGCAGGGTCAGGTTGCGCACCTCTTTGCGTGTCAAGGTCACGATGCAGAACGATGCTTTCGGATCAGAGACTTCACTGGTATAGGGCTGTATAGGCTTGTTTCGCGCCACTCCGTTGCGAAGCAGCGTGATGTCGCGTCGCGTAGCGCCATAACTGTATCCCCGGCGCTGCTTTACCCACGGCGTCCGGTCTTCCACTACGAGCAGTTTCATCCCCTCGTTCAGTCCGGGCACCTTCTTAAAATCCCATCCCGCGATGACGTCGCGGTCCAGTTCAAGCGCCCTGAGTTCCTGACTCATTTGGAATAGGAAACCGCTGCGCGCGGTATTATGGACGGTCAGCACCAGACCGGCGAAATCCGTCACCTCGGGGAGCGGAATCGGCTCCGAACCCACCGGAACCTCGATCTCCAGCGAGTCGATGCCCGCATAAGAGACAGGACGCCCCTGCACAAGCGCCGACCTATGGGCCCGCATCAGTACGGCATAGCGTTCCGTACCTGTACGAGCGTTTTCCAGGCCGAAATCCAATGGAGAGACCGGCTGAGCCTGCACGAAAACGGCAGACAAAAGGCTAATGGCTGGCAGGAGCAGCCGCCAAAATCGTTTCATAGAGTTCCAGATAATGTTGCGCTATTGTTTCCCAGGAATAATCCGGGAAGTGCACGAGCGAAGAAACCGCTTCATATTGCGGGCGGTTGCGGAGAATCGTCGCAATGCCACGGGCAATATCGGATTGGGACAGCGGATTTACGCGCTCACCTACCCGTTTGTCGAGCAGCCCGTCGATTCCCTGGCCTCGGGTGTACACCACGGGCAGATTCTGGGAAAGGGCTTCCAGATAGACCAATCCAAACGTCTCGAAAATCGAAGGCATGGCAAAAAGTGAATGTTGGCGGTATACCGTCTGCAACTTTTCTTTGTCATAGATGGGCCCCAAGTACTGCAGCCGCTCAGGATGCTGCCGCACAGCCTCCAATACGTGCTTTTCACGGCCGCCGCGTCCGCCGACCAGCGTCAGCCGGATGTCAGGGAACTCTCCGGACAACGACTCGACCGCCCCGATCAGGCGTTCTACATTCTTGTTTACGTTGAAGCGTCCGACGTAGAGCAGGGCGTGATTGTCGGGTGCAGGTTCCGCCGTCACATGGGCCAGCCACCAGTCGTCGATGCCGTTGGTCTGCATCACGAATTTGTCACGCAAGACGGGCAGCATCCCGCGAACGACGACGCTCCGGCAGAACTTTTCCTGCATCGCTTTCGAAAGAAAGACAATCTTCGCGGCGTGCCTGAGCACGCGGCGGCCGGCGGGCCAGGTATGCGGGGCCACCTTCATGAACTCATTCACGTCGGTATTGCGAACCGTCACGACATAGGGAATGCCATATCGACGATAGAGCTGGTACGCCAAGGGTCCGTCGCTGAAGAGCGTTGTCGCGTGGCACAGATCATAATTGTCCAGGTCGGGCAATTCAGCCAATTGCCGCTCGACAGTTCGCTGCTTCAGGTGATACAGGAAACGGTGGATCGTTCCCAATCCGCCCCTATACACAAACTCCGTCCGCTCGCCCGCAAATGCGTTCTTCCCATCCATCCCCGTGCCCCGGTAATAGGTAAAGACGGTCTGCGACACTTCCAGCCGATCGAGCCGCCTGTAGAGGTTCGTATGCACGGGGCTGTCGTAAAAGTCGTTGCAGATATGGAGAACGCGCATGGCCATCAAATATTAAAGCCGGGCATCGACGATATCCCGCGGAAGCACGCCTTTGACATCATAGACCACCCCGCCTTCACGAACCAGTTTCCGCACGTCGAGCGTTTCGAAATCCTTGTGTGCTACAGCCAGGACAACGGCGTCAAACGGACCTTCCGGCAGGTTGCCGGTTACCTTCGCGCCGTATTCGCGCAGAACCCGTTCTGGATCGGCCCAAGGGTCGAAAACCGTGATATTCTGCGTATATTCCTGGAAGGTATGGATGATGTCGATGACTTTCGTGTTGCGGATGTCCGGACAATTCTCCTTGAATGTAAAGCCCAGAATCAGAATCCGGGCATCCTTCACCAATACGCCCTTGCGGTTCATCGCTTTGATGGTCTGCTCGGCCACGTAGGCACCCATGCCATCGTTCAGCCGGCGGGCCGACGACATCACGCGGGGCAGCACCCCGTACACCTGGGCCTTCTGGATCAGATAGTAGGGATCGACGCTGATGCAGTGCCCGCCGACCAGGCCGGGGCTGAGCTTGATGAAGTTCCACTTGCTCGAAGCGGCCTCAATCACGTCGTGGGTGTCGATGCCCATGACGTTGAAGATTTTGGCCAGTTCGTTCATAAAGGCGATGTTCACGTCACGCTGGCTGTTTTCGATAATCTTCGAGGCTTCCGCTACCTTGATGCTCGGGGCCCGGTGCGTCCCGTTTACCAGGACTGCGTTATACACGCGGTCCACAAGATCAGCAATCTCGGGCGTGCTGCCTGAGGTCACTTTCTTGATCTTTTCCACGGTGTGTTCGCGGTCGCCCGGGTTGATGCGTTCGGGCGAATAACCGGCGTAGAAATCGACATTGAACTTGAGCCCTGAGACGCGTTCGACCACTGGCAGGCACTCTTCCTCCGTTACGCCGGGATAAACGGTCG
>JAEEOM010000174.1 GCA_016284265.1 Bacteroidales bacterium | reverse complement strand
CCGAGATGATTATGTTGAGCGACGTCGAGATGCTGAGCGTCACCACAAATTTGACGTCGGACGCGATGCTGGCGCGGTCGTACGGCGGTATCGTATTGGTCCAGCTTCGGGTGGACTCCGGCCGGAAGTCGCTCCTGCAACAGAGCAACACCGTGGTGGTCACGCCGTTGGGTAGGCAGGAGCCCCGAGCCTTCCAGGATCCGGCGCAGGAGCGCCGCCGCTCGCTTACGCTTCCCGACCGCCGTAACACCGTGTACTGGAATCCGTCGGTCCGCCTGAAGGCCGGAGAGTCGGTCGAAATCCCCCTGGTGACGGAAGACCGCGCCGACGGGCCCTATCTGCTCCGCATCGAAGGCCGCACGAGCGACGGCCGCTGGATTGCCGAAACGAAAATTCTCCGATGAACCGCCTTTGTCTCCTTCTCAGTCTGCTGACGGTTTTTGCTGTAGCCTCCTGCGTCTACGATTTCCATTCGGAGATCGTCGGCGAGGCGGGTTATGTGGCCATCGAAGGAGACATTCTGATTGGAGACACCAGCCGGTTCGACGTGCGATTGTCGACCAATCTGGAAAGCCAGCTGAATGCGGGTGATCCATTGACCTATACCCTGCAGGTTGAATCGAGCGGCGGGGCGGTGTATCCGCTGCAGGATACCATTGTTGTCCTGACGGATGCCGACGTTTCGCAGGAATACCGACTTGTCGTGGAGGTCACCGCGCCCTTCAAGCGGACTTATGCCTCACAGTGGGCGCCGGTGGAGATCGCTCCGCAGATCGACAGCCTGACCTATGTCATCAGTGAGGACCGCTCTCGGATGGACATCAAGCTGTCTACCCATTCTGACGGGCCGACCGGCTATCTTCACTGGGATGCGACGGAGATCTATGAGTATCATTCTGCGACTTATGCCGTGGAATTCTATGTGCCGGCTGGTACGGTGTATAAGGGCAAAACCTATTTGCAGGGAGGGATTATCCCCTTCGAGGACGATGACAATTATTACTATTGCTGGAAGTCACAGCATCGGAGTGAAGTGATGACCGCCAGCACGATGGACCTGGCGGAAGACAAGCTGGTCGATCATCTGCTCTATTCGTTCTCCAATATGGACCGGGAAGTGTCGTTGCTCTATTTTGTCGAAATCACGCAGACACGTCTTTCAGAAGAAGGGTATCGCTATTGGGAGAAGATGCGCAGCAATTCCACCGACGTGGGCGGCCTGTTCTCGCCCGAGCCGTCGGAACTGCGCGGCAACATCGTCAACGTCGACAATCCCGATGAACTGGTGCTGGGATTCATTGGTGTGTCGACAACTTCTCGCGTCAGTATGTTCATTGACAACTACAAGCTTGCCTTCAGTCAATGGCGGGGCCCTTTCTATGGCGACATGGTTCTCGATTCGCGCACCTGGTACGCTAATTGGAGGAGCGGTTTCAGATTCGCTTTTTATTCGGATGACGGCTCTCACTGGTTCCCGGGCGAATGTGTAGACTGCACCCGGCTCGGTGGCGGCACGAAAGACCGCCCCTCGTGGTGGCCCAACGACCACAAATGATTATTTCTTGCTGAAAAAGTTGGAAAACAGTTAATCTCACTTCCGAGTTTTTTCTTGGGGGTGGGAGGGTTGTATCTTTGGAAGAAAAAAAGGGAAGAAGTTCCCAAATTTGGGAACTATTTTCTATCTTTGCAAAACTGTTTGTGAAGGAGGTTAGTGATGAAGATACAGATAGACGACCCTGATTTGAAAGAACTGATTTTTACGGGGTCAAACAATAGATACAGTAAATTGGCACGCGATAAGAAATTCATGGCAGCGTTGGGACGTGTCTTTCGGGTGCTTGAGGTTGTGGAGAATACGAATGGATTAAGGCTATATAGCTTTCTGCATTATGAACAATTGAAGGGCATCCGCAAGAGTTCGATTCGCATAATGAATGGACGTATTGAACGCCTGATTTTTGAAGAAATCGATGATGGGATTGAAATCAAACTATTGGAAATAAACCGTGATCACTATGGGAACAAGAAATGAAAAGCCGGTCAGAATGGCCATCCATCCCGGGGCTATCTTGAAAGAAGAGCTGCGGGAAAGAAAGATCAAGCAGCGTGAGCTGGCTCAAACAATCGGCATGCAGCCTTCACACTTGAGTGAAATCATCCGTGGGAAGCGCTCTATCACTAAGAGCATCGCGGATAAATTGGAGGACGTACTGAGCATTCCATCTATCGACTGGATGCGACTACAACTTGCCTATGACTACGATATGGTCGGAGTACCGAGAGAAACAGGACGCATCGAACCGGTCCATCCCGGGAAAATCATCAAGGCCGAAGTAGATCGCCGTAATATCTCCCTAAGTGCGCTCTCTCAAGAGACGGGGATTTCATCCTATCAAATCAATGAGCTGTTGGCTGAGCGCATGAAACTGGAAACGGATTTAGCCATGATGCTGGAAGCGGCTATCGGTCTCGACGCATCCTGGCTTATGACGATACAGAACGAATACGACATCCTGATGGCACAGCGCGATGCTTCCTTCATGGAAAGGATCAGACAAATCCGGCAGATCGCCGTTGCTCTTTAGATTTTCCCCGTCAACTTTGGAAAACGGTTAATCTCACCGATATGGTGAGGAACTGATGTCTCTTTCCTTGTTGGCGCGATAATTCAGGATAGTTTTATAACTTTGTCTCATTGAAATCGATTTGAAATGAGAAAAATTTTGGTTGCAGCGCTTCTTTGTCTGGCGGGCCCGCTTTTGGCGCAGACCGGCGGCGAAGGTTATTACAAAGACATCTTTATGGACAGCGGAATCCGGTTGACGTCGAAGTCGGATTTGCCCGTGGCCAGGTATCTGGACTTGAAGATGGAGCGGTTTATCTCGGCTGTAACCAAGGAACTGACGGTGGTCGATACGGTTCTGCAATACGCCACGATTGTTGGCTCGCCGATTGATGAGAATGGCATTCTCCTTTATCCCGATGGGGCGCCGCGCTTCCGGATGATCTATGTCAATGGCGGCCTGGCTACCCAACACGGGCGTTCCCTTACGCCGGAAGGCCGCGCCCGCGTCAAGGAGTACATCGATTCAGGCGGCAGCTACCTTGGGTCCTGCGCCGGAGCCTTCCTGTGCGGACGCTATATGGATACGATCGAGGCCAAGCCCCGCGAGTACCTCAACATCTGGCCCGGCTACGGCGTTGATACCGGTATGTCTGGCACCTATACGGGTATGACTCTCGACAAGGATTCACCGCTGCTCAAATACAACGATTTCGGCGGCGACCACTTCGTGGACAGCGTCTACCACAACAACGGATGCTATGCCGTTCCCTTGCTCGAACCCGGCGATGCGAAGACGGAGGTGCTGCTCCGATACGATGCCGATACGATGAAACTGGCACGTCCGGTGCACGGCAGGCCTTCGGCCTGGGCCTATAAACAAAATGAACGCTCAGGACGCGTCATCGCCATCGGTTCACATCCTGAAAGCCGGGCCTACGGCGAGATTCTCGACCTAATGGCTGCGCTGGTATTCTACGCCTTGGACGGCAACGGGATAATCCTGGAAAAAGGTGAACTCAAGGACGGAGAGCCCCGGGTGATGGACCGCCGCACGGCAGACCAGGATCCGGCCTATACCCGAATTGGCGACCGTCAATACCATCACTTCTTCGTAAACGTTCCGAAGGGCGCGAAAACCCTGACCATCGAATTGTCCACCCCGGCCGGCTGGAAAGATTTCGACCTGTATCTCTTCGCCGACCGCGACAGACAGGCCTTCAGGCGCAGCGCCCCCTATAAGAATGTTGTGCTGGGCAGCGACAAGACGCTGGTAATCAAGGATCCCAAGCCCGGCAAACTCTTCATCTCGGTCTTCTGCGCCACGACGGTGGATACCGAGGAGACCAAATATGGAGAAAGGTACACCGGCCGGACGGATGTCCTGAACGGCGTTCCCTATACTATCCAGGTGAACTGCGAATGAAGCCGCGTCGACGGCTGCTGAAATGCTAATTCTTTCCGCTGCAACGGACGCATCTGATAGTCAGCCGATTATATAAAGTGATCCCCCTCGATTTGAGGGGGATCACTTTGCCTAAGTCCCTGAAAGACTGATGCGTACATTGCAGCGGAAGGGGGCAGGCAGCTACTTTTTCTTCGCTTTCTTGGCGGCCTTGGCGGCTTCCTTTTCGCGCTTTTTGGCTTCGCGCTCCACTTCCTTGGCGTGCTGGGCAGCCTTGGAGGTGATGATCAGTACGCCGTTGGCGCCGCGGAAGCCGTAGGTGGCGGTGCTGCTGGCATCTTTCAGTACGTCGACCGAATAGATGTCGTTGGGGTTGATGTCGTTCGTGTTGTCGATTTCCACGCCGTCCATCAGGATCAGGGGCTTGGACGAGCCGTTGAAGGTGCCCATGCCGCGGACCACGAGATTGCCGTTGCCATCGATGTCGACACCGCCGACGCGGGCCTGGACGTAGTCTTCGAAGCTGCGGTAGCTCATGGCCTCGGCATCTTTCATTTCAAGATGCTGCGCACCGTGGGTCTCGCTCGTCATGTATCCGTCGTTATACTCTCTTTTGCCATCGTTGTCGGAGGTCAGGTTCTTGCTGCTGCCACATGCCGCGGTCAGCAGGAGGACTAGGGTCAGGATAGGGAGGATGTGTTTCATTACCAACTTACTTTAAGGGTGTAGGGGACGCCGTTGAGGACGTCGGTGCGCCCGCAGTATTGGTCGCCGTAGGGCGTCTGGACGGTATCGACCGTGGTGGCGCAGAAGACGGAGATGTAGTAGCGGCCGGCTTT
>JAEEOM010000173.1 GCA_016284265.1 Bacteroidales bacterium | reverse complement strand
ATCAGCATGACGCCGGCGGATACGAGGGTTGCCAATGTAATGACGGCATCGAACAACGCATCCGACCCGGACGCAATCAGTGCGTCGCTTTTCAGTTTCAACCCCTGCTTTTTGACATACCAGCCCAACAGAAGCTTGACCACGATGGCCACGATGATCACAATCAACGTGGTCGTGGTATAGCTGGGCTCTGTCGGCGCGAAGATCTTCTTGACCGATTCGATGAGCGAAGTAATGCCCGCCGACAGGACGATGACGGCGATGATGATGGCGCTGAAATACTCCACCCTACCGTAACCGAAGGGATGCTTGCGGTCTGCCGGACGCTGGGATAACTTGGTTCCGATGATGGTAATCACGCTGGAGAGGGCGTCGCTGAGATTGTTGACGGCGTCCATCACAATGGCGATACTGCTGGAGAGGACCCCGACGAGGGCTTTGAAAGCGGCCAGCAGGACATTGGTAACAATGCCGACCACGCTTGTCCTTACGATTTGTGCGCTGCGATTCATGGTTCAGATCATTGCATGACAAACAACAGGTCGGCGCCATCCCGGATGTCCTCGTAACGAATCGTCGTTCCTTTGAGACGGACGCCATTCAGATAAACAGCCTTAACCCGGACATGGGTCGGACTCCAGTTGCGTGTCCGGACGGTAAGGATGCCCCCGTCAGAGAGTCGGACTTTTACGCCAGGCAAGCAGGGCGAGCCGAGTTCATACTCATTGCTGCCGGGACAGAGCGGATAAAAGCCCAGACAGTTGAAAATGTACCAGGCGCTCATCTGGCCGCAATCGTCGTTGCCGCTCAAGGCATCGGGCTGATTGCCATAGAAATGGTCGGCCACGTAGCGCACCCACTTCTGGCATTCCTGCGGCTTGCCCAGTTTATTGTAAAGATAGAGTACGTGGTGACAGGGCTCGTTGCCGTGCCAATAGCCGCCGATACGGCCCCAGATGTCGTGTGCGCCGGGAATGTCATCGCTCATCTCCAACTTGAAGATGCTGTCGAGCCGGTCGCACAGGAACTTCTTGCCCGCAATTTCCATATAATCCTCAAACGCATGCGGCACCGTCCAGGTGTATTGCATTGTGAAGCCTTCCGTGATGTCGCCCCAGCCGTTGACCGATCCGGGGCCCTGATAGGCGATGGGGGCGAAAGGCGTGCGCCAATTCCCCTGCGAATCGCGACCGCGCATATACTTGGTCTCAGGATCGATCAGGTTCCGGTAGTTGCGGCTGCGGCCGAGGAAGAATTCATAATCTTCCTGATGCCCCAGCATCCGGGCTACTTGGGCGATACACCAGTCGTCGTAGGCGTATTCGAGGGTTTTGGACACGGATTCGTCTTCCTTGTCGTAAGGCACATAGCCCAGGGTCGTGTATTCAGGCAGGCAGTCGTAATTTGGATTGGTCGCCGTGGCTTTCATGGCTTGATAGGCCCGTTCATAATCGAAGCCCTTTACCCCCTTGACCATCATGTCCGCCAGAACAGAGACAGCGTGGTAGCCGATCATGCACCAGGTCTCTCCGCCGTAGAACGACCAGATGGGCAGCATATGCTCCACGCTCTTGTCGTAGTGTTCCAGCATGGAATTGGCCAGATCGGCCTGCAGGGGCTTGTTGACCAGGTTCAGCAGCGGATGGAAGGCACGGTAGGTGTCCCAAAGGGAGAAGGTCGTATAGTTCGTAAAGCCTTCCGCCTGGTCGAGGGTGCCGTCATGGGCCCGGAAACGGCCGTCAATGTCCTGGAACAGGAACGGGTGCAAGGCTGTCCGATAGACGCTGGTGTAGAAAGTCTCGCGGGCATCCGGGGTGCAGGCGGGATCCAGTTCGTATCTGGAGAGCTCTGCTTCCCATAAGGCATCCGCCTCCCGGCAGACCGTGTCGAAGTCCTTGCCATCCAGCTCGGAGAGATTCCGGAGCGCCCCGTCAATGCCAGTGGCAGATACGGCCACCTTCACGCCGACCTGCTGGCCTTCCACCGTAGGGAACTTGACGCAGACCTGAAGCCCAGTCCCCCAGGCTTCGCGGCTGCTGCGGAACCGGCTGGTGTTGTAGATGACAGGCTTCCCTTCCTGCAGGATCAGGAAATCCCGGATGGGTTCTTCAAAACGCGCGGCAAAGAAGACGTGCCGGTCTGGATTCCATCCCCGGACGATCTTGCTGCCGACGATCGTATGGTCGTCCAGGATCCGGACCGTCGACCAGACACATTTCCAGCGCAGTGTGTGGTCCAGGTCTATCAGGACGAACGAGGAGTCACAGGCCGGATAGGTAAAGCGGAAAAATCCGCTGCGCGAAGCGGCGGTCATCTCGGCTTGCGTGCCATAGTCGTCCAAAGTCACGCAGTAGTAGCCGGGACTGGCTGATTCCGTCTCGTGGCGGAAGCGGGAGCGATAGCCGGAATCGGGATCTTCGTCGGTGCCGGTCGCCGAGTGCACAGATCCGGTGCCGGGGACGAAGAGAAAGTCGCCCAGGTCCGGGATTCCGGTGCCGCTCAGGTGCGTCAGGCTGAAGCCCATGATCGTGGGCTTCGTATATTTGTACCCGGCAGCCACGTCATAGTCGTAATCATCCGTATCAGGGCTGATCTGGATGCCTCCGAACGGTATCTGCGCACCCGGATAGACATTGCCGAAACCAGCTGTGCCCACGAAAGGATTGACATATCGTGTAAGGTTATCCGCCGAAAGAGGCACGGAGAGACAGGCCAGCAGCGCGACCAGGAAAAAAGGCGATCGGTTCATAAGACAAATGTAACAAAAAAAGAAGCGCGGTCAGCGCTTCTTTTCACCGAGCACGCACCAGCGGATGAAGGGGATGCGGCGGAGGAGTTCGTAGAGCAGCGGCGAAAGGGTAAAGACAGACGCAGCCAGAATCAAGTATATCGCCCACGGCGGGAGTTGTGTGTACTGCTTCATCATATAGCCCAGACTGGCAATCACCAGATAGTGGACGATGTAGATGCCGAAGCTGGAACGGGTCATATAGCCGGCGAAAGGCGATGTACAGTCGAAACGGGCCTTGAACCAGGCCATCATGGCCAGACAGGCGAGCCAGCCGTACAGGCAATTCAGCGGGCTGCCCAGATATTGCGGCGAAGTATTGTCTTGCCCGAATGTCGTGACAATCAGTATGATACAAGCGACTGCAGCGCACGACAGCAGCAGAATCCAGTATTTACCCACCTGCTCCTGCACTGCATCGTTCGAAAAGACGAAGTAGCCCAGCAGGAACGGGATCAGGTAAAAGAGCGGCTTATACAGGTTGAGCAAACCGTCGGGACTTTCCGGCCGGGGCTCTTTGATCAACGTCTGCTCGCCCAGCCAGAACAGCACGCCCAGCAGAACCAGCCAGAGGATGCCTGCCTTGCCCCCGAAAACGCGGCCGCAAACCTCATGGAACCTCCCGGAGGCGTCCAATTTGCGTATGAGCAACAGCAACAGCGAGAACAGCCACAGGTCCTGGATGAACCAGAGCGGGCCGGTGCCGCTGACAGCCATCATCATATACTTCGCCACGGCGGGCATCCCATCGAACACGCCGGTCCGGGCCGCCACGGCAGTATTGAAATAGCCCGTCATCCAATGGAACACGAACAAGCCTATCGTCGACGGAACCAGCAGTTTCCGGGTACGGGCCCGAAACCATTCCTTGCCGGAATGGTTCTCCAAAGCATAATAAGCGCTGATGCCGGCCAGCAGGAAGAGAAGCGGCATGAACCAGGGATACAGGATATACATGACGACATCCTGATACTGGGGTCCGTCGCCAAACCCGCCGATGCCGCCAAATACGCCTTTATTGTTGTAGAAATAGAAAACATGATACAACAGCACCAGTAGCACCGTCACCCAGCGCAGATTGTCGAGCCAGTGCTTTCTCATTTGGTAAGCCCTCCTATCGCCTGATCGATCACGTTTTGGAAGATCTCTGTTTTCAGCATTGCCATGCCCCGTTCATCTCCCAGAATCAACAGGGCATCACCGGGGTTGATGCCGTAAATTTTGCGGGCATCGCGCGGGATCACGATCTGCCCCTTATCCCCCACCTTCACAACACCGAAGATGTATTTGCCGTCTTTTTCTTGCATTTGTAGGAAAAGTTAGAACATTCCCACAAATATCACCTC
>JAEEOM010000172.1 GCA_016284265.1 Bacteroidales bacterium | reverse complement strand
GCTTTCCGAGGCCGTAGTAGTCGTCGGGGAGCAACAGAGTGTGAATGAGAAGCCACACATAGTATTGCCCGCTAACTCTGATATGACCATTTAAGGTCATTTTTCTGACGCGAAACGGATGATTCATTTGTCTCGTCCGTGTCGCGGACGGAAAACCAGGGGAAGGACATAGATTTCGTCTGCGAAACGGACCAAGCGGCGCCGTCATCTGAGTCGCGTACAAACAAGCAGCGCAGTCATCCGCATCGCGTCCCAACAAGCGATGCAAAAATCAGGCGATCGAGATCAAAACCCACGCAGTGGAAGTTCCGGGGCGCATAACCGGGCTGTGGTACATGACCGGGGATTGAGCGATAGCTGATGGCTGATAGCAGATTGCTGATGTCTGATAGCAGGTTGCCGCGCCAGCCTACAGGAAAAGATGTTCAATCAGGATTTTTACGCCGATGGCAATCAGGATGAGACCTCCGAAGATCTCGGCGCCTTTGTGGAAGCGGTCTCCGACTTTTTTTCCAATCAGCAGGCCGACGACCGAAAATGCGAAAGTGGTCAGCCCGATGATGAGAATCGATGACCAGAGCGGAGCCTGCAGAAACGCGAAGGAAATACCCACCGCCAGCGCATCGATGCTTGTCGCAATGGCCAGAATCAACATCGTTCGGAAACCGAACGACGCATTTGCTTCTTTTTGTGTCTCTTCTTTTTCAAGTGCCTCGCGAATCATGTTGCCACCGATCAGCAGCAGCAGGCCGAAGGCGATCCAGTGGTCCACTTTCGTCACCAAGTCGGCAAAACTAAAGGCGAGATAGTAGCCGATTACCGGCATCAATGCTTGGAAGCCGCCGAACCAGAATCCCACTTTGAGCGCTTCGCGCCATGACACGCGGCGGGCCGTCAATCCTTTGCCAATGGAAACGGCAAAGGCATCCATCGACACGCCGATGGCCAGCAGCAGAATCTCCCAGAAAGACATGCTATTTCATCCAGAATAGATATCCGAAATAGGCAACCTGGATCAGAACGAGAATGATCCCTTCCGGCCGGTCAATACGGTTCTTCTTCCCGGTCCAGGAGAAGAGCACCAGACTCAGGGCGCAGAAAAAGACTGCTGCGTAGTCCACGAGGTTGATGTTGCCCATGCTCAGTGGTGAAATCACGGCAGAGCCACCTAAGACCAGCAGGATGTTCGACGTGTTAGATCCCAGGATGTTGCCCAGGGCCAGTTGCCCTTTTCCTTTCGCCGCCGCGATGCAACTCGTGGCTAATTCCGGCAGCGAAGTGCCGGCGGCCAGCACTGTGATGGCGACAAACTTGTCACTCAAGCCAGCCATCCGGGCAATGATCTGTGCGTGATCCACGAACAGACGTCCGCCAAAAACCAAAGCAGCCAGTCCTGCCAAGACATAAACGATGGCCTTGAAAAGATTCATGGGTTTGGCATCCTCTCCCTTTGCTGCATCTCCGACACTCGCTTCTGGCAGGTTTTCTTTATCATGGACAAACGAGGAAATCATATACCAGATGAACAGGCCAAGGAAGACCAACCCTTCCCAGCGGCTCAGGCCATTGATTCCGATGCCGAAGAGTCTGTGTTTGACACCAAGAAGGATCAGCAGTACGGTGATGCCGATGTTGACGGGAATATCCCGTCGCAAATTGCCCCGGGTGATGGCCACTGGTGCAATGACTGCCGATAGACCCAGAATCAGCGCCGTATTGAAAATGTTCGATCCGATGATGTTGCCAACGGCCATATCCGAATTATGCTCGAAGGCGGAGATAAAACTCACAACCATCTCCGGCGCGGATGTTCCCAGTGCTACCACCGTCAAGCCGATGACGAATTCGCTGATGCCCCATCGGCGTGCTAATCCGGAAGCGCCGTCAATCAAGGCCTCCGCCCCGATCAGGACCAGTGCCAGTCCGGCAATCAATAACAAGATCTCTATCGTCATTTTTCGATCGATTTCATTTTGCGCCGCGAAGTTACAAAAACGATTTCAATTCCAAGCTACCATTTTCCCTACCCTTCCGCTGCAATGTACACATCTGTCAGTCAGTTGATTATAAAAACCGATCCCCTTCAAAACAAAGGGGATCGGGTTACGCAAACAGTTGATAGTCAACTTCTTACATTGCAGCGGAAGGTGGGCGGAACGGCCGCAGCGCCACACTGGCCGTGGCACTAAATCAACTGATCATCAGTATATTATGAAAAATCGCTTGCGTATAAATACGCAAGCGATTATCAGGAAACCGCACATTATCAGTCGGTTGAGTGCCACCAAAATAGTGCTGAGACTTTTAGGAAAGCTCCAGCTGGCCGTCGTGGAAGGTGGCGGTGATGGCCTGGTCGCGGGTGAGGGAGCCTTCAAGGAGCTTCTTGGCGAGTTCGTCGATGAGCTCCTTCTGCAACACGCGTTTGACAGGGCGGGCGCCATAAGCGGGATCGTAACCCTTCGTGCTCAAGTAGTCGATGAACTCATCGGTGAAGTTGATTGTGATGCCCATCGAAGCCATCTTCTCTTTGAGTTGCCCGATCTGCAGCAGCACAATCTTCCGGATATCAGAAGGAGTCAGCTCGTGGAAGACAATGATTTCGTCGATCCGGTTGATGAACTCCGGCCGGAAGCTCTCCTTCACCAATTCAGGCTTCAGATTCGATGTCATGATGAGGATCGTGTTCTTGAAATCGACCGTACGCCCCTTGTTGTCCGTCAGCCGGCCGTCGTCGAGTACTTGCAACAGGACGTTGAAGACGTCGGGATGTGCTTTCTCAATCTCATCTAGCAGGATCACTGAATAGGGTTTCCGCCGGACGGCCTCCGTGAGCTGGCCACCTTCGTCGTAACCGACATATCCCGGAGGCGCGCCGACCAGACGGCTGACGGTGTGCCGCTCCTGGTATTCACTCATATCGATCCGCGTCATCATGTTCTCGTCGTTGAACAGATACTCAGCCAACGCCTTGGCCAACTCTGTCTTACCGACGCCGGTCGTGCCCAGGAACATGAAGCTGCCGATCGGTCGCTTCTCGTTCTGCAGGCCCGCCCGGCTGCGCCGGACGGCGTTCGACACGGCTTCGATGGCCTCGTCCTGGCCGATGACCCGTTTGTGGAGCACTTCTTCGATGTGCAGCAGTTTCTCCTTTTCGCTCTGGAGCATTTTGTTGACCGGGATGCCTGTCCACTTGGCCACGACTTCCGCAATGTCCTCGTCGGTCACTGCCTCGTTCATGATCGGGTTGGGATTCTCGGCCTTCTTCTTCTCGAGTTCTTCGATCTGCTTCTGAGCATCGGCCATCTTGCCGTAGCGGAGTTCGGCCACCCGGCCGTAGTCGCCGCGACGTTCAGCCGCATCGGCCTCGATCCGGTAGTCCTCAATGGCCTGCCGGTTCTCCTGCAGGGCTTTCAACAGGCCTTTCTCGCTGTCCCACTGTTCGCCCAGTCTTCGGCGCTCGATGCGCGTATTGGCGAGCTCATCCTCGATGGTCTTGAGCTTCGGGGACTCCCCTTCCCGCTTGATCGCTTCACGCTCGATCTGCAACTGTTTGATCTTGCGGTCAAGTTCATCGATGCATTCCGGCACGGAGTTCAGCTCCAGCCGGAGCTTCGACGCTGCCTCGTCCACCAGGTCGATGGCTTTGTCGGGCAGGAAACGGTTGGTGATGTAGCGGTGCGAGAGTTCGACTGCGGCGATGATGGCGTCGTCTTCAATCCGCACCTTGTGGTGGTTCTCGTATTTCTCTTTCAGACCACGCAGGATGGAGATGGATTCGGCCACGGAAGGCTCGTCGACCATGACCATCTGGAACCGGCGTTCCAGTGCCTTGTCGGTCTCGAAATACTTCTGGTACTCGTCGAGCGTCGTGGAGCCGATGGCCCGCAATTCACCACGCGCCAGAGCAGGCTTCAGGATGTTGGCCGCATCCATGGCACCGCTCGAACGGCCGGCGCCCACCAGCGTGTGGATCTCGTCGATGAAGAGGATGATCTGTCCGTCGCTTTCCGTGACGGCTTTGACCACGCCTTTCAGACGTTCTTCAAATTCGCCCTGGTACTTCGCACCGGCAATCAGTGCGCCCATATCCAGGGAATAGATTTCCTTGCTCTTCAGGTTCTCGGGGACGTCGCCGCCCACGATACGCTGGGCGATTCCTTCGGAGATGGCCGTCTTGCCGACGCCCGGTTCTCCGACCAGGATCGGGTTGTTCTTGGTCCGGCGCGAAAGGATCTGCAGGACCCTGCGGATCTCGTCGTCCCGGCCGATGACCGGGTCGAGCTTGCCGTTACGCGCCCGTTCGTTCAGATTGATGGCATACTTGCCAAGCAATTCCAGATTTTCTTTGTTCATATATTTAACCTCCTTTTTTCGATTCTTCATCTGGATTCTTTTCAAAAACACGACCAATCCCCTGAAAAGTGACAATTTGTCAGTATTGGAATTCTCGAAACGATTGAGTAAATTTGTGAGATGAATGATAATCACAACAAACCACAATAAAGCATGAAAAAACTCCTCTTGATTTTTGCCGTTACGCTCATCAGCTTCTCGGCCGTTGCACAAAACAATGACGAGGGCTTCAAATTCACTGTCGTGAAAGAGAATCCCGTCACTTCCGTCAAGAACCAGGCAAGTACCGGTACCTGCTGGTGCTTCTCCTCGCTTTCCTTCATCGAGTCCGAGGCCATCCGCATCAACAAGCTGAAGGAAGCCGACTACCCCGACCTTTCCGAAATGTTCGTGGTCTCCCACGCCTACGCCGACAAGGCCAAAAAGTACATCCGCGTGGACGGCGCCCTGAACTTCGCCCAGGGTAGCTCCTTCGGCGACCTGATCTATGTGCTCCGCGACTACGGCATCGTGCCCAACGAGGTGATGCCCGGCCTGAACTATGGCACGGACCGCCACCAGCACGGCGAACTGATCGCCGGCCTCAAGGGCTATATGGACGGCATTCTGAAGAACCCCAACCGCAAACTCTCCACGGCCTGGTATCCGGGCCTTCAGGGCATCCTGGCCGCCTACCTCGGCCCCATCCCCGAAACCTTCACCTACAAGGGCAAGGAATACACCCCGAAGAGCTACTTCGAGTCGCTCAATGTCAACCTTGACAACTACCTCGACTTCACCTCCTGGACGCACCTCTCCTATTATGAGAAGCACCCCGTGGAAGTTGCCGACAACTGGCGCTGGGAGCAGGCCTACAACATTCCGCTCGAAGACATGATGACCATTATCGACTACGCCGTTGAGAACGGCTACACCGTAGCATGGGCTTCCGACGTGAGCGAGCAGGGTTTCACCCGCACCGGCGTGGCGCTTGTCCCCGACATGGACGCCATCCAGAAACAGGCCGAGCAGGCCGGTTCCGACCAGGCTCACTGGCTGGGTATCACTGCCCCCGGCGCCCGTCCGACCTTCAACAAGCCGGTTCCCGAACTGACCATCACTCCGGAACTGCGCCAGCAGGGTTATGAGGAGAAGAACACCACCGACGACCATGGCATGCAGATCTACGGCATCGCCAAGGACCAGAACGGCAACAAGTTCTATATGGTGAAGAACTCCTGGGGCGAGACCGGCAAATACAAAGGCTTCTGGTATGTCTCCGAAGCTTATGTCCGTTACAAGACCATGGACTTCCTGGTCCACAAGGACGCCATCCCCAAGGATATCAAGAAGAAACTCGGCATCAAATAAATGAAACGCATCCTTACCCTCATGCTGGCCGCGGTCCTCTGCACCGCCGCCTTCGCACAGACGCAGACCATCTACAAGTTTACGCCAGTCAAAGACATCCCTGCCACGCCGGTCAAGGACCAGGCCCGCACGGGCACCTGCTGGTGCTTCGCCACGGTCTCCTTCCTTGAAGCGGAACTCCTCCGCCAGGGCAAGGGCGAATACGACCTCTCCGAAATGTTCGTGGTGCGCAACA
>JAEEOM010000171.1 GCA_016284265.1 Bacteroidales bacterium | reverse complement strand
GCCATGCTTTTCATTTTTGTAATGACAACACCGTAAGTGGAGATGCCTACCAGTATTTGATTTCTCCTGAATTTGACGGACGGATGGCCATGTATGTGGAATTTGACTATGAGCGAGGTCCGATCGTACAGCATGATTTATCCTTTCAGATAGGCTATTCTACCCAAACCAATGACATTTCTTCTTTCACATGGGATTCTGATGTTGTGGCAGGGTGGGGACACTTTGGGAAGACTTTTCCCAAAGGAACGAAATACGTGGCCGCCAGAGCGTGGACAACGAAAAGTTTCATGGATATCTATTTGGATAATTTCAACTTCTCGGTCACGCCTGTCATTCTCACTTTGTCGGATTGTACGGAGCACGCTGCCACGGTTTCCTGGGAAAGGCCGCAGGAGGGCGAGACCGTTACGGGATATGTTTATCAGTTTAAAACAACGGATGCTTCGCAATGGTCGGCAGAAACGTCGTTGTCCGCCTCCGCCACGAACGTCACGGTCAGCGGCCTTTCCGCCCACACGGACTATCAGTTTCGTCTGAAAGCCATTTATGGCAGCAGTGAAAGCAGTTATGCGAATCTCAGTTTTACCACGGCCGTTGAACTTCCCTACAGTTACGGATTTGAAAATGGTATGGATGGATGGAGCCAGGTCGTACATTCCTGGGAATTTACAGGAATATCTGATCAGACCAGTTACGAGGGTGCACGCTGTTACCGTTTTTATGGCGACGAAGCGACATCTCCGTCTCAATACTTGATTTCTCCGAGATTGCCCGGCGATTGTGCCGTGAAGGTGTCATTCTACTACTTGAATTATGTATTCCCAAGTACAGACCGTTTTCAGGTAGGCTATTCAACTACCGACAGCGAGGTCGGTTCTTTCACTTGGAGCGACGTAATAACTGCGCAAGGGCATGACTGGGAGTTGTATGAAAATGACTTTCCTCAGGGGACCAGATACGTTGCAATCCAATACCCGCCAGGTCAATTATTTTTCTTTGTCGATGATTTCTGTTTCGAAGTCAATTCTACACTGGCGAGGCCGACAGACCTTTCCGTGAGCACCCTCACTGACAATGGCGCTTCGTTCTCTTGGTCTTGCTCCGCTTCGGGAGTCACGGGCTTTGCATACCAATACAAGAAGGGAAGTGACAACGCCTGGTCGTCCGAAAAGAATCTGGATGGCAGTTCCCGTTCCGTCGTCCTGAGCGGCCTGGAAGCCAATACTACCTATGACTTTCGTATCAAAGCACGCTATGGCGGCAATGAAAGCAATTACGTGACCTTCCGTTTTGTCACCGAGGGTCCGATCGAACAGTTGCCGTACTTCCAGGGTTTTGAAAACGGCATGGGCGGCTGGCGCATTGTAAACAGCAACGGCAATGCGGGAATCAAATCGTGGGAGCCGCGGGAAGGCAGCTACGACTTCGGCTTTGCTTTCGATCAAACCGGGAGTAATCCGCCCCAATATCTGTTTTCCCCTCAATTGAACGTCAGTTCCGAGTCAATCCTGTCGTTTTACTACCAGAATAATGCGGATGCTTCGACCGCCTATAAAACCCATTTTAATGTAGGATATTCTACTACGACAAAAAAACCCGCTGATTTCAACTGGTTTGCTGAAGATGAAATAGCTGTAGCCGTAGCGGCCGGGACATGGCCGCATTTCGTACAACGACTGCCGCAGGGAACCAAGTATATAGCATTTAGAGTAAAGGCTGGACAGCCCTGGCTTTTCCTGGACGACATCAGCATCACTCCCTTGGCCAAACCTGTAGCTACAGCTGCTGCCATTCTGGGAATGGATAAGTACGTGACGACGTTCTTCGACGAGACGGTGACCTGGATACTTCCGGAAGGAGCGACGGCCTATACGGCTGGACTGGACGGGGATGAACTGGTGCTTGTGCGCATCGGCAACAGAGAAAGCCGTGAGATTCCGGCGGGAACCCCGGTGATCATCGTTGCCGACAGGTCACCGGAAGATGGCGATTTCGCGACAAAGACCATTCCGCTGATACTGTCGGGCTCTCAAACTGTCTCGCCACGGGAAGGGAACATCCTGAAGGGTGCGAAAGATGATATTGCCGTGACTGATGGCAAGATTGACGACAAGGCAGTTTATGTTCTGGGCGTTGTGGACGGAACGCTGGGATTCTATCCGTTCAAGGGTAACGTGATTCCGGCCGGAAAAGCATATATATTGAAATGAAAAAGACATTGCTCATAGTTGCAGCACTCGGGGCCCTGCTTTGGACAGGATGTGCGCCGGCGGAACTGATTCCGGAGACTCCGGAGGAGGGAATATCCTGGAAGGCCGATTCTACCTGGACTTTGACGGTCCGGGCGGAGATAAGCGATCCTGAGACGAAGGGTCTGGACATCGACGGTACCGACGAAGCGAGCACGACACTCCTCAAATCCGTGTGGCTGACAGGCGAGGAGGTATATGTGTACTTGGGAGAGGAACCGATAGGGAAGCTCAAGGCAGTGGAAGACGCGTCGGATCCCCATTATGCCACACTGACAGGAGAGGTGACTGCCGCCGGCATCACGCCGGGGCAAACAAAACTTACCATGCTGTCGCCATATCGCCGGGAAGATTGGACATACGTCGGACAAGCAGGTATGCTTCTGGTAAACGACGGTGGTCCTGGTGGTTTGTATAATTCCATTGCCGCAAGATATCACCTTACACAGGCTGAGGACGTGCTGGTGACAGATTTGACGACGGCTGACGATGGCACAGGCGCATTGACCACCAGCCCCGCCGTTTTCAAAAACCAGCAGAGCGTCTATCGCTTCAGTTTCCGCTTTCAGAAAGGGGGTGTAGGAGAAAAGACACCGATCACCACCGCAGGCGTTTCAATAAAAGGAGATGGTGAAGGTCTCTGGAAGGGATGGAATATGGGCACCGGCCCGATCCCCGTCTGGCTGATTGTACCCACGGCGGATCCTTTCTTCGTGGCCTTGCGTTTTGAAGACCAGACTAACGAGGAAGCTTTGCATTTCGAGGTGGTTGGGGATGACGGAGTTACCTATTTAGGCAGCAAGACCATTCCTGCGCAATACAAGCCCAACGGCCATTTCGTCAGCGTCAAGAACGCCACCCTCACCGAGCGCCTGAAACTGGACGTGATTTCTGCGGGAGAGCTGAATACTGTACTTTAGATCGGGGGAGTGCTCAGAAATCCGCCATCGGGTCGTCGTAGTCGTGGCCGCCGAGGACGATGCCTTCACCGGAATAATTGATGGTCCGGCTGGGGGTGCCGTCGGGTTTGTATGTGGTGCGGCTATGTTCTCCGCGTTCTTCGGGCGGGAGATTCTTGATACGCTCGATTTCTTTGCTGAAATGATGTTCCGCCGACAAGCGTATCTCCCTCTCGGTATTGGTTGGCGGGCGGTGGCGGTAGTCATCGTCCGGACGGTCCAGATAGTCCATCAATTCGAATACCTGGCCGTCCGCATATTCCAGGACAGCGATCCAGCGGGGTCGGGACTTGTCTTCTTCCGAAAGCTTTTCGCCGCAATAAGAACAAGCATGGATAGCGCGCATGTCCTTATCAAGGCGTTCCAGCACCTGCGGATCTCCGCAATAGTAGTTCCATCCTTCCCATGAGCCCGATTCCCTGAAGTATACGGAGTTGCGGTCAGCCTGTTTCCTGAACGAGAAGACTTCGACGCCTTCCTCGCCGTGAAGTTCATATCGGAACGAGACGAGGGCGGCATCCTCTGCCGGCTCCATGTTCCGCCAGGGAGCAAAGAGTTCTTCCACTTTTTTGAACGCTTCATTGGCGCCTGCCGGCATGGCCTCGTAGCCGCCGCTCCGGACACGCTTTCCATCGGAATATTTCAGCGAGAAGTCCCAGGTGTCGCCGTCCTTGATGTCGAACATCGGCTTGTAGCGTTCTTTGTAACGGTTCATCCTGTATTCCTGGACAAGGGCTTCGAGCGAATCCATCACAGACGCGTCGGCAACGAACAGGCGGTCACGGTCATCACCGAGTTCCACGGTGATGCGTACCTTTCCGTCGCTGAGCCTTTCGGCACGGTAACCCCGGTTGGTAAAACCGCGGTAGCCGTGTGTGGCCGTGTAATAGAAGGATTCGAGGCGGATTTGTCCGTCGGGGACGGGTTGTGCCAAAGGGTCAGGTACCGGCGTCGCAGGCCGGCATCCGAGAAAAGAAAGCAGCGACATCAGGAAAAGGATTTTGGTCACGGTGGGCATCAGTCGTGCTTTTCCAGCAATTGGATTGCTTCGCTGAAGCCCTGCTCCGTCGCGTAGCGGAGGCCCATTTCCGAGATTGACGGTACATCTTGCCGCCAGTCTTCTTGCGTGGAGCGGTCGAGGTAATCCATCACCTCGATCTTCTGCCCGTTCGCGTATTCGGCTTTCAAGATCCAACGGGGGCGGGTTTTGTCTTCTTCCGCCAGGTTCTCACCCGTATAGGAAGCCATGTGGTTCCAACGGATTTCGCTGGCGAGCCGGGTGGCCAGGAATTCGTCAAACCCTTCATACTTCTGGCCCTTGGCCTGGCCATAAGGCTGGACGTAAGCCGAGCCGTCCTCGCCCTTTTGTTCGAAGGTGTAAATTTCCGAACCTTCGGCGTCGTAGTATTCGTAACGGAACGAGACGAGGGCGATCTCTTCCGCCGGCTCCTGATAGAGCCAGCGGGAGAGAATGCCTTCACTTTTCCCGATTCCTTCGGCGCCTTTCGGCGGATAAGCCATATACCCGCCGCAGGAAGTAATGTTTCCGTCGGTGAAGACGAGTTCCATCGACCAGGAATCCCCGTCCAGGATCTCAAACTTCGGTTCGTAATGCCCATTGAAGCGGTCCATCCTATATTCGCGGACCAGCGCTTCGAGCGAATCCATCAACGACCCTTCCGTCTCAAACACGCGGTCGCGGTCGTTGCCCACCAACACGGTGACGCGGGCCTTGCCGTTTTCCAGCCGTTCAGCCCGGTAGCCGATGTTGCTGTGGGCGTGATAGCCGTGGGAGGCGCTGTAATAGAGCGACTGCAGGTGCACGGATTTGCCCAATTCCGGTCCGGGCGCCTTGTGGCCGCATCCCAGGAAAGAGAACAAGGACATAACGAGGAAGAGTCGGATCAGGGGAAACATGGGACTTTATTTGTTGTTGTCGCGGCGCGGGCCACGGCCGCCTTCGCGGCGGGGTCCACGGTTGCCACCGTCCTTACCTTCGCGCCGAGGACCGTTGCCACCCTCGCGGCGCGGGCCGTTGCCGGTCCGGGGTTTCGGTTCCACATAGCCTTCCGGCTTCTCGGTCAGAGCGCGCATCGAGAGGCGCATCTTGCCGGCCTTCGGATCGTATTCGAGGAGCTTGACATCGACTTCGTCGCCGACAGCCAGGACGTCCTCCACCTTCTCGGTCTTGTTCCAGGCGATTTCGGAGACGTGCAGCAGGCCTTCCTTGCCCGGCATGATCTCGATGAACGCACCGAATTCAAGAATCGAGACGACCTTGCCGTGGTACACCTTGCCGACCTCGGGAACCGCGCAGATACCCTTGATCCAGTCGAGGGCTTTCTGCATGTTCTCGGCGTTGTCGGAAGCGATGTCCACCACACCTTCGGTAAGATTCGTGCCCGGGATGGGTTCTTCGTCGATGTTGATGATGGTACCGGTCTCTTTCTGGATTTTCTGGATGGTTTCTCCACCCTTGCCGATGACGGCGCCGATGAATTCGGCGGCGATGCGGAGCTGGACGATGCGCGGCACAAACGGCTTGTAGTCGGCACGCGGCTCAGGGATCACCTTGAGCATCTCGCCCATGATGTGCATGCGGCCGCGACGGGCCTGCTCGAGGGCTTTCTCCAGCACGTCGTAGCTCAGGCCGTCGACCTTGATGTCCATCTGGGTGGCAGTGATACCGTCGGCGGTGCCGGTGACCTTGAAGTCCATGTCGCCGAGGTGGTCCTCGTCACCGAGGATGTCAGTCAGGATGGCGTAGCGGTCGTTCGGCCGCTCAGCATCGGTGATCAGGCCCATGGCCACACCGGCCACCGGCTTCTTGATCTTCACGCCGGCGTCCATCAGAGCGAGGCAGCCGCCGCAGACCGAAGCCATCGACGACGAACCGTTGGACTCGAGGATGTCGGAAACTACGCGCACTGCGTACGGGTTTTCGGGAGCAAACGGCATGACGGCCTTGAGGGCGCGCATGGCCAGGTTGCCGTGGCCGATTTCGCGGCGGCCCGTGGCGCGCTGCGGTTTGGCTTCACCCGTTGCAAACGGCGGGAAGTTGTAGTGGAGCACGAACTGCTGGTCATCCTGGATGAGCACTTCGTCCTGCTCCTTCATGTCGAGTTTGGTGCCGAGGGTCACCGTGGCCAGCGACTGGGTTTCGCCGCGGGTGAAGATGGCGGAGCCGTGGGCGCAGGGCAGGTAGTCCACTTCGCACCAGATGGGACGCACTTCGTCGGTGGCGCGGCCGTCGAGCCGGCGGCCTTCGTCAAGGACGAGGTTGCGCATGGCTTCCTTCTCCACATCGTGGTAGTAGCGCTCCACGAGCGGGGTCTTCTCCTCAAGTTCCTCTTCGGGAATCGTGGCGAGGAAATCGGTCTTGATGGCCTCGAAAGCATCGGCGCGCTCATGCTTGGGCAGTGCAGCTTTGGCTGTTTCGTAGCAGCGGGTGTAGCAGGCTTCGTGGACGGCTTTCTTGAGTTCTTCATCCTCGACGTCATGCGGGTAGTCGCGCTTGTTCACGTCGGTGCCGAGTTCGTGCATCAGTTCCTTCTGCACGCGGCAGTGTTTCTTGATTTCTTCGTGGGCGAACTTGATGGCCTCGAGCATGTCGTGCTCGGAGACTTCCTTCATTTCACCCTCAACCATCATGATGTTCTCCTCGGTGGCGGCGACCATCAGTTCGAGGTCGGCCCGTTCCGTATCTTTGAAACCGGGGTTGATGACGAACTGTCCGTCGATGCGGGCGACGCGCACTTCGGAGATCGGGCCCTGGAAAGGCAGGTCGCTGGACGCCAGTGCGGCGGAAGCGGCGAGGCCGGCCAGTGCGTCAGGCTGAATATCTTTTTCTGCTGAGATCAGCATCACGTTGACAAATACTTCCAGATGGAAATCTTCGGGCCAGAGCGGACGGATAGGACGGTCCACCAGACGGGAGATCAGGATCTCGTAGTCGTCGGGACGGCTCTCTCTCTTGAGGAATCCGCCGGGGAAACGGCCCGCGGCGTAATATTTCTCCCGGTAATCAACCTGGAGCGGAAGGAAATCCGTTCCTTCCTTGACTTCTGTGGCAGCGGTTACGGTCGCAAGCAGCATCGTGCCGCCCATTTTCACGACCGCCGAGCCGTCGGCCTGCTTGGCAAGCTTACCGGTCTCGATTTCAATTGTCCGACCGTCGGACAATTCGATGATTTTCTTGATTACGTTCATATTTTAACCTTAGTGTGTCTTCATACAAAAAAGGCCGCTGTTCCCGGCGGCCTTGACTCTTTCCCTGGAGACTATTTGCGGAGGCCGAGGGCCTTCACGATCTCGCGGTATCTCTCAATATCCTTCTCTTTCAAATAGTCGAGGAGCTGACGACGCTTACCTACGAGGCGGAGAAGGGCACGCTGGGTGTTGTGGTCCTTCTTGTTGGCCTTGAGGTGCTCGGTCAGATGAGCGATACGGTAGGAAAACAAAGCAACCTGACTCTCAGGCGAGCCGGTGTCAACATTAG
>JAEEOM010000170.1 GCA_016284265.1 Bacteroidales bacterium | reverse complement strand
AAGGCTTCGAGGAGGTTCTTTTCGGTTTTGGATCCTTTGAGGTTCATATCAATGTTGTTTTTATGTTCGGTTATAGATTCCCGGTCGTGCCGGGTATGCTTATTCAGGTACAGCGGAGCATTCTCCCAACCTCTCCAACAGTTCATCCCCCAGCCTCGACTTGCGCTCAATATGCGCAAGTGTCTCACGGACGAACGGATTGCTGTCGAAATCGCCGCGGACATGATGGAAGTCGTGCTCCTTGTCTTTCCGCTCGCCATCAGCCCCGAATCCGGTCATTGCGGAGAGTGAGAATTCTTTGCGGGCATCCTCGTAGACCATCTTGTCGAGGCCGACTACTGCTTCTTTCCATTGGCATACGATATCAATGACCTGGCTGCGGGTGATGACGGCCGGATCAATGCCAAAGAACTCCCTGATCGCGTCGTATGCCCACGTCCATTCATAGGTATAGTAATTTGCGTGCATCGCGCGGAAGCGGGCGTTGATCTCTCCGATACTGGTAACCGTCTCTGCTTCGATGTCGTTGAGCAGCCGTGCAACTTCACTGCGAGGAGCGATCAGGCCACCGACATCCACCCAAGTACCGTGACCGATTTCCGTATCAGGCTTCAAGAACTCCTGTATCTGCTCGTCAGTGGCACCTTTCGGCAGCATCTCCAGCCGCTTGATCAGCGAATTGCCCAAGAATTTCCGGATGCCGATATGATAGTACTCGATCCCCTTTACCAATGCGCTGTTTGTAATTTTCGTACTGTGGAAAGAATAAACATCGGATAGTTCGCCCGAGGCGTGACGCAGGTTCTTCAGCGTACTGATCCCCTTCAGCATCTTCTGAATCGTGAACGGGCTCAGGAGATTATAATTGATGTAATCGAGATGCTCGGGATCTGAACGCGCATCCCGCTGCGGCCACTTCTGCGCATCGCGAATGGTCCCTACGCTCCGCAGGTTTACGCCCGGAGCCAGGAAAGTCGTGTTGTTTTTCTCGATCAGGTAGGAGAACGGCAGGTTCGTCGTGTCAGAATGCGTCACGTGGCGTCCCATAACCAGAGAGAAAGGGCCAACCCTGGCGGGCCAGAGGATGTATGAATCCGAAGCCGTGCGGGTACCCCGTTCCAGTACGCCCTGGTGAATGGGACCCAGTTTGTACATGTGGTTGCTCTGATTCGAACCGCTGCCCGCATTCATGAAGGAGAACATGCCTGCAATCAGCAGTGTGGACTTGTGATGCGTCACGGTAAATGGCCCGGCAAATATCGAACAGGCCTCTCCGTTTTCGCCCTGGCAGTTGCTGAAGAAGAGCGAATCGGAAGCCGAGTAACCGTGACCCAGTTTACAGGCCTGCCCCACGAAACAGCGTGTCAGCAGGGCGTTGCTCTCAACCTGGCTTCCGGAACAGAAAATGAAGTGCTCGGCACGGACACCGCTTCCGACACGCACATGCGCAAATTCGTTCGAGTTGATGCTTCCGTCGTGCAAACGCATCGCTCCGTTAATCTCAGCGAAATCACCCACATAAAGGTCGGTCATCACGCCACAGTTGCAGATCCGCACGTTTCGGCCGATCCGACCGATACGGGAACGACGAGTTTCAGCATATTCTTTGGCCAGAGCGGATATCTTGCCGTGAAGTTTGCTGCGGTGGCGGTACATGGCCATGATGTATGCCGTGTGCGCATTCAGGTTGTCACTGATCACCACTTCGCGCCCACCCGCTTCATTGAGCACAGAAACTTCTACCCCATTGCCAAAACAGGTTTCACCTTCTACAGCCAGCACGTCCACATTGTCTATCAGCGTGTCATCACCGATCTCATAGTTTGCGATATATTCGCCCGTCTTGCGGACAAGCACCCGGTCACCCAGGGTCACATTGTGCAGGAAAGCATTGCGCACCCCGTTCCGAAGCGAGATGCCGCCCGGAAATGAATGACACCCCTCAAACGACCCCAATCGGATTTGCCCTGAGAAGGTTACGTTCACAATCCGGTCAGTGTAGGAACGGTCTCCCCACGACACCAACACCTGGCTCCAGTCTTCGCACAAGCAGCCGTTGGCAACAAGGGTTGTAATCTCAAAATCGGTCAGGTTACGCATATGAATGACGTTCAGTCCCTGCGGAAAATATCTCTTGTGTAAACTTTCTCCTTCACGTCGTCGAGGACGGGGTCGTAGCGGTTGGCGATGATGGCTTGGCTGCGGGTTTTGAACGCATCTAAATCGTTGACGACAAGGCTGCCGAAGAAGGTGCTGCCGTCATCAAGAGTAGGTTCGTAAATGATGACTTTGGCGCCTTTGGCTTTGATGCGTTTCATCACGCCTTGGATGGAACTCTGGCGGAAGTTGTCGGAGTTCGATTTCATGGTAAGGCGATAGACGCCGATGGTTACCGGCTCTTCTTTCTCGCGACTCCATTGCTCAGAGGCGCTGTAATAGCCGGCGCGGCGAAGCACCTGATCGGCGATAAAGTCTTTGCGGGTGCGGTTACTCTCGACAATAGCTTGGATGAGGTTCTCGGGTACATCTTCATAATTGGCCAAGAGCTGTTTCGTATCCTTCGGGAGGCAGTAGCCACCGTAGCCAAAGCTCGGGTTGTTGTAATGAGCGCCAATTCGCGGATCGAGGCAGATGCCATCGATGATTGCTTTCGTATCAAGGCCTTTGACCTCTGCATAGGTATCCAGTTCGTTGAAGTAGCTCACACGGAGGGCCAGGTACGTATTGGCGAAGAGTTTCACCGCCTCAGCCTCCTTCATGCCCATAAAGAGAGTCGGCACGTCTTTAGCGATAGCGCCTTCTTGAAGTAAGGCCGCAAAGGTATGAGCGCGTTCCTCCAGGTCATGGGAGACGACTTTCTGAATGGCTGCATTCTCTTCGTCATAGCCTGCGATGTTTTTCGGGAAACCTACGATGATACGGCTCGGGTACAGGTTGTCGTACAAGGCCTTGCTCTCGCGCAGGAACTCCGGGGAAAAGAGCAGATTGAACTTTTGAGCGCCCTTCGCAGCGTATTTGGCATAGAGGCTGCGTGTATATCCCACGGGAATCGTGGACTTGATGACCATTGTAGCGTCGGGGTTGACGCTGAGCACCAGGTCGATGACTTCTTCCACGTGGCTTGTGTCAAAGAAGTTGCGCTGCGGATCGTAGTTCGTCGGGGCAGCGATGACCACGAATTCAGCATCTCGATAAGCGGCTGCGCCATCGAGCGTAGCTGTCAAGTCGAGCGGCATCTCTGACAAATAGTTCTCGATATATTCGTCCTGGATCGGACTCTTGCGACGGTTGATCAGGTCGACCTTTTCGGGGACCACATCGACAGCCGTCACGGCGTTGTGCTGGGCCAGGAGCGTGGCGATGCTGAGGCCTACGTATCCGGTTCCTGCTACTGCGATTTTCATAAGGCTTTATTATAGATTCCCAGTCAAGCTGAGAATGACGGTTTTGGTTCAGATTCCCGGTCAAGCCGGGAATGACGATGGTTGTCAGGAGTATTTTCGTTTGGCTTCTTCGTAGGTGTCGAGGGAGCCGATGTCAAAACGGCCGCCGGGCATAGGCCAAGCGTGGAGGGTGGTGTGTTCCACAAGGTAATGGGCCAGGTTACCGGGAGCATCGGTGCCGCATCCATGAGCGATGCTGCCTCGAACAAGCGGAAGGTCTTCCTTACGGTAAATATAGAAGGGCGGCACCGCCCAATGGCTTACCGGGACTTCCGGTTTTTCCTGCATCTGCAAGACTGTCATATCGGCATCAACCTCAATGACGCCAGTGCGCTGGAGCTTATAAATCTCTGGTTCATGGTGACACATGATCATCGAGGTTTTCTTCTCCTTGAAAGCTTCCACGAAACCGCGGAAACTGAACTCGAGGATATTGTCTGCAGCCACGACAAGGATATCCTCACAAATATCAAATTCCATGAGTGCCAGCAGCAAGTCGCGTACAGCGCCCAGCCGGTTCTCGTTAGTAATTGAGCCGTCATCCAGGACGTAAATCGGTTTAGATGCCCTACCGGCTTGCCGGTCAGCGACCCAGTCACGGAAGATCGAAGCGAACTTATGGTTCGTCACAATGATATGCTCGCTGATCTCGGGAATCGTGTCGATATCGTCGAGCATCCGTCCCAGAATCGTGTTGCTCCCGACCTCCAGAAGCGGCTTTGGAAAGTTCTCTGTCAGCGGATACAGGCGGGTAGCGTAACCTGCGGCGAGTACGATCGTTTTCATTCTACAAACCTTGCTCCGTCGTCGCTTTTGCAGAAGCAGACGCGGAAACTGTCTTTGTATTGCGGGTATTTCGAGAGGTATTTTTCTGTAATCTCTTTCTCGATTCTTTCTTTCTTCGAAGGGTCCACCAGGGCGATGCAGGCGCCTTTGAAACCAGCGCCGCTAAATCGGCCGCCGTAGATACCGTCTGTTGTCAGCACGGCTTCATAAATGGCAATCAGTTCGGGAGAGCCGCACTCATACGAGTGGATGGAGCTCTCGCAAGATGCCTTGCTCAGGCTGCCGAACCATTCCAGATTGCCCGTTTCCCACGCGCTGATTCCTTCGCGTACGCGCTTATGTTCGCCAAAGAAATGCTCGGCACGACGGGCAAAGCGAGGCGGCATCTCGTCACGGTGGCGTTTGAACATAGATTCGGAAATGTCGCGCAGGAAGGTCTTTTCCTGGGTCTTGAGCGGAATGTTCTCGTAAGCCTGGACGATCCACGCGGCAGTCTTGCATTCTGCTACACGAAGATTGTAGTCGCTGCTTACCAGGCTACGCGTCAAACCGCTGAAGAAGATACCCAGTTCGAACGGAGGCATGTTCGGATGCTTCGGAATCAGCCGGTATTCGTTGCTCTCGCAGTCGAGCATTAGCAGGTGATCTTTCTTGCCCAATGCAATACATGCCTGGTCAAGCAATCCATTGTTCAGGCCGATGTATTCGCGTTCTGCCTCCGAAGCGATCTTCATCACCTCGAACGGAGCCAGGGTGATGCTGTTTGCCTTGGCAAATGCCATCACGTAAGCAATCAACACAGCGGCGCTGGAACTCAGTCCCCCCACAGGCAACGAACCCTTGATGACGCCATCTATGCCTTTGGCCAATTGGAATCGCTTCTGCAAAGCGAACTTGGCACCGCGAGCATAGTCGCCCCAGTTTCCCTGCTTGACAAGCGTCGGCATCGCTATGTCGAACGACACGTCGCCGTCAAAGGTCTCGCTGCGCAGGTTCACGGCGCTGTCATCGCGTACATCAAAGGTCAAGTCCACACCTTTGTCGATGGCAAAGCCCGTAACGAGCCCGTGCTGATGGTCGACATGAGCGCCGAGCGGACAGACACGATAGGGTGAGAAGATGTGATATTTCATGATTCTAGATTCCCGGTCAAGCCGGGAATGACGGGTTGGTTAAGATTCCCAATTAGGCCGGGAATGACGAGGGTTCTTCGATTTTCTGCAAGTACTGCGGATGGATGTTCGACAGGGCGACTACGGCGACGCCTTGGATGGCGACGAGGACTTTGCGGGCGTGGCGGATGCGTTTCACATAGCCTTCGGCGCCCTTGTAGAGGCCGTCGGTGACGCGGACGCGGTCGCCGGTGCAGAGACGGGCCGTGTCGCTGCCGAGGTACATCGCGTCGGGGTCGGTGCTGGCGACGGAGGTGGCGATGCGGAAGATCTTCATCTCACGGTCGGGAATATGGCCAGGGCGCTTGGTGATCAGGTCGGCGTAGTAGAGCATGTGCGTGTCGTGGGTGCGCTTGTAGTCGAGCAGGTATTGTTCGGGGCAATGGACGAAGAGGAGCGAGGCGACCAGGGGTTTTTCTACGTAGCGGAGCTCGCCGGCTTCGAAGTGTTCTTCGATCATCACGGGGAGGTAGGTGTCGTATCCCTGTTTGCGGAAGTCTTCCTGCACGGTGCGGGCCTTGCTGTAAAAGACCTTGAGGGCGTACCAGGCGGAGTCCTGTGCGTTTTGGGATGGCTCCATAGGTGAATGATGAAGATGTTCCGTTGTGGATGTATTTTCCACTCCCCAACCCCGAACGCGGGCTGCAAAGCCGGGTACCCGCGCGAAATCAGGCGATGGACGGGTCCGCCGCAAAGGGCGCTGTAGTGCATGCAGTTCGGTGCTCTGTTCAAGTCACTTCCCCGGACCCCGATTTTTCCGACTACTATAACGATATAGTACTTGGAATATCTTTACAAAGATAATATAATTATTATAAATTAACAATTAATTATAAAAAAGACGATCGGGATTATGCTCGGCGACAAGTCGCCTGCGCATTCCCGTGGGGAATCTTCCTTGGGGCGAAGTGTTGAAAATCAGGAACCGAGTTCCTGATTTTTTATAGGGCTGGTCCGCTGCGAAAA
>JAEEOM010000169.1 GCA_016284265.1 Bacteroidales bacterium | reverse complement strand
GATCACCTCCTCGATCGGGTTGTCCGTGCAGATCAGCGTCTGCAGGTTCGGGTTGTTCGACACGTCAACCTCCTCCAGCTTGTTACCCGAGCAGTCCAGCTCCCACAGGTGCACGTTCTTGCTCACGTCGATCGTCTCCAGCTGACCGCCGTACGAACCGCTCTTCGTGTCTCTCGTGCTCTTCGTCTGGATCTGACTCCCACGGGCCGTCAGACGCTCAAGGCTCGCGAAAAACTCGATTCCCTTGATCGACTTGATGTTGTCCGTGCATACGTTCACCTCTGTGATGTTCGCAACTTCCGATCCCGTCACCACGCCGTTCTTGTCTCCGTCGTAGTTCTCCACGCAGAACGCCTCGAAGTTCGCGTCATCAAACTCGATCCCCACGTTGTCATACGTCGGCTCCACCTTCAGCTCTTTCATATAGTCAAGCGTGTTCCGCTTCACCGTATATTTCTTCGTCGTCGCCTTCGTGTACGTGCCGCCCATGTCGTCCACCACCGTGATCTCGAAGCCGCCCGTGAACGTCACCGGTGGAAGCACTACCCAGAAGGCCGTGTAGCTCGTCTCGCTCTTCCCTATCTTCACCGCAGGGTCGCACACGATCGACACCGCGTCCGTCCCGCTGCCGTCCACCGTCACTTCGGGAACGCCGCCAAGCGGCATCGTGATCGCAGCCTTCCCCGCGATCTTCTCCCCGTTGTTCCCCTTGATCGTGATTCTACGTACCGATATGTTGTCGCCGTACAGACGAAGCTGCATGTAGCCGCCCACGTTCTTGAATGCCAGGAACTGGTCGTCCGTCACCGCCACCATCGTATTCGCCCCAATCCCGAACGAATGGGCCTTGTAGGCCTGCTCCGCAGGCAGCACCGTCGTCAACGTGCCGTCCGTAGACAGCGCAGTCTCCGCCTTGTACGGATATACCGCATACACGTAATCGACATTAGCGCCGGGATCATCTTCGCCCACGGGCTCGAAGCCGCCAGCCGTGTCGCCGTCGTCACCCTCGAACGCAAACTGCCAGTTGAACGTATTCAGGTTGAAGATCGAGATCCGGTCGTCCGCGTTCCACAGAACCTTCATGTTCTCGTCCGCGTATACCTTTGTCTCCGGCGCCGTGCATTCTTCCACGGCAGCCTGGAACACCACCTTCGCGCCGGGGGCTCCCGATCGCATCTTGCCGAACTGCTGATCGATCTCTGTCGTGCAGGAGGCCAGCAATAGTAACATTGACAAAAGAGGAAACAGCTTTTTCATAACGTATTACTTTTTGATTATTTATATTCAATGCTTGTGCCCTCGGGCAGATTCAAAGTCGAAATCGTCTGTCCTGTTCTCATATACAAGATGGTCAAGGGACAGCCGTCACACCATAGCGATGTTAAAGCGAGATTGCTGCTGACATCCAAACTCGTCAATCCACAGGATGAAAGAACCAACTCATTCAAAGCGGCGCATGAAGACACATCCAGATCTGCCAGAGAGAAACAGTTAAAACAGTTCATTGTCTTCAACGAAGTACAGCCAGAGACGTCCAGACTCGATAATCCTCCATTGTAAGCACACTGCAATTCCTCAAGCGATGCACAACCCGACGCATTCAATGTCTGAACCGCGTTCTCACGGCAATTCAAGACCGTCAAAGCCGGGCAGTCGGAAACATCTACGACACGTAGCTGATTCCCTCTCGTTATCACACGCTTCAGCGAGGAAAGACCCGAAACATTCAGTTGATGCAATTGTCCCTGATCCAGGCCGGACGCGTCGCATTGCAAGGACTCGAGATTCTTGAAAAGGGTCACTCCCTCCATCGATTCGATATTGTCGGTTCCTACATTAATCGCGGTTACCGCATCACACTCTGACTGAGAAAGGATTCCGTTCCCGTCGTTGTCAAAGTTCGTGAACACATAACTCCGGAAGTTCTCATCAGGGAATGCAGCAGGGAATGCACCTTGATAGACAATCTCTTCATATAGTTTATCAATATAGGTTTCATGGTTGATACACTCGACAGTCTGTCCATTTGCCATATACAAAGAACCTGTGATTCGCGCTCCCTGCAAAAAGTGAATGGCATTCAGGTTAATATTGGAGCTCACATCCAAACTGTTCAGTTCCATGCTACGGAAACTCAAAGTGGTCAATGCCGGATTGTTCGATACATCCAGTTCGTTCAAAGGTACCATTTGCAATCCAATCGACTCAAGAAGCGGATTGTTTGACAAGTCCAGCGATGAGATTTGAGTACAGAAGATAAACAAATTTGTCAATTCTGGATTGTGAGAAAGATCCAATTCCGTCATCTCGCTTACAACATCAAAATCGGCTATACATTCCAATGACTTCAGTTGCGGCAAATATTCAATACCTCTTGCAGAAGCGTTGTCAATCGCCGGGTTGATTACAAGGCTGGTCACGTTATTGATTTCTTCCGGAGACATGATCCCATTCCCATCCGAGTCGTAGTTCTCCAGCAAATACTGAAGAATTGTCGTCGAGAATGAAGCGTTCCCCGGGCCTTTTTCTATCAACTGAGCCGATTCGGGTTTTTCTATAGACATAAATGTTTGTCCTGTCGCAACATAAATCTTTGTAAGCGGATTATTCGTACAGCCTAAATAATTCAAGGGATTATTGCTCACATCCAATGTGGTCAACTGGTTATGATAGCAGTTAAGCAACGACAGGGTTGAGTTATGACTTACATCCAGAGAAGATATTTGATTTTGACTGAATTCAAGTTGCTCTATAAAGAGATTGGAAGAAACATCCAAACTTGACAACTGGTTTTCATCACATACAAGCTTGCGCAATTCCAAATTATGTGAAACATCAAGTTCCGTCAGTTGATTATACATACAAAACAGTTCCTCCAATGCTGCACATGCACTCAAATCGAGCGAAGTCAACTGATTAAAACCACACATCAGGTAAGTTAAGGCAGAATTGGACGAGATATTCAAAACAGACAGTGCATTTTCAGAACAATACAAAATCCGCAAAGCCGGGTTATGAGACAAATCCAACTCAGTGAGTTGATTGCTCATGCAATACAGTTCTTCCAAAGCCGTATTTACGCTCAAATCTAGGGAAGTAAGCTGGCCGTTTGTTCCATAACAAGACAGTTTTGTCAAATTAGAAAACAGACCAACACCCTTAAGAGATGATATATTATGGGTATAAACAAATATCTCCGTCACCGCATCACACTCCGCCTGAGAGAGAAATCCGTTTTGGTCGGTGTCGAAGTTCTCGAAAACATAGGCACGGAAGTTCGCGTCCGGGAATGACATCGGGCCGATGACATCATCCCAGTCGTACACGATTCCCGTATCTTCCGGCGCCTCGAGCGTCGCAATCACCTGGCCCGGCGACAGATTGATTGTCTCCAGCGGGTTGTCCGTGCAGATCAGCGTCTCCAGATTCACGTTGTTCGACACATCTATCTCCTCCAACTGGTTGCCGTGGCAGTCCAACTCCTCCAGGAGAATGTTCTGCCCGATGTTGATTTCTTCCAATTGACCAGCGTAAGCACCTGCCGTACTCTTCGTCCCGATCAGGCCGCCCGCACACACCAGACTCTTCAGATTCGTGAAGTACTCGATCCCGCCCAGCGACTCGATCTCATCCGTACAGACGTCTATCGCCTCCACCAGCTCCGCCTCCGCCACCGAAATCTCTCCGTCCCTGTCCCCGTCGAAGTTCGCCACGCAATACGCCTTGAAGTCCGCATCTTCAAACGGCACCTTCACATTGTCATAGTTCGGCACCACCTCCAGCGGATTCATCCAGTCCAGCTTGTTCCGGTTTACGGTAATTGCCTTCGAGGTCGTTCTCTCAAACACGCCCCCCTTGTCGTCCGTCACCGTGATCGTGAAGCCCAACGAAAAATACACCGGCGGAATCACGAACCAGAAGTCCGTGTATTCCTCCGCCGTCGAGCCCAGCTTCACGGCAGGGTCGCATACGACCGAGATCTCATCCGTGGCCGCATTGTCCATCGTCACTGACGGCACGCCGCCCGGCTCCATCGTTATGCGGGCCTTCCCGGCGATCTTCTCCCCGTTGTTGCCCTTGATCGTGATCCGGCTCACCGTCACATTGTCCCCATAGAACCGGCATGAAATATATCCCCCCACGTTCTTGAAACCCAGGAAATACCCCTCCGTCACCGCCACCATCGTGTTCGCACCGATCCCGAACGAATGCTCCTTCCACGGCTGCTCCGCAGGCAGCGTCATCGTCAACACACCGTCGTTGCTGATCTTCGTACTCTTGCTGTACGGATACGCCGCATAGATGTAACTGAGCGGATTGCCCGTCGTAAACGTGCTCGACGGAATCTCCTCGAACTCCCCTGCCGTGTCACCGTCATCACCAGTGAACGCCCATTGCGTGTTCAGCGTAAACTTGTTGAAGATCGAAATCCGGTCGTCCGCGTTCCATAGCACCTTCATCGATTCGTCCGCGTACACCTTCGTATCCGGTGACGCAGGACCCTCCGTCGTGGCCCGGAATACCACCTTGGGGCCGCGCGCTCCTTGGCGCGTCGTGTTGAACAGCTGGTCGAATTCAGAGGTGCAGGAAATCAGTCCAAATGCAAGAAATAATAAGGGAAGTATCTTTTTCATGCTGCCAAGTTCAATTCTATTATCGGGAAAAAATTCTCTGTTGAGGTTATAGCATAAAGAAATTCGGCGACAGCCTTTATGCCACGCCGAAAACAGAAAAAAGAATACGGGAAATCCTACCAGTCGTGTCCGCCGCCTTCCTCGATAGGCTCGAGAACGGATTGGCACACAATGCCTTGAAATTGGACACCGATAAATTTGAAACGGGGCGCTTCGTACTCTTTTTTATGAATGTCGTTCGAAACCATGATAGAATGATTTACTTTGTTTATTAATAACACAAAGGTATGTCTTTTTGAAACAATACACAAGTTTTTCAATCTTTTTCAGCTCCGGTCCGTGCCGCCCCCGGGGACGCGCCCCCATCTCCTCCCCCTTTCTCGTTTTTCGAGCACGACTCGCTTGAGACTGGACGCTCAATCCACCTTTTATCCATCTCATGGACCGAGCGTCCAGCAGACCCGACCAGTTTTATTTTTCTTTCTATATCTTTGCGCGCAGTTATGACACTCTTTCTGACAGGGAGTCCCACGCGATACGGCGAGGACCATTTCACGAATGACAACGGTTTCCGGGCGGAAGTCGTGGCGGCGTTGCGGGCTGTTACCGGCGGTCGCCGGGCGCCGCGGGTGCTGCTGGTGAGCGCAGCGCCCGACGATCCCGGCTTTACGAAGTCTGTGGAAGAAGGGATGGGCCTGTGCATCCACCGCTCCGACATCGCCACTTCCGCCATCGTGATGCTCGACCGGCACAACGCCGATCGGGCGGCCGAACTGGTGCGGTGGGCCGACTGGATCATCCTCTGCGGCGGGCATGTTCCGACCCAGAACCGGTTCCTGCACGAAATCGGCCTGCGCGAACTGCTGCAAGATTACCGCGGGGTCATCATGGGCTGCAGCGCCGGGTCGATGAACTGCGCCGAAACGGTCTATGCCCATCCGGAGCTTCCGGGAGAAGCCCTCGCCCCGCACCACACCCGTTGGCTCAAAGGGCTGGGGCTGACCGACATCAACATCATTCCCCATTGGGAACAGGTGCGGGAGGCCAGGGTCGACGGCCTGCGCCTGATCGAAGACGTGGCCTTTCCCGACAGTTGGCGTTATCCTTTCTTTACCTTCCGCGACGGCGGCTACATCAAGGTGAAGGACGGCCACAGCGAACTCCGCGGTGAAGCCTGGGTGATTTCCCGGGGCGAGATGCACCGCATCTGTGAAGAAAACAAATCCTATCCGTTTATGAACCTGGTATTCATTTCCCCCCACTTCCCGCAGACCTACTGGCAGTTCTGCGCCGGCGCCCGACGCAACGGCGTGAACGTGCTGGGCATTGCGGACACCAACTATGAGAATCTTTCCCCGGAGCTTCGTGCGCAGCTCACGGATTACTATAAAGTAAACGATCTGGAAAACTACGACGAAGTGTACCGCGCCGTAGCCTGGTTTGCCCACAAGTACGGCAAGATCGACTGGATCGAATCGAACAACGAATACTGGCTGGAGCAGGATGCACGGCTGCGGACCGATTTCAACGTAACCACCGGCATCCACAGCGACCGCATCGCCGCCATCCGTAACAAGTCGGAGATGAAGAAATACTATGCGCTGGGCGACATTCCGACCGCGCGGCAGATCAAGGGCTCCGCAGGCCGCGAGTCCATCCGCGCCTTCGTCGCGAAGACCGGCTTTCCGGTCATCGCCAAGCCCGACAGCGGCATGGGTGCCTCCGGCACGTTCAAACTCCAGAGCGATGCGGAGTTGGAGGCCTGGCTCGATGAGCATCCGAACTATGGACAGTTCGTCATCGAAGAATTCATCACCGGCCTGCTCGTCAGCTATGACGGTATTTTCAATTCGCGGATGGAACCCATCTTTGAGAACAATTCGGTGTTTCCTACACCCGTGATGGACATCGTCCACGACAATCTCGATACTTGCTACTGGATCAACAAGACCGTCCCGAAAAAGCTTTCTGCCATCGGCCGGCGCACCGTCAAGGCTTTCGGAACACCGAGCCGGTTCGTCCACCTGGAATTCTTCCAGCTGGACCGCGACCGCGAGGGACTGGGCAAAAAGGGCGACTATGTGGGGCTGGAGGTCAATATGCGTCCGCCGGGCGGCTACACCCCCGACATGATGGATTACGCCCATTCCACCGACGTCTTCCAGATCTGGGCAGACATGGTGGCTTTCGACGAACGACGCAAGCCGGAAGGCACGGCGTACTACTGCGCCTATGCCTCCCGTCGCGATGGCATCGGCTACGTCCACGACCCCCGGGAAATCCAGGAACGCTATGGTGCCCAGATCTGCTTCCAGGGGCGCGTCCCCGACGCCCTCTCCGACGACCTGGGCAACCAGTGTTACCTGGTCCGGCTGACCGAAAAGAAGGACATCGAACCTTTCTTCCGCTTCGTCACGGAGCGGAGATAGATGCCCGGGCATAGCCGGGCATGACGAGATAAAGAATCCGTCCGAGAAGAATCGGGCGGTTTTTTTTGTGCCCGTTCACAAAAGTTGTGGAAAATTTTGGAAAGATTTGTAAGAATGTGGAAAATTGTTTATATCTTTGCATCACACATCACTAAACGCATATAGAATTTGATGGCGAAGTTTATCGGTTGCTACAAGGCAAAGGTCGACGACAAGGGAAGACTGATCTTCCCTTCCGCCTTCAAATCCAGTATGGGCGAGGGTGCGAGCCTTCGCTTCGTAGTCAAGAAGTCTCTCTTCGCAGATTGCCTCGAAATGTACGCCTACGACCAATGGGAGCAGGATTCCGACGCTGTGAAGAGCCGCCTGAACTTCTTCAACAAGGAGCATGCGGCATTCTGGCGGGAATACATGAGAGGCACTGCGGACGTAGAGCCTGACGGCAAACTGGGACGGATGATGATCCCGAAGGCCCTCCTTGAAGAGGCAGGCATCGAAAAGGACGTCATCTTCGCAGGCAACAACCACTTGATTGAGATTTGGGACAAGGAGAAGTATGAGGCGCAGGCGATGAAGAGTGATGACTTTGTCGCCCTGGCCGAAAAGATTCTCGGTTAGCGGAGGAGTTGCCCCCATGTCTGCTTACCACACGCCTGTCCTGCTCCAAGAGAGCATCACAGCGCTATCTATCCGCGAGAACGGCGTTTATGTAGATGCGACGTTCGGCGGAGGCGGCCACAGTCGGGAGATTCTGCGCCACTTGGGACCGGAAGGCCGGTTGATTGCTTTCGACAAAGACGAAGAAGCGCTGGCCAACGCACCCGAAGATGAGAGGCTGGTCCTCGTGCACAATGATTTCCGGTTCGTGCACCATTACGTCCGTTACTACGGACACGATGCCGTGGACGGCATCCTGGCGGACCTGGGAGTCTCCTCCCACCAGTTCGACACCGAGGAGCGAGGTTTTTCCTTCCGGTTCGAAAACGCGCCGCTGGACATGCGAATGAACGTACGCGCAGGCAAGAGCGCAGCGGATATAGTAAATAGTTATAGTGGGGAAGATCTGGAACGGATCTTCAGACTTTACGGCGAGGTGGAGAGCAGCAGGCGGCTGGCGGAACTAATTGTTTCGAGCCGGGATCGAAAGCCGTTGGAGACCACGGAAGATTTAGGCAGAGCGATTGCACCTGTTCTGCCTAAATTTTTGGAGCATAAATATTTGGCTAAAGTATACCAGGCTCTTCGGATCGAAGTCAATGGCGAGATGACTTCTCTGGAGGGGTTTATGAAAGGGGCCATCCGATCCCTCGGGCAAGGAGGGAGGCTGGCCGTCATAACGTACCATTCTCTGGAGGACCGCATCGTCAAGAACGCAATCCGCGAGGGCTGTCAGCAAGGACTGCTGCAGCGCGTGGCCAAGAAACCGATTCTTCCTTCCGAGGAAGAAATTTCTTCAAACACACGCGCGCGCAGTGCCAAGCTGAGGGTGGCAGGAAAGCAATAAGACGAACATGAGCGGCAAAATCAAGGACATCGTGGACAAACTGGTCAGCTACCTGAGCGGTGACAAGCTGATTGAGTGGGGTGTGGACCGTCAGCTCGGTTTCATCTTTTACATTTTTGCCATCGTCTGCATCTCGATCGGCTGGAGCCTGCTCGTGGAGCAGAGCCTGGTCAAGGTGCAGAAGAACGAGCGCGAACTGCAGGAACTGCGCATCAGTTACCAGCAGCGGACGCTCGACCTGGTGGGAATGAACAACCGGACCAAGATCGACGGCATGCTGAAGGCGTGTGACTCGAAGTTGCACGCTCCGCAGGACCCGCCGCGACGGATCGTCCTTGACAAGTGAAGGGTATGCAGGTAAACATCCGGAAAGTCGGTATCTTCTACATCGGTTTCGTGCTGCTCGGGCTGCTTGCGGTCGGACAGATCGTCAACTTGCAGTTCATCCACAAGCCGGGACGGAGCTATTCCAAGAAGACCACCCGTGACGATGTGCTTCCGTGCACCCGCGGCAGTATCCTGGCCGATGACGGTCGTTACCTCGCTTTCTCCATTCCGGAATATCGCATGGGCATGGACTGTGTCCAGCCTGATTCGGCCGTCTTCGCCCAGGGCATTGATTCCCTGGCCATCTGCCTGGCCAATTTCTACCAGGACAAGAAAGCCGCCCAATACAAGAAAGAACTCGTCGACCGGCGCAAGGAAGGCCTCAACGGCGGACGCCGCTACCTGTACCTCAACCGCAAGTTGCTGACATACCAGGAAATGAAGGAAGTTTCCTCCTTCCCTATCCTCCGTGAAGGTCGTGCCCGTGGCGGCCGCGACGAAGTGAAAGTCGACCACCGGACCTACCCTTATGGCCGTCTGGGTTTCCGCACCCTCGGTTACATCAAAGACCAGAGCGAAATTCCGGTCATCGGCATCGAAGGCAGCTGTGACTCTATCCTGCGGGGCACCGACGGCCTACAGCCGATGCGCCTGACCGAAGGACGGAACTGGATCGTAGATACCGACAAGGAAACCATCGAGCCCATCGACGGCCTGGATGTACAACTTACCCTTGACATCGACATGCAGGACTTCGCCCAGAACGCCCTGATCAGCGTCCTGAGCAAGACCACCGAGGTCCACGCCGGCACCGTCGTGGTGATGGAAGTGGCTACCGGCGAAATCAAGGCGATGGTCAACCTCGAGAAAGATGGCAAGGGCGGTTTCGACGAGACATACAACTACGCCATCGGCAGAAAGGGCGAACCGGGCTCTGTCTTCAAGGGCGCGACCCTGACCACGCTGCTTGAAGACAAGAAAGTGACGCTCGATACCGAGATCAAGGCCGTCGTCACCTGGAACTATGGCGGCGGCAAGCCGTTCGTGGACCACTATCTGGACCGCTACAGCACCATTACCGTCAAGCGGGGCTATGAAATCTCCTCCAACAACGTGTTCCGCATGCTGGCGGCGAAGTACTACGGCAGCAACCCCAAGGAGTTCCTCGACAAACTGACCAACGAGCGCCGCATCACCCATGATTTCCCGTTCGACCTGGGCGGCATGGCCAAAGCCAACCTCAAGGATCCCGACGACAATACGGGACGCGGCGCCTGGAATATGAAAGACCTGCCGCAGATCGCCATGGGCTATACCGTGGAGATCACCCCGCTTCATACCCTCAACTTCTACAACGCCATCGCCAACGAAGGCGTAATGATGCGGCCTCATCTGGTGCGCAACTACCAGAAGGAAGGACAGATCGTCCGCAAGTTCGAGCCGGAGAAGCTCGGCACCGTCTGCAGCAAGGAGACCGCGCACGAAGTCTGGAAGGCCATGCGCGGCGTGGTTGAGTCGGAAGGCGGCACGGGCTACCGTGTCTTCAAGGGCTGCCCCGTTGCCGTAGCCGGTAAGACGGGAACAGCGCGCATTGTCTTCCCCAACACCGGCCGGTACGAAGACCGCGCCGGGCACAAGATGCACCAGGCCACCTTCGTGGGCTTCTTCCCTTCCGACGCGCCGAAATACTCCATG
>JAEEOM010000168.1 GCA_016284265.1 Bacteroidales bacterium | reverse complement strand
CGGCAACTTCCAGACCTCCTACGGTTGCGCGTTCATCCGCCGCAGCGGCGAGGTGGAGGAGATCGGCAATTCGGTGCCTGACTTCCTCGGTTCCCTCAGCACGCAGCTCCGCTACAAACGCTTCTTCGTCCGCGCTTCGTTCGACGCCCGGTTCGGCGGCTATGTGGCTTCCTATCCTTCGCACTATGGTACGGCCTACGGCTATACGGAGACTGCTCTCCGTGGTGCCGACGCCGCCCACGGTGGTGTAACCTTCACTTCCCGCTGGGATGGTCTCACCTATGACGACGGTATCATTCCGGAAGGTATTTTCCCGACCGGAACCAAGATTGCCCAGCCTAGCGGCGATCCGTATGTCGTGACCTCCGGTCCGACCTCTCCGAACGGTGAGTCTTATGCGGAGCTTTATGCCAAGAACGTGATCGATCCTTCGCATGCCACTTCCTGGACTTACCTGAACCACAGCTGGGGCAACGGCATCGTCGACGACACCTGGTTTACCAAGCTGAACTACATCTGCTTCCGTGACCTGTCGATCGGTTACACCGTGTCCGACCGCTTCGCCCACATGCTGCACGCCCAGGGTCTTTCGATCCAGGCCAATGCGCACAACCTGGGCTATCTGCTCAACTCGATGCCTAACAAGGAGAATCCGGAATCCGTCCGCGGTACCCGCGCCTCCGAGTTCCGTATCCGTAACCTGCAGGGTGTGACTTCTTATTATACCGTAACCCTCAATCTCAGATTCTAACCCTTAAAACGACACGAACATGAAAGCAAAACATATCTTTATTGCCCTGCTGACCGTCTGCGTTTTGGGACTTAGCTCTTGCATGGAACAATTTGCCGAGCTCAACCAGAATCCGAGCGACGTGTCCACGCCCAATCCCGCTTATCTGGCGACCCGGGCCGAGTTGCTTTTCGAAACCAATGACTATCTGTTGTGGTTCTACAACCAGGCGCTCTACACCAAGTGGAGCCAGCTGGGTGCCACCGGTTCCTACACTGAGGGAACCTTCGGCATGGGTACTGCCGTCCACTGGCAGAACACCTACATCACGATGCTCAACTATCGCAACGACATCTACAACTACATTCAGGCGTACGAGCACCCTGAGATGGAGGCGTATGCGGCGATGTGCGGTGTGCTGGCCGTCTATGGCGCCATCTTCAGCAGCGACATCAACGGTGACATCCAGTACTCCGAGGCCTGCCAGTACAAATATGGCGGCTCCCTGACGCCCAATTACGACCACGTTGAGGACCTCTACAACACCCTTGTCGAGGAACTTGACGATTATATCTCCGTCTTCCAGGACAACACGCAGGTCGTGACGGCCCGTCAGGACATCATCTACAACGGTGATCTGGCCAAGTGGGCCCGTCTGGCCAATACCCTGAAGCTCAAGATCGCGGTCCGTCTGTACAACAACAACGCCGATAAGGCCAAGCAGATCGCCTCGTCCGTCACCAGCAATTCGGCCGGTTACATCAACAGCCTCGAAGATGCCTTCATCTTCCACAAGGCCGATGCGACCACCGGCGGCGATCTGGCCTACCAGACCGGCAACGGCCTGGCCGGCTATATGTCCACCGGCAGCAAGAACGTGATCGACTTCATGAAAGCCTGCAAAGACCCGCGCGTGCGCTTCTTCTATGAGAAGAACGACTACAACTCAAAGGTCGTCCAGAGCTTCATCGACGCCGGCAAGTACGAAGACCTGCCTGGTTTCGTGAAGGAAAACATTGAGCGTGATGCCGACGGCAACTTCGTGGCTTGGAAGGGCGACGTGGAGCCGTGGGTCCGCTATCAGGGTATTCCGATTGTATTCCGGGATTCTCCGGAATACAATGCGATGAAAGGCGAGTATTTCGACTACGCCGACCGCTACAGCGTGAAGATCGGTACTGCCACCAAGAGCTTCGGCATGTTCTCGGCCTTCAATGAGGAAATGGTACGCGGCCGCGTCGACTTCACCCTCCCGACCATCCCGGGCGGTCCGTCGATCCGTGATACTGAAGATGTGCCTTGGTGGGGCATGTACCTCGGCGCTGGCGAGACGAACCTCTACCTGGCTGAAATGGCCCTGCTGGGCGCTTCTGTCGGTGGTTCTGCCGAAAGCTTCTACAACCGCGGTGTCCAGCTCTCCGTTCAGGAGTGGGACTACATCGCTGGCAAGAACAAGATCCCTTACTACAACGCCACGTACAACTACGCTCCCGATGAAGTCAGCATCGAGCTGAAGGACGGTGAGATCGCGGCCATGATGGCCACGCCGGCCGTGAAGTGGGACGGTTCCATCGAGAAGGTCTATCTTCAGCAACTGATGAACTTCTCCATGCTGCCGAACGAGCAGTTCGTGACGGCCCGTCGTTCGGGTTATCCGAAGATCGGCTCGAACCTGCTTCCGTTCGTCAAGTTCAAGGAGGTCGAACTGACTGCCATCCCGCGTCGTTTCGAATTCACGACGCCGTTGGTGACCGATGTGATGCACGACATCCGTCTGCAGAATCTCAAGGACCAGGGCTTCACTCCGGGTTCCGCCCAGTCGGGCATGGGCTTTGCCTCGACGACGGTGCTCAACACCGAGCGTCTGTGGCAGGATAAGAATGCCCCGCAGTGGGGTTCTGCCAAGTAAGCCGAACCGGTTAGTTTTTCCGAAGGGGTGCCGTCTGCTACGGCACCCCTTTTGTTGTATCTCGGATTATTGTATCTTTGTGGTATGAAAAGGATTATTCTGTTGCTTTTCCTTACGCTGTTGCCGATGTCTTGCCTGCAGGCCCAGCAACGCTTCATCTTCCTGTTCCCCGACTTCGAAGAAGGTCACATCCACTTCATCAACCGGAGCGTCGCTGACGTGCGCCTGAACTTCGACGCCCTCGGCCAGACGGTCTACTACTATGACGGAGAGACGCTGATGGAGTTGACGAATCTCAATATGGTCAGCCGACTTGAAGCCGACGACCGCACCTTCGTGGTGCATGATGATCTGCTCTGCGAAGCCATCGAGCGGGAGAAAGGCCGCGTGCTGGTAAACTGGAAGTTCAAGAACGTCAATACCGGCTCGGTGGGCGCCCTGGGTGCGACCACACAGTCGAAAGTGGAGGCCCTCCATTCCCGGAGCGAGCACTCCCAGGAAATGTGGCAGAAGAAGAACGACAACACCTATTTCTTTACGGTCGGTGACCAGGAGTATCGCGTCAAGCGGCTGAAAGACCTCTACAAGGCCTTCCCGGCGCAGGCCGCTGCCCTGAAGGCTTTCGCCAAGGAGAACGAACTGACGATGACCAATGCCGACGATGCTTTCCGGATGTTCGACTATCTGTGGTCAATCCTTCCCGAGTAAGAAGATTCATGGTCAACGGGAAGTAACGTATGGTTATTCTGATTACCGGTGCGTCCCACACGGGAAAGACGCTTCTGGCACAGCGGATGCTTGAGAAGTACAAGTACCCGTCCTTCTCCCTCGACCACCTGAAAATGGGTCTTATCCGTAGCGGAAACACTGCTCTCTCACCGCTGGAAGATGAGGCTCTCATGGATTACCTTTGGCCCATCGTGCGCGAAATCATCAAGACGGCCATAGAGAACCGGCAGAACCTCATCGTCGAGGGCTGCTATGTGCCATTTGACTGGAGGAAGGACTTTGCTGAAGATTACCTGGCGGACATCCGCTTTATCTGTCTGGCCATGACTGGAGACTTCATCGAAAGGCATTTCAGGGACATTGTCGGCAAGAGTTCAGTCATTGAATCCAGGCAGGACGATTCAGCCTGTTCTGTTGCCAGCCTGAAGGAAGATAACCGGCAATGTTGTGCGGGTTTCCTAGAGGCCGGTGAGCAAGTGTCTTTGATTGACAAGAGTTTTGAACAGGTCATTGAGTCGTTGTTGAACTGCTAAATCGAATTAATAGAACAAGGGGAACCGGCCGTCGGCTGGCGCTGTGCGCTGCCTTACTGGACGCTCGGTCGATGGAAGCGCTGCCTCGTGGATCGAGCGTCCAAGATTGATATCAAAGAGCCCTTTTTCCGGACGCACGATCCATGAGATGAATGAATGATGGACTGAGCGTCCTTTGGAGCAGATTATGGGAAGCCCTGTCGGGAAGGAACAGTCCCTTCTTCATGCTCTCTCGAACTTGCAGATGCGACGGCTTATTCGTATCTTCGTGTTGATAAATTGGAATTTGAAATAATACCATGACCAAAACCAAATGTCTTCTCTTCCTTGGTCTTTGCCTCTTCATCACCGCGTGTGGAAATCACGGGCAAGCTCCTGCGAACGATCATTTCTTTGACAGCGTAACCGAGGCGCTCTCAAACGATGGTTTAATTGACCTGAACCAACTCCAATGGACCCGGGAGCCGCAGTCCTGTGAGGTGAATAACGGTATCATTACTATCACCACGGCACCGCATACCGATCTTTGGCAGCGGACCTACTATCATTTCCGCAATGACAATGCCCCGGTATTCCAGATGCGTACTAAAGAGCAGTACTTCAGTTTTGTGGTGAAGACAGACTTCACTCAAAGTCACCAGCGCTTCGACCAGTGCGGCGTGGTGATGTATCTGGACAGCGACAACTGGCTCAAAGGATCTGTAGAGTTTGAGAACGAGGAGTTCCAGCATCTAGGCAGTGTCGCCACCAACAACGGCTACTCCGACTGGGCTACAACGGCCATTCCTGCCGATGTGAAAACCATGTGGTACCGCTTCTCCAGAAGGGCAGATGACTACTGCATTGAATGCTCCACCGACGGCGTCAACTTCAGCCAGATGCGTATCTGCCACATGTATGCCGCTGAAAACGAAATCAGCTTCGGCATTTATGCCTGCTCGCCGGAAGAGTCTTCTTTTACGGCGGTGTTCTCCGACATGATGATTACTGAGTGCATGTGGAAGGCCCACGATGGCCAGCAGCCTGACCAGGAGTAATCGCTATATTCTAAACGATATGCCGAGTTACCGGAAGAGAAACTGACTTCCGAATTCAAGGTTGTCCTGGCCACATACGGAAAGAAGGTGGATTGCGTCGATACCCAATAAACAAGATATGGCTTGCAATTCTGACTTTGTACAATATATCATCGACCAGTGCTCGCATGCTGGAGAGATTGCCGTGAAAAAGATGATGGGGGACTACTGCGCCTATTGCAATGGCGTTCTCTTTGGTCTCATCTGCGACAACAATTTCTACGTGAAAGTAACAGAACCTGGAAGAGCCTTGCTGAAGGAAGTCATCCTTCGGCCACCCTACGATGGCGCCAAGGACTTTTTCTACATAAGTGATGTAGATGACAGCGATTACTTGTCATCACTCGTCAAGGCCACGATTTCGGCGCTTCCGAAGCCAAAGGTAAAGAAGAATCCGATGTAGTAAATATGGCTGTGGCGACTAAGTAGCTGACTGTCAGAATAATAAGTGCCACGACTAATGACCGGGACTTTGGAGCGAAGCGACCCAGGGGTCAAATGCAACGCGTCTAAGACGCGAGGGGGCTCGGGGGGCTGTGCTCCCCGTAGGAAAGAGAAGCGTAGCTTCTATACTCCACAAAAAAAATCCAGGTGCTGAGACCTGGATTTTCTTTTGTGGAGTATAGGAGAATCGGACTCCTGACCTTTTGAATGCCATTCAAACGCTCTACCAACTGAGCTAATACCCCATTCGTTTGGTTCTGCAAAGGTAGCTATTTTTTTTGTTCCTGCAACTTTTTTCCGGACTTTTTGTATTTTTGAGGTATGGAAAGAGAAAGGAATGTCGAAAAACTCGCCGGATGGATTCTCCGGTTGGCAGCTTTTGCCGCGGTAGCCTGGCTCTGCTGGTATTTCCGGAGCGTACTCGTGTATATCATCGTCGCATTCGTGGTTTCCCTGATCGGGCAGCCGTTGATGCGCTTGCTCCGTCGGATCCGGATTCGTGGGAAAGCGGCGCCGGACGGTTTGCTGGCGGTGATCAGCATCGTACTCATCCTGACAGGAGCGGCCTTGTTCCTGACTCAGATAGTTCCGGTCGTCACAGGGATTATCCGTGATGCTTCGGCAATGAATGCCGCCGAGCTTCCCTACAACAGTTTGATCGACCGGCTGAATGACTGGATTGTCGGGTTGTTTCCTTCTCTCGGACCGGATTTCGATATCGTGACCCTGGTGCTCGACAAACTCCGAGAGCTTGTCAATTTCTCCAACGTTTCTTCCGTAATCGGTTCTGTCGCTTCTTTGGCCGCCAGCATCGTCATCGGGATTTTTTCGGTGGTGTTCATTTCGTTCTTCTTTATCAAGGACGAGACCCTTTTCGGCCGTATTATCTGTGCGCTGGTGCCTGACAGACTGGAACAATCCGTCAATTCGACGATCAGCGATACCACGCATCTGCTTTCCCGCTATTTTATCGGCTTGATCATTGAAGTGATGGGTGTCATCCTGCTCGACTTCCTGGGCCTGTGGCTGATTGCCAGGATCGGGCCGGACTATGCCATCGGCATCGCTTTCATCGCCGGTATCCTGAATGTCATTCCCTATGTCGGACCGTTGTTGGGTGAAGCAATCGGTGTGATTCTCTGCCTTGTGCTGAAATACGGGGCAGGGATCGGTCTGGCAGTGCCCATCTGGGCCTTTGCCCTGATTGTCCTGGCCGTCATGCTGGCTACCCAACTGGTCGACAATTTCGTCTATCAGCCTCTGATCTACTCTACCAGTATCAAGGCTACACCGCTTGAGATTTTCATCGTATTGCTCATGGCCGGACGCATCGGTGGCACAGTTGGCCTGCTTGTCGGCATTCCGGCCTACACGGTGCTGCGTGTCATTGCCATCCGGTTCTTCTCCGACCGGAAAGCAGTCCGGCGATTGATTCCGGACATCGATCAGGAAAACACGAATGCGTTAATCTAGCGACTGGAGCAGCAATTCGAAGAGGCGGGGCTTGGCATAGCGGTCGAGCTCCGCTTCCTGTATCCAGACATAGCCGTCGGGAAGGGCAGGGGCCTGATGCGTTTCCGCCAGGTAGAAGTCGGCGATCAGGGTCCGGTGCGTGAGCTGATGCCGGACGCCTTGGCGCAGGAGCTTCGCTTCCACGCCGGGCAGCAGTTCGGTCAGCGGCTCCCAGAGGCCTTGCCAGATATCGCCGGCTCCGCGGCGGCGGATCGCAGTCCGGCCCTTGCAGCGTAGGTAGATATAGTCCACTTTCCGCGTCTGGATAGCGGTGGTACGCTGCTTCACCGGCAGCGATTCCACCCGGCCTTCCCGCAGGGCTTGGCAGCCGGAGGCGAGGGGACAGGTCAAGCAGGCAGGATTGGCGGGTGTGCATTGGATGGCCCCGAAATCCATCATTGCCTGATTGAAGTCGCCCGGACGGCCGGCGGGAAGCAGCGACTGAGCCAGGGCTGTAAATTCTTTTTTTGCCGCCGTCGAGCCGACTGGGGTGGAGATTCCGTAGTAACGGGCCAGTACCCGGTAAACGTTGCCGTCAACTACGGCGGCCGGGATCCCGAAGGCGATGGATCCGATGGCAGCCGCGGTATAGTCTCCGATGCCTTTCAAGGCACGGATTCCTTCCAGCGTAACGGGGAAAGTGCCCTGTGTGACAATCTGTTGAGCAGCAGCATGCAGGTTGCGGGCGCGGCTGTAATAGCCCAGCCCTTCCCAGAGGCGCAGCACTTCATCCTCGCTGGCGGCAGCCAGTGTCTCCACGTTCGGGAAGTGCTTCATGAAACGTTCCCAGTAGGCCTGCCCCTGAGCGATGCGCGTCTGCTGCAGGATGATTTCGCTCAGCCAAATGGCATATGGATTGCGGGTCCGGCGCCAGGGAAGGTCCCGTCCGTACCGGTCATACCAGGTGAGCAGGGTTTCCGTAATCTGGGTAGACATAGTGGATACATTAGGATGTGATTACAAATTTATAACTTATTTTTAAGTAAATTTGTCCATATGAACCATTTGCTTTCCTTTCAGCGATGTTAGAAAAACTAGATACCCTCGGGGCCTGGCTGCTGATCGTACTGATGGCCGGGTCTTTCCTCTATTTTGTCATTGCCCATCAACTTGGCTTCAGCTATGCCAAGAAACTTTTCGGCACCCGCCGGATCAAAGAGCAGCGTCAGGAGATTCCGCTGGAGGGCAACCTGTTTGCCGCCTGCTATGTCCGGACTAACCAGCCGCGTATCTTTGACCAGCACATCCATCACGAGTTGTCGGCCGCTTTTCTGTACCGCTGGTACAGCGAAGGAAAAGTGAAACTTGTGCAACTGAAGCCCGCCCTGGAAATCGTCAACTATCTTTCCATCCAGAAAGACGCGGTCATCCGGGATCCGGAAGAAAATAGCTTGTACCAGAAATTCTGCGATGCCGCCGGGGAAAACGGTCTGCTGGATGTCGATGAAGTGTATGACTGGAGCTACAATCGTCCCGGGGACCTCTATGGCTATAAGCCGGAAGACATCGGAAAGAAGTGGTTCGAGGACCGCGGATTGATCGAGCCCGGCAATCCGAAAGACAAGCTGACGAATCTGGGGGTCCGGATACGCCCCCTCACGCCGGCAGGTGCGGCGAAAGCCCGCGGCCTGGTTGAATTGCAAAACTTCCTGCAGGCCCAGGCGGAAGACAAACCCTGTGATCCGGTCGATGCCACCTGGATCGATGATTTGCTATGCTATGGCCAGCTCTTCGGTATTGCCGACAAACTGGCTGAAAAATGGAAGACGAATCTGACCGAAGAAAAAACCATCGTCGTCAAGCTTTGTCGTGACCTGGCCCAGGCTTTCTTCGACGGAAACAACGTGGCTACCGATTGATCACATCGACCCGCCAGGTAATGCCCAGTTCGATATTGTTGCGGCGCGCTGCATTGTCCCAGTAATAGACCCCGTGCAGGCGCAGATTGTCGCGCCCCAGCGGGAACCATTCCAGGCCGCAGCCGGCATAGATGTATTCCGTGCCAGGCGCGATAACCAGGTCGTACGGGCGGCCCTGCGGATCTACGTTGTCCGGGTCGTTCTTCTCGTAGCCAGCCTTGGCGCAGATGTTCCAGGCGCCGACGCTCCAGATGATCTTTGAGATGAGCGAGAAGTCGCTCAGCACGAAGTTCCGCTGCCCGAGCCCGCTGCGGTTCATCAGGTCGACGTCGAAGATGACGTCGCGGAAAATGAAGTGGTTGCCCAGCGCCACGTAATTGACCATCCGCTTGTCGATGTCTTCCACGAAATTCACGCTCCAGAGCGTCTTCCACCATGGGGCGAACTGGCCGTTCCAGGCCAGGTTGTAGGCATAGATGTTCTGGAAGCCGAGCGACAGCGGCGAATTGCAGATCTGGCCCACCAGCCGCTGGTTTTCGGAAAAGGTGTAACCCGCCGTTGCGCCGAACGTGAAAGCCTGGTAGATATTGTTGCAGAACTGGCTGTAATAGTACACGTCGATGGGCGCTGCATCGTATTCGTAACCGCCGATAAGCACGACGTACTTGCCTACCAGGAAATTCCAACGCTCGGTGGCCTGCCAGTTGACGTACATGAAATCCGTCGCGTTGAACATATTGCGTTCGTCGAACACTTTCTTGTTGAGCCGCTGGCGGATGCGGTAGTCTATGTTGGGGGTGATGTGCCCCATCATCTGGAAGTTCAAGTATTCGCCGATGGCCTGGCTGTTATATTGCCCGTCGGTGATGTCTTGATGAAAGGAGGCCCGCATATCGAAATAAAGGCGATCCACATGACTTTGTCCTGCCAGGAGCGCGGGGATAAGACATGCTATCAAAAACAAGCAGATTCTTTTCATATGCTTTATTATTAATGCGAAAGTAGCGGTTTATTTTGAAATGCAAAAGATTTTTCGCAACTTTGATAGATAAATACACCTGAACGATGAAACCGTTGAAAGAGCTTCTCCATCCAGTCGTCACCTGGAAATTCTGGAAAGAACTGATCGTCATGACACTGGGTATGGCCGTCGGTGCCGCGGCCGTCTATTATTTCCTGATGCCGAGCAATCTGATCATCGGCAGCATATCCGGTCTGTCCATCGTGCTGTCCCAGATCTTCGGCGGCGCGGTCAAGGTCTCGGTCATTGTAACGGTCATCAACGCCGTCCTGCTGATCCTGGCCTGGCTCCTGATCGGCGCCGAATTCGGTGCCAAGACCGTCTATACGGCCCTGATCCTGGGCCCGCTGCTCGAAATGTGGGAGAAAGTGATGCCCTATGAGAGCCTGATGGAGGCCGGGGCGACCTCCGTGATGAACGATCCCTGGCTCGACCTCATCTGTTTCGTCCTGCTGCTGAGTATCTCACAGTCCATTCTTTTCCGCATCAACGCCTCCACCGGTGGACTCGATATCCTGGCCAAGATCGTCAACAAATACCTTCACTTCGACATCGGCATGTCGGTCACCATCGCCGGCGCCTTGATCTGCTGTTCCGCCTTCGCCATCAACCCGTTCCGGATGGTGGTCATCGGCCTGATCGGTACCTGGATCAACGGCGTGGTCGTGGACTACTTCACCGACACGCTCAACAAGCGCAAGAAAGTCTGCATCATCAGCAAAGACCACGAAGCCATCCGCCAGTACATTACAAAGGAACTGCAGCGTGGTTGCAGCATCTACCGCCTGGAAGGCGGCTATACCGGCGAGGAAAAGCTCGAGATCGTGGCGCTGCTCACGCAAAGTGAGTATGCTGCGCTATTCAACTTCTTGAAAGAGAAAGGTTTTGATACTTTTATCACGGCATCGAACGTTAGTGAAATCTACGGAAATTGGAATACGCATAAACGACATCAGTCATGAAACGCGACCTCAAGTATTTAAAGCTCCTGGCCAAGAGTTTCCCCACCGAGCAGGAGGCCTGCACCGAGATCATCAACCTGGAGGCCATCCTCAATCTCCCGAAAGGGACAGAACACTTCATCTGCGACCTGCACGGCGAAAACGAAGCCTTCGAGCATGTACTGCGCAACGGCTCCGGTGTTATCCGTCAGAAGGTCGAGATGATCTTCGGTGCCACGCTCACCGAAAGTGAGATCCGCGAGCTCTGCACGCTCATCTACTACCCGGAAGACAAGATCCGCGCGGTTCGCACGACCCTGCGCACCCGTGCCAAGATGCAGGAATGGTACCGCGTCATGCTGATGCGCATCATCCAGGTCATGGCCATCTGTTCCACGAAATACACGCGCTCCAAGGTCCGCAAGGCCCTTCCGAAGGAGTATTCCTATATTGTGGAGGAGTTGCTCCATGAATGGATCGAAGACAATCAGAACAAGCGCCGCTATATGATGTCGATCGTGGATACGATCATCGCTACGGGCCGGGCCGACCACTTCATTGCCACGATCTGCAATGTCATTCACCGGCTGGTCATTGATTCGCTCCACATCATCGGCGACATCTACGACCGCGGTCCGGGTGCGCACCTGATCATGGAGACCCTGTGCCATTACCACAACTACGATATCCAATGGGGAAACCACGATATTGTTTGGATGGGTGCCGCTGCGGGCAGCCGCGCCTGCGTGGCCAACGTCCTGCGCATGTGCTTCCGCTATGCCAACCTCTCCACCCTGGAAGACGGCTACGGTATCAACCTGCTGCCGCTCACGACCTTCGCCATGGAGACCTACGCCGACGATCCCTGCACGCTTTTCCGGCCGAAGAAAAATGAATATGAGCAGTTGCCTGAGTCACAGCTGGCGCTGATCGCCAAACTGCACAAAGCCATAGCTGTCATCCAGTTCAAGCAGGAGAAGCTTGTGATCGACCGGAACCCGGAATTTGGCATGGACGACCGCAATGTGCTGCACCTGATTGATTTCAAGAAGGGGACCATCCGTCTCGGCGGAAAGGACTATCCGCTCAGGGATACGAATTTCCCCACCATCGACCCCGACGATCCGTATAAGCTGACGCCTGCCGAGCAGGAGATTCTCGAAGGTGTGACCCGCAGTTTCGAGACCAGTGATAAGCTACGGCGGCATATCCGCTGCTTCCTGAACCACGGCTCGCTCTACCTGGTGCGCAACAGCAACTTGCTCTTCCACGGCTCCGTGCCCATGAATCCCGACGGCACTTTCCGGGAAATGATGATCCAGGGCAAGCCTTATGCCGGCAAAAAACTCTTCGACAAGGTCGACCAGATGGTCCGCAACGCCTATTATACCCGGGAGGAAACGCCGCGACGCCAAGCTGGCCAGGACTTCATCTGGTACCTCTGGTGCGGCCCCATCGCGCCGACCTTCGACAAGGACAAGATGGCGACTTTCGAGCGCTATTTCATTGCCGACAAGGAGCCGCAGAAAGAGACGAACGGTGCTTACAAGGAGTTGAAGAACCGCGCCGACATCTGCGAGAAGATCCTTCGGGAGTTCGGTGTCACCGACATGCGGCACGCCCACATCATCAACGGCCACATTCCTGTAAAGACCATCAAAGGAGAGAGCCCCATCCGGGCCGACGGCAAACTGCTGATGATTGACGGCGGCTATTCCAAGGCCTATCAGCCCGAGACGGGCATCGCCGGCTACACGCTGATCTACAATTCACAGAGCCTGAAATTGGTGCAGCATGCCCCGTTCTCCACGCGAGAAATGGCGGTCAAATATGGACTTGACATCCTCTCGGAGACCAAGGTCCTCGAGTTCGAGGAAAGCCGTCGCTACGTCCGTGACACCGACCAGGGTGCCGAGCTCAAGGAACAGATCGACGACCTGTACCAACTCCTGGACGCCTACCGGAACGGCTCGATCCACGGCTAGCACGACAGTCTGCCAGTTTTCCTGCCAATTTGTCTCAAAAAGGCGCTTGGCCTCCAATTTGACAATAGCTGAAGTACAAAACGAAAGTTCAACTATTAATCAATTGGAGGATATGACTATGTATTCCGTTGAAAGAAGAAACTCCTGGCTGCCGAGCGTTTTCAGCAACCTGTTCGATGACGATTTCACCGTTATGCCTGCAAGGCAGTTTGCTTCGCCGGCCGTCAACATCAAGGAGAGCGAGAAGGAATTCCAGATTGAGATCGCGGCTCCGGGCATGACGAAAGATGATTTCTCGGTCCGCGTCGACAACGACGAGGAACTGGTCATCGCGCTCGAGAAGCGTAACAAGAAAGAAGAGAAAGACGAGAAGGACACGACCTATCTCCGCCGCGAATTCTCCTACACGTCCTACCACCAGAGCTTCGTGCTCCCTGAGAATATCAACCTCGACGGTATCCAGGCCGAGATGGTCAGTGGCGTGCTTCACATCACCCTGCCGAAACTCCAGGAAGTCAAACAAGTTCCGGCTTCCCGTCATATCGAAGTGAAATAACGGGGTTGAGCGTTTGTCCCATGAAAGGCGGAAAGGTTTCTTTCCGCTTTTTTTGTATCTTTACCTTATGAATGAAAAGCACCTCCTCTATGCCGTGGCCGGGCTTTCTGCCCTTGCCGGAGCAACGGCCTGTGACGGGCCGTCCGGCAAAAACGTTTCCGGCAAGAAACTGAACATCGTCTATATCATGTGTGACGACCATTCGTACCAGACCATCAGCTGCTACGATGGCCGTTTCATCAGGACCCCCAACATCGACCGGCTGGCGCAGGAGGGGGCTCGGTTCACCAACAGTTTCGTGGCAAACTCGCTCAGCGGTCCATCGCGTGCCTGTCTGCTGACGGGCAAGCACAGCCACAAGAACGGCTTCACCAACAATGAGCACGGCGTTTTCGACGGAAGTCAGCAAACGCTCCCGAAATTGCTGCAGACCGGTGGCTACCAGACGGCGATGGTGGGGAAGTGGCATTTGGTAAGTGAACCGACCGGCTTTGATTACTGGGATATCCTGACAGGTCAGGGGGATTATTACAATCCGGTTTTCATCCGGAATGGGGAACGGCTTGTCCGGGAGGGCTATTCCACGGACATTGTTACCGATGTCGCCCTCGAATGGCTGGACCACCGGGACCCCGACAAGCCTTTCTGCCTCTTCCTGCACCACAAGGCGCCGCACCGCAGCTGGATGCCTGACCTGCAGGATCTGGGGCTTTACGACGATGTGACGTTCCCGCTTCCGGAAACATTCTACGACGATTATGAGAGCCGCAAAGCGGCCGCCCTGCAGGAGATGAGCATCATCGCCGATATGAATCTCATCTACGACCTGAAGATGGCGGATCATGAGAATGAGTTCCATACCCCCGACAACCCGGCGTTGGAGAGTTATGGCCGGGACCTCTACCGTCGCGACCTGGCTCCCGGAGAGTTGGTGGCCGGCCGTATGAATGCGGCACAGCAGGCTGCCTGGGATGCCTACTATGATCCGATCATCCGGCAGTTCAAGGAAGATTATGCCAGCGGAAAACTGTCGGGCCGGGCATTGTACGAATGGAAGTATCAGCGCTACATGCACGACTACTGCCGGGTTATCCACAGTGTGGACCGCAATGTGGGCCGGGTGTACGATTATCTGAAGGAACACGGCCTGCTTGAGAACACGATAGTCATCTATACGTCCGACCAGGGTTTTTTCATGGGCGAGCACGGTTACTTCGACAAGCGTTACATGTACGAGGAGAGTTTCCGGACACCGCTCGTCGTCCGGATGCCCGGAAAAAGCCGGAAGATTGTCCGCGGTGGTGATATCGAGGCTTTCGTCCAGAATATCGACTATGCGCCCACGATTCTGGAAGCGGCCGGTTTGGAAATCCCCGAAGACATCCAAGGTGAGAGTTTCCTCCCGCTTCTTCGGGGCAGGCATCCTGCTGACTGGCGCCAATCGCTCTATTATCACTATTACGAGTATCCGGCCGAGCATTCGGTGCGCCGGCACTACGGGGTGCGTACCGGCCGCTATAGCCTGATGCATTTCTACAACGACATTGACGAATGGGAGTTGTTTGATCTGCAGGAAGATCCGCAGCAGTTGCATAACCTGTACGGGCAGCCTGGCACGGAGGCGGTTACAGACAGCCTACGAAAAGAACTGGTCCGGCTTCAGCTTCTCTACGACGATCCCATCCGTGCGCAGAACGGATTCTGATGATGGAGACCGGCCCCACGATCGACCTTCGGGATGCCGCACGGCTCCAAGGTCCCGTCGCCTTTCAGGTGATGGTCAAGCCGGGCGGTTCGCGCTGCAATCTCGGCTGTGCCTATTGCTATTATCTGGAAAAAGCGGATCTTTATGGGGGGCGGGAACCCTTGATGTCGGATACGCTTTTGGAAAGGGTCATCCGCGAGGCCATTGCTGCCAACGACGCCCCAGAGGTTACTTTTACCTGGCACGGCGGCGAACCACTGCTCGCCGGGCAGGATTTCTTTCGCCGGGCAGTGTCCTGTCAGCAGCGGTATGCCGGGGGGAAGCGGATTGTCAATACGCTCCAGACCAATGGCACTTTGCTTACGAAAGAGTGGGCTTCCTTTTTCTGGGACCATGCTTTTCTGATCGGTCTGTCGCTGGACGGGCCGGAGGCAATTCACGACCGTTTCCGGACGGACCGGGGCGGACAGCCTACGTTTGCCCGTGTGATGCGGGGCCTGAATCTGCTGCAGCAGGCGGGTGTGGATTTCAACACGCTGACGACGGTCAATGCCCGCAGTGAAGGGCATGGTGCAGAAATCTATCAGTTCCTGCGGTCGACGGGCAGCCGCTATCTGCAGTTCCTGCCCGTGGCGGAACCCGGAAATCCGCCCTACAATGTGTCGGATCTGGGTTTCGGACAGTTTTTATGCGATATCTTTGATGTCTGGGTACGCCGGGATGTCGGGGAGACGTTTGTGAACCAGTTCGACGCGGCCCTATGCTGCTGGTGCGGCTTGCCACCCGGTACTTGTGTTTATGCGCGCAGTTGCGGCGATGTGCTGACTGTCGAGCACAACGGTGATGTATATGCCTGCGACCATTTCGTGGACGAGGCGCATAAGCTGGGGAACCTCGGCCAGGATTCTTTCCGGGCGATGATGGCCAATCCGCGGCGGACCCACTTTGTGACTGATAAATACAACACCCTTCCTGACGAGTGCCGTCACTGTCCCTGGCTGCCCGCCTGCGGCGGAGAATGCCCACAGCATCGCTTTGCCGTGGGAGAGGACGGCTCTTCGGGGCACAATGCATTATGCCGGGGGTATCGGCTCTTTTTCGAGCACGCGGCACCGTATCTCGACCGGATGCGGAGCCTGCTGGAAGCAGGCAGGGCGCCGGCTGAGATCATGGAATAAGCGGAACTTGTCGTTTTTTTTATTAAATTTGTCAATCTATCAAACTGTTTTCATCATGTTTACCCAGAAAGATATCCGACAGATCGAAGCGCGGGGCGCAGACCTCAGCCAGATTGAACTCCAGATCGAACATTTTAAGAAAGGATTCCCGTGGATGAAGATCGTGGCGCCGGCCACGCCGCAGCGCGGTATCCGTGTGCTTTCGGAAGAAGACGCCCGGGAGGCCGCCGACTATTATGAACGCGCCAGCGTGGTGGGCAAGTGCAAATTCGTGCCCGCATCCGGCGCCGCTTCCCGTATGTTCAAGGATATGTTCTCCGGGCTGGAGAAACTGGAAGCCGGAGAAGATCTGCCCGCCGATGCACCCGGCGCCAAACTGGCCGCCCGCATCCAGGATTTCGCCTTCTATACGCCGGAACTGTTCGGCCATCCTGAAGACAGTGCGGCTTACCGCAAGGATGTGCTCCGCAAACTCCTCAAGGAAGACGGCCTGGCCTACGGCGCCAAACCCAAGGGCGTGCTGAAATTCCACCGCTATGTCGACGAAGTCCGCACGGCCATCGCCGAGCACCTGGTCGAAGCCCAGGAGTATATGCGCGACTACGACGATATCTGCTCGCTGGTCGTGACCATCTCGCCCGAGCATCGGGAACTGTTCGAGCAGGCCCTCGCCGAAGTGAAACCAGTCTATGAAAAGAAATATGGCGTGAAGTACGACATCACCTTCACATATCAGGACAAAGCCACCGACACCATCGCCGTCGATCCCGACAACAACCCCTTCCGCCTGGACGACGGCTCGCTGCTCTTCCGTCCCGCCGGCCACGGCGCCCTGATCCACAACCTGAACAAAGTGGACGCGGAACTGGTGTCGATCAAGAACATCGACAACGTGGCTCACGAGAAACTCCTGCCGGTCACTTCGCTTTACAAGCGCGTGCTGATGGGCGAAGCCCTGCGGCTCCGCGACATCATCTTCCGCTATATCCGCCAGATCAACGCGGCGCCCAGCGAAGAACTCTGCGACGATATCGAAAAATTCCTCGACTGCGTCCTCTGCGTCAAGCTGCCGCACGCAGACAGCCTCGAAGCGCGCGTGGCGCAGCTCCGCACCAAACTCAACCGGCCCATCCGTGTCTGCGGCATGGTCCGTAACGAAGGCGAGCCGGGCGGCGGTCCGTATATCGTGGAAGGCAAAGACGGCAGCACGTCGCTCCAGATTCTCGAGAGCGTCCAGATCAACAAGGCGGATCCCGCCGCGGCCGGCGCGATGGCGAAGGCCACGCACTTCAATCCCGTGGATCTGGTATGCATCCTGCGCGACTGCAGGGGCAACCGCTTCGACCTGCTGAAGCACGTCGATCCGGAAGCTGGCTTTATGAGTTCCAAAAGTTATCAGGGACGTGAACTGAAAGCCCTGGAGATGCCGGGCCTTTGGAACGGTGCCATGAGCGACTGGAATACCTTGTTCGTCGAGGTGCCCTTGGAAACCTTCAATCCCGTCAAAGTTGTTCTTGACCTGCTCCGTCCGGCGCATCAGGGCTAATCTTTTGCCTATGAAAAGAGTATTGCTTCTTATCCTGGCTTCTGTGCTGTTTGCCTTTTGCCAGGCACCTTCAACCACCCCGGACGGACCGGCGGAATCTCCGCTGGCCGGAAAAGTTTCGTTGACGAAGTCCGAATGCCAGGAGTATGCGGCATTTCTGGAGAAAGCATGGCGGGATTCCGTCAAGATAGCCTTGGCCGATTCTTTTGAAAAGAAGTCTCTCACACGCGGCAATTTTACCATGCGCCTCGACTGGCGGATATTCGGCAACAAGCCGGCTGACGGCCGGTCGCTCTTCATTTCGCTGCACGGGGGCGGGGGAGGCCCGGCCTCGATGAACGACAGTCAATGGGAGAACCAGAAGAAACTGTATCAGCCTGCTGAAGGCGTTTACCTTTGTCCGCGCGGCATTACCGATACCTGGGATCTGCATTTCCGTCCTGAGTCGGACGCTTTCTATGAGGAGTTGATCCGTATGGCCGTGACGCAACTGGACGTCAATCCAGACAAAGTGTACCTGATGGGTTACTCCGCCGGCGGCGACGGTGTCTGGCGCCTCGCGCCGCGGATGGCGGACCACTGGGCCGCTGCATCCATGATGGCGGGCCATCCCGGTGACGTGTCGTTGCTGAGTCTGCGCAACCTCCCTTTCATGATCTGGTGCGGTGCACTCGATGCCGCCTATAACCGCAATGAGGAGTGCACCAAGCGTATCGCGGAAATGGACGCTCTGCAGGCAGCGGATCCCGCGGGTTATGTGCACGAAGGGCACATTGTGGCAGGCCGTGAGCATTGGATGTATCTCGAAGATGCGGCCGCCGTGCCCTGGATGGCTCGCTACCGCCGGAATCCGAACCCCGACAAGGTGGTCTGGTGCCAGGGCGATGAGCCCAAAACGACCTTTTATTGGCTGGGAGCACCCACCGGTGAGATAGCGAAGGGCAAAGTGGCATGTGCCAGGCGAAGCGCCAATACGATTGAAATCCTTGCTTGCGATTATTCTGGTCTGACTTTTTACCTGAATGATGAAATGTTCGACTTGGACCGTCCTGTACGCGTGACTTTCGGGGAAAAGGTCCTTTTCGAAGGGCCGGTTACCCGCTCTCCCGAAACAATGCGCCGCACCCTACGGGAGCGTGGCGATTTGTCGTTCATCTTTCCTGCCAGCATAACGGTAAAACTCATGGACTAGGCTGCGGTAGCCCAAGGCTTTGAGGTCTTCATAGCGCACCCGGTAGTTGATCTTGGTGTGCCGGCCGCTCGACAGATAACGGAGATACTGTTGCAGATACCGGTCGATTTCCTGAAGGCCCTCGGTCCGGTTGATGACCGGAAAGAACCAGCGGGACCAACTCAGCGAGTCCGGATCTTCCCCCTCGAACAGTTTTGCGTTGAATTTCCGGATCAGGCCTTTCATGGCCTGTTCCGGGGTTAGGCCCTTTGCTACACGCCACCGTTGCAGGGAACGTGCCGCCCGGCGGATTTTGCCTTTCATCTTGATTCTGACAGCCCGGGAGATGTCGATGGCTTCGCCCTGGCAACGGAAGCCCAGAAATTCGAAGGGCTCGTCGGGCATGTAGATCCTCTCTTTTTCAGGATTGACGGTCAGGCCATAGTGTTCCAGAAAGCCCAGCAGCACGGATTTGTGGGATTCCAGCTCTTTACGGTCTTGTGCGAATAGGATAATATCGTCCGAATAGCGGGCATAAACGACACCGGCATCCGAAAAATAGCGGTCAACTTCCATCAGATAGACGTCCGCCAGAAAGGGAGAAGTGGGTGTGCCGGCCATGACTCCGCGGTTTTCCCGGACAATCCGTCCGTCGGCGAGTGCCCTGCCATCGGTCAGCATTCGCTCAAAAAACGCATACAAGGGTGGATCATCAGAAAGAAGTTCCTTGAGTATGGGTAGGAGGATGGGGATGGAAATAGAATTGAAATAGTCGTGAATGTCCAGCTTATACGCCCACATTTCTCGTCCGCGAAGGGCCTTCCGGAGTTGGAAGATGGCGTCGGTCGCTTTGATTCCGCGGCGGAAGGCGTAACAGTTGGGTGAAAAACGGTCGTCGTAGCGGTACAGGAGAAAGGCGATGAGTTTGAGCACGCGTGTCTCCTCCGGACTGAAACAGTAAACGGTACGTTTCTTCCCGGTGCCCATCTTGTTGATGCGCTTTCTTTCCGGGATGCTAGGCCCTTCGCCGCGAAGGAAGGCGCTGGCTACTGGCAAATAGCGTTCATGCTCGACGTAGTCGTCTGCATCGCTGAACAGAGACCAGGTAAAACGTCCTTTCATCAGACGGTGGGCCAGGAATGTCTCCCATACCGCCGGGTCGTCCAATTGGAAGAGGATGCTTTGCATAGGAAAAAAGGAAAAAGGGGAATGAATTTGAATCAGCAAAATTGCTGATCACCGGACGGGTACACTGCCTTGCCGCCTGCAAGGCATAAGATAGGCAGTGCTGCGTCCTGCGCAGGCGCAACGGGGTTGCATCCCCTTTTTCCTGATGACTAACCCAGAAAACGATGGAGGCGGCCTACGACGTACTCACGCTCGTTGGGCATCTGCGTGTAGAAGTTGATGTAAGGAATCCCGATCTTCTTGGCGTACATTCTGGCGATCAAATACTTGACATTGGCATAATGGCTATGTCCGTCGCCCAGCATCACGACGCCCTTGGGAACGCCTCCCTGGTACAGGACGAAGGTATAGGGTTTACCCCATTCTGCCTTGTAAACCTGACGCGGGC
>JAEEOM010000167.1 GCA_016284265.1 Bacteroidales bacterium | reverse complement strand
ATCAAACCCGCCGAAGTTCCCGTAGCACGGCTGCCGCTCATCGGTTTTATCTTCCTTACTTCGGGAGAAGCACTTGTTGACGTGGACGGACTCCCCTTTTTGTGTCAGCCAGGGCAGATTCTGCTGATTCCGGCTCAGGCTGCCTTTTCCATCCGGTACTATCGCGATGCAGTCGGTTATACAGGTGGCTTCTCCTCTTCCATTCTTACCGATACAAAGCCGCTGAGATTCCTCTCCGTGCCGATTCACCAGGGTTTCTGGTTCGACGAGGGCGTCTTTATCGGTTTGCTGTTCAAAATGCTGGCTGCCTCCTTCGAAAGAGACGATCTTGTATTCGTCGAGAAAGGGCTGGACCTGCTGCTCTCGCGCATCAAACCAGATCTCAGCGCATCGGTCCATCCAGCCGTGAACCGGTTCCTCGAGTCAGTCTTCGACCCGGAGAAGATGCCCGGCACGCTTACAGCATACGCCGATACAATCGGCATCAGCGAAAACTATCTCAGTCGCCTGATCAAACAATCTACGGGCCGGAGTGTCGGCGCTTGGATCGATATTGTCCGGATTCAACGTGCCAAGCGGATACTTTCCTCCACCGGCCTGTCCATTATAGACGTAGCTGCGTCGGTCGGCGTGGATGATCAGTCTTACTTTGCCCGACTGTTTCGGAGAGAGACCGGCATGACGCCTTCTGCCTATCGGAAAAAGATGCAAGGATAGTCCTAATTTCATCCCTTCCCGGCCTAAAAACATCCGCTTTTTTTGCTGATCTTTGCACTTGTAAAGAAAAGCGAATATGAATTTCAGCGGCATCATCGTCGGCGCAGCCGTGTTTCTGAGCATCGGGATCTGCCATCCGGCCGTCATTAAAATGGAATATCACTGGGGAAAAGACAGTTGGTGGATCTGGCTGTTAGCCGGTCTGGCATTCTGCATCCTGTCCCTCTTTGTCGAGAACAGTATCCTCTCCACCATCATCGGCGGCTTTGCCTTCTCCTGCCTATGGGGCATCCATGAGATGTTCCTCCAGGAAAAGCGGGTGCTCCGTGGCTGGTTCCCCGAGAATCCTAAACGGCACAGCTATTACGAAGTCCGCCGCAAAGAAATGCAAGGCAAGCTATGAGAAGTTTTCTTCTGACCACCTTTTGCTTACTGCTCGTTTGGGCGGCGCAAGCGCAGGAAAAGAAGCTTCTGCATGGCTTTGACGGTGGAATGATGATTCACACGGGCTATCTGTCTGGCTCCCTGGATGCTATCGGCTATGAAGCCAAAGGAGCACCGATAGGCATCGGTGGTGTCATCCGGCTTCATTTGGGCGAGCATCTCCGTTTCGGCACGGAAGGCTACGTGTCAACCCTCAGCCAACGTGACAACGGAAGCTATCTCAAGTATGGATGGGGCGGTCTCCTGGCCGATTTTTATGCCGTCCTGGGAAGGGTCCAGCCATACGCCGGCGTTACCTTGGGCGGCGGGGCGATGACCTCGCTCCTGATGTTCGAAAAACCGGTCACAGCTTGGGCTCCTATCGACGGAACCCGTTATCATAAACAGGGATTCATGGCTGTCGATCCCTTCGTCGGCTGCGATTTCATCGTCTCCGGCCCCATGCATCTGACGCTCAAGGTAGATTATCTCTGTGCCCTGAGCGATGCCAAACTCCTTCCTCAAGGGCCCAGGGCCTATTTCGGATTCCTGTTCTATCATTGATCCCCACAGGCTAGTCTGTCAGATTCGGGAGCCTCGATTACCGCAAAAGTTTTCTTATCTTTGTCAAGATAAACGACTTTCGCCTACCCAATTCCTATTGACGTGAAAAAGCTCCTGTTTGCATGGGCCGTTTTGGCCGCACTGACCTCCTGCGGAGACGCACGACCGACCACACCGACTACTGTCGGCAATCCCTATCTTCCCCTTTGGGAGCACATTCCAGACGGAGAACCCTATGTGTTTGAAGACCCGGATCGACCCGGCCACCAACGTGTATATATCTACGGGTCACACGACATCGAACGGACCCAGTATTGCGGAAGGGACCAAGTGGTTTGGTCAGCACCTGTGGACAGCTTGTGGAACTGGCGCTATGACGGCGTCATTTTCCGCGTCAATACGAACCGCGACGGAAAGCCGCTCAACGAAGGCGACCTCTATGATGTCCTCTATGCCCCGGATGTATGCCTGAAGGAGGCTGCTGACGGTACCAAGACCTACTACCTTTATCCCAACGATATGGGATGGAAGCGCAACTCCCTGGTAGCAAAGAGTGCCCGTCCTGACGGACCCTTCGAGGTGTGCAACTGGAGCCCGGACAATCCCTTTGAAACCGAAGGAATCCTGGGTTTCGATCCCGGCGTGTTCGTTGATGACGACGGCCGTGTCTACGGCTACTGGGGTTTTTCGAAGTCGTTCGGCGGAGAATTGGATCCTGCCACGATGGCAACGCTGAAGCCTGGGACCCAAGTCGTGGAGGATATGGTTTCCAATCTTCATCAAGAGGGCATATTCCGCTTTTTTGAAGCATCCTCCATCCGCAAGATCAAGGACAAATATGTGTTTATTTTCAGCCGCTGGACAGCCCCTGGCGAATTCGGGCTCCCTGACACCAATTACACCCTGGCCTACGCCTACAGCGATCATCCGCTGGGTCCCTGGACCTACGGCGGCACGCTCATCGACGCCCGCGGACGCGATGTCGATCCGGAGGGCAACCCGATCGTTACGGCCACGCCTACGGGCAACACCCACGGCAGTATCTGCGAAATCAATGGACAATGGTATGTGTTTTATCACCGACAGACAGGACGTAATGAATATGCCCGCCAAGCCATGGTCTCCCCGATTTCGGTGCAAGTTGAAGAAGGCCCTGGCGGCAAAGTGTCCATCAGTGAAGGGGAATATACGTCAGAAGGTTTTGCGCTGGAGGGCCTGAACCCGTTGGAACGGCACTCCGCTGGCATCGCCTGCTGGTACACCGGGCCGAAGCCTTGGCGCCAACACGGAGACGACATGTTCTCCGGTTCTTACCTTGAACCTGGATACGGCACGGAAGACCGGTACGACGCACCATGGGATCTGAGGAATAACAGGAACCGGATCGTGAACAACAACGACGGATCCATTGTGGGCTACAAGTACTTCAACTTTGACAGGACGAAGGGAAAGAAAGACCTGAAACTTTTACTGGAACTGGTACCAGAAGGCATTGACGGGACCATTACCGTCTGGGCTGACCGTCCCTGGGCGGCACAAGGGGGAAAGCGTATCGGGTCTGTCACGATCAGCGCCGATATGCCCCAGGCGTCCACAGAGATCTGTCTAAGCGTTCCATCCCTGGCAGAAATGACCGGAAAGCACGCCATCTTCTTTACCTTCACTTCTGACGTAAAAGACAAATCCTTGTGCTCGTTGGAATCACTGGTTTTTTCTGAGACTTGTCATTTGAAAAAATAATACTTATTTTTACAGTATTAAAACATTAAGCACCATGGGTTTACTAAAGGATTTGTTCAACATCGCCGGTAAGGTCGCCTCGGTTGCACAGGAGATTGCCGCCAAACAGGAGTCTACCGCCAAAAAACCGACTGCCGGCAACCCAACGCCGTCGGTCCCCCCGGTACGCAGTGCCGAAACAGTCCGGGAGAAATCCGCCGAAGAGTGGCGTGCCTATTTCCGGGAGATCATCCGGTCTGCATGCGCACTGTACGAGGTCCGGGAGGACGTTCCTGTGACTGATCTTGTCGGAAACGTCTCCGACGAGTTCCAACTCTACGCTACCCGCCCGCGTCAGGTTTACAAGGCAGAATGGGGTAAACCCTATACCTTCGTCCTGTACCAGGGAGGCGTTCCCAAGGGCGTCGTGATGCTGGGCGACGGACATAGCCATTATGCCAATGTCAAGTATTT
>JAEEOM010000166.1 GCA_016284265.1 Bacteroidales bacterium | reverse complement strand
CCCTGGAATTCGCCGGCGACTCGACCTTCGTCTGGCTGAAGGGCGCCGACGGCAAATACGCCCGCACAAGCGTCGTCACCGGCATCAGCGACGGTCTCAACATCGAAGTCAAGGAAGGCCTCAAGGAGGGCGACATCGTCCGCGGCAACCAGATCATCGAGGAGAAGTAATATGAAAAAAGTTTACACCCTTTTGTTGACGGCTTTCGTCCTTTCCGGCTGGTCCTTCATCATGCCCGGCTTGACCGGGCATCTCGCCGGAGCCCAGGAAAAGCCCTGGTCGTTGCAGGATTGCATCGGTTACGCGCTCGACCACAATCTGAGCGTGCAGCGGAGCGCCCTGCAGGTCCTGCAGCGCGAGGTCGATGTCAATACGGCGGAGAACAACCGGCTTCCGGGCGTGCACGGCAGTGCGTCGCAGAACTTCTCGTTCGGCCGCGGCCTGACCGCCGACAATACCTACGCCAACACGAATACGACCAACACCTCGTTCAGCCTGGGCGCCGATATGACCCTGTTCAACGGGTTCCGCCTGCGCAACAACATTCTGCTCAGCAAACTGAACCTCGAAGCGGCGACGGTCGATCTGGAAAAGGCAAAAGACGACATCCGCGTTGCCGTGGCCAAGGCCTACGTACAGATTCTCTACAACCGGGAGATCCTTGCCGTGGCGCAGCGCCAGATCGAGATTGATTCGCTGCAAGTAGTCCGGCTCGAGACCCTGAAGGCCAACGGAAAAGCGACGGGCGCCGAGGTGGCCGCACAGGAGGCCACGCTGGCGCACAGCCGCCTGACCTGCGTGCAAGCCGACAACAATCTCCGCCTGGCCCGGCTCGATCTGGCCCAGTTGCTGGAACTGCCTTCGCCCGAAGGGTTCGACGTGGTGGTTCCCGATGACGACGCGCTGGCCGTCCCGATGCCTGCCGGACCGGAGGTCATCTATGAGGAAGCCGTCGGCATCAAGCCCGCCGTGCGGGCCGAGGAGACCCGGCTGGCCTATGCGGAACGGAACATTGACCTGGCCCGCAGCGGTTACCTGCCTTCGCTCTCGCTCAACGGCGGCCTCGGAACGAACTACTACACCAGTTCGGGTTACCCGTCGAAGACCTTCTTCGAGCAGCTGGGCAACAACTTCAGCCAGTATGTCGGCTTGTCGCTCAACGTCCCGATCTTCTCGCGCATGGCCAACCGCAACCAGGTGAAGACCGCGCGCATCAGCTACGACAACCAGCAGCTGCAGCTCGAGACAGCGAAGAAGCAGCTCTACAAGGAGATCCAACAGGCCTGGTACAACGCCCTGGCCGCGCAGAGCAAGTTCGAGAGCGGCACGCAGGCCGCTGCCGCCGCGGGCGAGAGCTTCGCCCTCACCCAGGCGAAATATGAGAACGGCAAGGCTTCGATCACCGAATTCAACGAATCCAAAAACCAATATCTCAAAGCCTGCTCCGACCTGGCGCAGGCCCGTTACGAATTCCTTTATCAAACCCGTCTGCTCGATTTCTACCGGGGACGGGAACTGACGCTATGAAAAAGACCCTCAACATCGCCATCGGCGGCAAAAGCTTCATCATCGATGAAGATGCGCACGAGCGCCTCAGGAACTACCTCGACACTTTTCGCTCGCGTCTCACGGACGAGCAGGGCAGCGAGGTGATGAACGACATTGAAGCCCGCATCGCGGAGCTTCTGCTCTCGAATCTCGGATCCGGCCAGCAATCCGTGAGCCTGGCCCTCGTGAACCAGATCACCGCACAGCTGGGTATGCCCGACGGCAAGCCCGAATTTGAAGAAAACAATGAAACTATGGAGGAACAAACCATGAACAACCCTGTCAAAAAACTTTACCTGGATGTAGAAGACCGCAAGCTCGGCGGTGTGTGCAGCGGACTTGCCGCCTATTTCGACATTGACGTAACCCTGATCCGTGTCGTTTTCCTGGCCGCCTTCTTCTGCGGCGGCTTCGGCTTCTGGCTTTACCTGATTATCTGGATCGTGGCTCCCAAGGCTTTGACCCCCGCGCAGAAGTGCGAACTCCGCGGTTGGGAGACCAACGCCGAGAACCTGGCAAAATTCACCGATAGCAGTAAACGATAAGATGATGGAAATCAATGCTGAAAACGTGCGTTCCCAGATGCGGAAAGGGGTGCTGGAATATTGCATCCTGAGCATCCTGGACAAGAAGGAAGCCTATGCGTCCTCGATCATCGAAGAGCTCAAGGGAGCCAACATGATCGTGGTGGAGGGCACCCTCTATCCGCTGCTCATCCGCCTCAAGAATCAGGGATCGCTGACTTACCGCTGGGAGGAATCCCCGCAGGGGCCTCCGCGGAAATACTATTGCATCAGCGAGGCGGGCCGTGCGCTGTTGACAGAAATGGACGCCTCGTGGAGTGATCTGGTCGAAACCATCAAAACCTTGAAGCAATGACAGAAGTACAGAAAGTAAGCATCGGCGGCTATGCCTTCACCCTGGAAGTGGAGGCCTACGAAATCGTCAAACAGTATCTCGATGAGCTCAATGCCTATTATTCCCAGCGGGAAGGCGGTGCCGAGGTGATGGAAGGCTTCGAGGAGCGCATGGCGGAGCTGCTTTATGAGAAATGCGCCGACGACGGCGTGGCGACCGTGGCGGAAGTCCGTGATATCATCGCCATTCTCGGTAATCCGTCGGCCATTGAGTCGGACGACGATCCGCAACCGAAACAGACCGCTGAAGAACCGGCCTCCAATCGGCCGAAAGAGAAGAAACGGCTCTTCCGCGACCCGACCAACAAGATGCTGGGCGGTGTCTGTAGCGGCCTGGCGGCGTACTTCAAGTGCGATGTAGTCCTGATCCGCCTGATTTTCCTGGGCCTGTTCGTCGCATCCTGCGTCGTCGGCTGCCACATCGGACCCGGCGACGGATGGACTGTCAATCTGCCGATGGTAGTTCTCTACCTGATTCTCTGGATTGCGATGCCGGAAGCCAAAACCGTGCAGCAGCGCTGGCAGATGGGCGTCACCAACCCGCCGGCAGGTGCGGTTTCGACGGTTTCGTCGGGCAAGCCGTTGGGAAGTGGCTTGGGCCGTGTGCTTCGCATTGTGATTGGCTGCATGCTGCTGCTGATTGCTGTTTCCGGCCTGACTTTCGGTGTGGCCGCCCTGTTCGGGCATACGCTGTTCGGATGGAACTTGACTGACAGCGGCATCTTTAACGGTTCGTGGAGAGACGCCATAACCGAGCATGCCCCGCTGATGCTGCCGGTCGTCTCCTCGGTCTTCTTCCAGATTACCCTGCTGCTGACCTGCTTCCTGCCTTTTGTGGGGATGCTGTACGGCGGCATCATGATGATCTTCGATCTGCGGACTCCTTCGTGGCGTCCGGGCCTGGTGATCTTCCTTCTTTGGATTATTGCCCTTACCGCCTTTACGGTCCTTTCGTTGATGGGCCTGTTCAATGCAGGAATCTGGGATTGACCCGCTGCCTGCGTCAAGCCCGGCCTCGCCGGACATGAAAAAGCCGGTTCCTGAATTCGGGAACCGGCTTTTGGTTTGGGTCTCTCTTGGAGATTATTCTCCTTCGGGTGCGACCGGGGTCACGGGGATTTCCGGGGCGCTTTCCACAGGAACCGTCTGTTCGATCTGATTCTTGATGTTGGAGTGGCGCGAACTGCGCTGCGGGATGACGAACGTGGCCACGATGCAGAGGACAATGACCGTGCCGGCCAGGGTCCAGGTAGCTTTCTCAAGGAAGTCGGCCGTCTGGCGGACACCGAAAGTCTGGTTGCCGGTGGCGAAGTTGGCGGCCAGTCCGCCGCCCTTCGAGTTCTGGAGCAGGACGACGATGGTCAGGAGAATACTCGCAATCACGATGATGATGGAGAGTGTGATGTATGCTGCTTGCATTGTTTTATGGTTTTTTATTTTTTACTTTTTCGATAAGAGTCGCAAAATAAGCACTTTTTTCTGGAAATAGCAAAATTAGTTTCTCGTAAATCGCGATGGCACGCTGATATAGCTCCTGTTCGGCATAGATTTGCGCCAGTGTCTCGCTGACCAGCGTCTTGTCCTGATCCACCTCTTCGGCTACGGCAGGCGCATAGTCCACGCTGCCGGCCCGGGCGCCGAAGACCGGCGTGGTGACCGAGAATCCTTCCTGTTCCAGACGTTCGAAATCCTGTTGGCCGAAATAGTCGCCGCCTACCACGTAGTACTGCGGTCGGGCAGGCTTTTCTTCCGGGGCGGCCTCTTCGGCAGGTTTCACTTTTCCGGTAAGCAGGCGGAGCATCTCATCGCGGGAGAGGAAGAAAATGGCGTCGCGGCCTACGGCCCGTCGCAGGGCTTCTTCGTCGCCGCCCTGCCGGCCGATCGCTTCGCGCCGGGCTACCGTGAACCAGGGGCAGTCTTCCAGCAACTGCTGGAGCTGGGACGGAGTGAGTTCAGAGAGATTTACCATTGCGCCACGGTCGCGTTGAAAATGTCATCGACGATTTTCTTGACGATGGTCTCGCAAAGTTGTCCCTCCACCATGTCGAGGGAGTTCTCGGAGTTGTAGTCCTCATAACCGGCGAACGACTGTTCAAGATTGTCTTCCGGATGGAGTTCGTTGGTGAATTTTACCTTGCAGGTGACGGTCAGGCGGTTCATCGCTGCCACTTCCCCGGCGGTCACGGCCGTGGCGCGGACGTCGTACGATTCGACGGTGACCGTCAGGTTGAGGTCGCCGGCTTCGGTTACCTGCTCCAGCTTGGTGAGTTTGCGGAACTTGTCGTTGAGTTCTTCCGTGAGCTGGTTGGCCAGCGACGGATTTACCTTGGTCGCCTTGTTGATCACGGGCTCGATACAGATGGTCTTCACATCGGGCTGGATGGAGGTGCCGCTGAAGGAGTAAATGCCGCAGCCGCTGAAGGCCGGCAGGGCCATCAGCAGGATGAGGGCGAGGCGGGAGAATCGTTTCATTGGATGCCTAAGTCTTTGATTTTGCGGTAGAGGGTCCTTTCTGAGATGCCGAGTTCCTCGGCGGCTTTCTTACGGCGTCCGCCGTTCCGCTCGAGGGCCTTGCGGATCAGTTCGGCGCTGACGTCCTGGATGGAGACGGCTTCCTGGACCGGATGCTCCGGCTCTTGCGGGACGGTGTTGCTGTGGACATCTTCCGCACTGATGAGGAAATGGCCCGTCTGGGCGGGCTTGGTCTCTTCCTGCGGCAGGGGCCCTTCGTCAAGGCGGGCCTTGATCGCGTCGATGTCGTGCCGCATCTGGTAGAGAATCTTGAAAATGATGTCGCGGTCGCTCAGGTAGTCGGCGCCGGATTCGCTGGTGCGTACGGGAAGATGCGTCCCTTCGGCGGGCAGGTAGCGGGCCAGCACTTCCGCTGAGACGAGCCGGTTGGTTTCCAGGACCGAAAGCCGGTTGGCCACGCTCTGGAGCTGCCGCACATTGCCCGGCCAGCGGTAGGAGCGGAGCAGTTCCTGGGCGTCCGGCGTGAGCCGGATGGCCGGCACCATGTTCTGGTCGGCGAAATCGAGGGCGAATTTTCTGAACAGCAGGTTGATGTCGCCTTTCCGTTCGCGCAGGGGCGGCACCGAGATCGGCACGGTGCAGAGCCGGTAGTAGAGGTCTTCGCGGAACTTCCCGTCGCGGATGGCGCCGAGGAGGTTGACGTTGGTGGCGGCCACTACGCGGACATTGGTCTTCTGGACTTTGGCCGAACCGACCTTGATGAATTCGCCGGTCTGCAGGACGCGGAGCAGGCGCACCTGCGTGGAGAGCGGCAGTTCCGCGACTTCGTCGAGGAAGAGCGTACCGCCGTCCGCTTCTTCAAAATAACCCTTGCGGGTCTCGATGGCTCCGGTGAAAGAGCCCTTTTCGTGGCCGAACAATTCGGAGTCGATGGTGCCTTCCGGGATGCCGCCGCAGTTGAGGGCGAGGTAAACGTTATGTTTGCGTGCGCTGTACTGGTGGATGATCTGCGGAATGACCTCCTTGCCCACGCCGCTCTCGCCCGTGACCAGCACGGAGAGGTTGGTAGGGGCTACCTGCCGGGCGATTTCGAGGGCCCGGTCCAGTTCAGGATCGTTGCCGATGATTCCGAAGCGCTGTTTGATCTGATTCAAATCCATATTTGCAAAGTTACGAAAAATTGTATTATATTTGTAAGATGTAAACCGGGAACGGAAATAACCAACAATTCACAAATAAAAACGTTTTTATGAAAAAATCAGTTTTTAACCTGCTGCTCATTGCAGTATTCTGCTTTGGACTGGCTTCCTGCAACCAGGCACAGAAGATGATCGATGCAGCCGACCAGATCACCATCAAGTGCAATCCGGAAGTGCTTGAGGTAATCGACGGCAAAATCGATGCTACCGTCTCCGTGACCTTCCCGCCGGAGTACTTCCTCCCGAAGGCCACCCTCGAAGTCACGCCGGTCATGCTCTATGTGGGCGGTGAGGCTGTCGGCAAGCCGTTTACCTATCAGGGTGAAAAAGTCACCGACAACTTCAAGACCGTCACCAAGGACGGTGCCACCATCACCGAGAAGGTACACTTCGACTATATCCCGGGCATGGAGAAATCCGAGCTCGTCGGCCGTGCGAAAGTGTATTATAAAGGTAACGAGTACGAGTATCCCGCCGACATCAAGATCGCGGACGGTGCCAACACCACCTACATGCTCGTCAGCACCGAAGGCAGCTATCACTATCTGCCGGATGGCTATCAGGAAGTGATCCCCGAGACCGCTGAAGCCCAGATCATGTATCTGGTCAACAGCGCCGATGTCCGCAACTCCGAGCTCAAGAGCGCCGGTATCAAGAACTTCCAGGATGCTCTCAAAGCCCTCGACGCTGACGAACGCCGTGCCGTCAAGGGTACCGACATCGTGGCCTACGCTTCTCCTGAAGGCCCTGAGGCCCTCAACAACAAGCTTTCCGCCAACCGTGAGAAGAGCGCCAACAAGGCTTTCGACAAGATCACCAAGAAACTCAACGCCGGCGAGGTGACCACCAAGTCGATCGGTGAGGACTGGGAAGGCTTCCAGGAACTGGTGAACAACTCCAACATGGAAG
>JAEEOM010000165.1 GCA_016284265.1 Bacteroidales bacterium | reverse complement strand
GGCCGTGTCGCTGGGCGGCGGCGCTTCGTCGCCCCTGATCGACGGCACGCTCCGCTATCCCGCCACGAACTTCCGTTCGCACGAAGTGCTGCACGTCGGGGCCGACAAGGCGGTCTTCGTGCTGCACTATCCGGCCTGGCAAGCCTCCGACGAGGTGACCGTGTCGCTCGACAAGAAGGTCACCGTCGTCCCCGGCAATCACTTCTGCTTCGTGGAAGATACTTATACTTTTACTGGAGCTGAGACCCTGACCGTCGCCGCCGGCGTGAACCGCCATCCGGCCCAGCAGACGCTGCTGGCGGAAGTCATCGAGCCCGGCCGCTACGCGCTCTGGGAGAATGCCTCCGACCAGAGCATCGAGCCCGAGGACGGCCAGCTCGGCGTGGCCGTCATCGTCCCCGATGCGACCGCGACCTTCGTGACCGACGACGGGCTCCACGGCCTGTGCGTGAAGGAGATACGCAGCGGCGAGCCGTTCTGCTACCGTTTCGGTTCCTGCTGGTCCAAGGGCAATGTGAAAGATGCCGCAGCCTGGTTTGATTACGTGGAGAAACAGCAATGAAAACGCTCTTTTCCCTCGAAGGCCGGAACGCCTGGATCACCGGCGCCGCCTACGGCATCGGCTTCGCCATCGCGAAAGCTTTTGTGGATGCCGGTGTCGACAACATCATTTTCAATACGTCCAACGAGGCCTCGATGCAGAAAGGCCTCGAGGCCTACCGCGAGGCCGGCATCAAGAACGTCCACGGCTATGTGTGCGACGTCACCGACGAAGCGGCGGTGAAGGCGCTCGTGGAGCGTATCCACGCCGAGGTGGGACCAATCCACATCCTGGTCAACAATGCCGGCATCATCAAGCGCATCCCGATGCACGAGATGTCGCGCGAGGAATTCCAGCGGGTTATCGACATCGACCTCGTGGGCCCGTACATCTGCTCGGCCGCCGTGGTGCCCGAGATGATGGAGCGCCGCGAAGGCAAGATCATCAACATCTGCTCGATGATGAGCGAACTCGGCCGCGAGACCGTGTCGGCCTACGCCGCCGCGAAGGGTGGCCTGAAGATGCTCACGCGCAACATCTGCTCGGAGTACGGCGGCTACAACATCCAGTGCAACGGCCTGGGCCCCGGCTATATCGCCACGCCCCAGACCGCGCCGCTACGCGAGCCGCAGCCCGACGGCAGCCGCCATCCGTTCGACAGTTTCATCTGCGCCAAGACGCCCGCCGGACGCTGGCTCGACCCCGATGAACTCGGCGGCCCCGCCGTGTTCCTGGCCTCGCACGCCTCCGACGCCGTCAACGGCCACATCCTCTATGTGGACGGCGGTATCCTGGCATATATTGGCAAACAACCGTAATACGATATGAAGATCAATTGTGAAGTTCGTTACGCCTCGCATCAGGACGATGCGAAGCACTATGATACCGCCACGTTGCGGAAGCACTATCTGGTGGAGCGGGTGATGGTCCCCGATGAGATCAATATGGTCTATTCGATGTTCGACCGCATCATCGCCGGCGGCGCCGTACCCGTGAAGGAAGACCTGCTGCTCAGCGCGCCGGAAATCCTCCGCGCCGACTATTTCACGCAGCGCCGCGAACTGGGCATCATCAATGTCGGCGGCACGGGCATCGTGAAGGTAGGGGAGCAGGAATATACGATCCCCTTCAAGGAGGCCATCTACGTAGGCCGTGGCGACCGCCACGTCACGTTCAAGAGCGTCGACCCCGAGCATCCCGCGCATTTCTATTTCTGCTCCGCCACGGCGCACCGCGAGACGGGCGTCAAGCAGGTGAGCAAGAAGGACGCGGTGGTGATGCACCTCGGTTCGCTCGAGGAGAGCAACGAGCGGACGATCAACCGCCTGCTCGTGAAGGAAGTCGTGCCGTGCTGCCAGCTGCAGATGGGTATGACCGAACTCGCGCCGGGCAGCACCTGGAACACGATGCCGGCCCACACGCACGACCGCCGCATGGAGGTGTATTTCTATTTCGAAGTGCCCGACGACGCGGCCGTGTGCCACTTTATGGGCGAGCCGCAGGAGACGCGGCACCTCTGGATGCACAACGAGCAGGCGGTCATCTCGCCGCAGTGGAGCATCCACAGTGCCTGTGCGACCCGCAACTACACTTTCATCTGGGGTATGTGCGGCGAGAACGACGACTACAACGATATGGACTGGTGTGCAACAAAAGATTTACGATAATATGGCAAAAGTTGTGACTTTCGGCGAAGTGATGCTTCGCCTTTCCACGCCGGGG
>JAEEOM010000164.1 GCA_016284265.1 Bacteroidales bacterium | reverse complement strand
CCCAGCATTCCTTCATCGACTGTTCAAACACGCAGATGAAGTCATCTTTTTTGGTCAACGGATACATATTGGTTCAGGTTGGTTGATCGAAAAGCTCCTTGCAAAAATAAAAGAAACGCGGCCCCCATAAAAGGCCAGCAGGGCCCTTTGTGGCGAAAAACGGGTGAAAAGTGGTGAAATCTACAAGTTGTGTGGCGAAATGCTACGCTACTTTCCGCTGCAACGGACGCAGTTGATTGTCAGCCGATTATAAGAGTTGATCCCCTCGTTTTTCGAGGGGATCAACTTCTGTAAGTACCTGATTGTCTGATGTGTACATTGCAGCGCATAAAAAAGCGCGCATCGTCAAGCCCGGCTCGACCACTCCGTCATGCCCGGCTTGATCGGGCATCTAAAGCCGCTCGAGTTTGTATCCCAGCAGGAACAGCTCGATAGAGGCGCCGATGCGGTAGAGAACCTGGACCGTGCGGGCGAAAACGTAGTAGGCGCGAGGACTTTGCGGCTCGATGTGCTCGTGGCGGATCATCGTGAGGGCTTCGACGGCGCAGTTCGACAGCATGTCCGCGATGCGGCGGGCCGGTTCGCTGTCAAGCTCATAGCCGAGAACGCGTTGAACGATCTGCTCATCCAGATCATCGAAGCCGCGGGGGCCTTGCAGGTCGGCGTAAGTCACCTGTTGATAAGCTTGCCAGTCGGCATCCCAGAATTTGGCGATGGCCATTCCCAGATAGCCCGCCCAGGCGACAGAAGCCTCGGGGTAAGCCCGATACTCCCGCACGGCATCCCGCAGATAAGGTTCGGCCAGCGATTCGGAGAATTTGCATTCGATATCGTCGTTCTCCAGCAGGATGCCGCCCATCAGGTTGTAGGCGGTGCAGAGGCTCACCAGCGAGTCCTGGAGCCGACGCTCATATTGACTGAGGTATTCTTGTTCCTCCATGGACGTATGCCCTCTAATGCTCGATATCAGCGGCTATAAACGACGCCGTGAACGGGTTCTCCGTAGAAACTGAGCGGAATCTCGCGGGTCAGCTGCAGTTCTCCCGAAGCAGCATCACGCCGATAGAGTTGGATGCAACGCGCATTCTTGCAGAAAACGGCCATGAACTCGCCCGGGGGAAGTCCTTCCGGCAGGAAGAAGAAATCCCGGACGTGGGCACCGGTGGGCTGGAAACCCACGTGTCGCAGCGAGCCGTCGGATAGCACTTCGCAGATGACCAGCCCGTCGCCGCCGTTGCGGAGCGAGGCGTAGAGATGCCGACCGTCGGGGCTCAACTGAATGTCGCCGCCGGCTTGCGAAGTGAAGTCCGGGCTGCCCACCGGCAGCTGTTGCAGCAGGACAGGCCGGTCACCGGCCGCTGTGTAGTCGGGCATGGCATAGACGAGTATCTCGTTGCTCAGTTCCGTGATAACGTAGAAATGAGAACCGTCCTGGCTGAAAACCAGGTGACGCGGTCCGCTCCCGGCCGGAGCTGGAATGTCGAAGAGTCGTTCGAGCCGCAGCGAGCGGTCGAGCCTACCGTCGCAAAGCGGGCGCACCGTGCCGTCGAACAGACGCAGCACATGAATGCTATCCGTTCCCAAGTCCACGGCCAGCAGCAGATTTCCGTAGGGAATCAACTGATGGATGTGCGAAGATCCCTGCCGGCTGGCGATCGGGCCGAATCCTTCGAAATGAACCACCTGGACCGCCGAGTCAATGCGTCCGGAGCGAACGGGGAAAAGCGTCACGGTTCCGCCGGAATAGTCGGCCGTGAGCAAGGCCCCGTTGTCGGGGTCCCCGCATTGGTTGAAATACCCTGGGAGGTAAACCATGTGGCAAGGGTCGGGCGAAGTGCCGCGGATTTCCGACAATCGTTCGATGCGGCCGTAAGGCAGGGGCTTGAGGCGGTCGTAAGGATGGACCCGGAAAGAATAGACGCCGGAATCGTCGCCGCATTCCGACACGGCAAAGAGATACCTCTTATCGGGCGAAAGCGCCAGATAAGAGGTATTCTTGGCTTCAAACGCGCTGATGCCCAGTACGTCGAACGTGGCTACGCCCAGTTCAAGGAGCAACAGCCGTTGACCGTAGGTCCCGACAATCAGTTCCATCGCGTGCGGACCTTAGGTTCAGGAACTAGGCTTCGCGGATCGCTGCGATGCCGGGCAGATCTTTGCCCTCGATGGCTTCGAGCATCGCGCCGCCGCCGGTGGAGACGTAGCTTACCTTGTCGGCATAGCCCATCTGGCTCACAGCTGCAACCGAGTCACCGCCACCCACGAGGGTGTAAGCGCCCTTGGCAGTCGCTTCGGCCAGCGCCTCGGCAATCTGCAGCGTGCCTTTCGCGAAGTTCGGCATCTCGAACACGCCGACCGGGCCGTTCCACAGCACGGTCTTGGAGTTCAGGATGATATTCTTCCAGTTCTCAATCGACTTCGGACCGGCGTCCATGCCCTGCCAGCCGTCCGGAATCTCATGCGAGGGAACGGTCTGGACGTTGGCGTCGTTGCTGAAGTCGTCGGCCACGCGGGTCTGCACCGAGAGGGAGAGGTTCACGCCGCGCTCCTTGGCCAGGGCAATGATCTCGCGGGCGTCGGGAATCAGGTCGTCTTCGTGGAGCGAGTTGCCGATCTGGCCGCCTTCGGCCTTGATGAAGGTGTAGCCCATGCCGCCGCCGATAATCAGGTTGTCCACCTTGGTTACCAGATTCTTGAGCACCTCGAGTTTCGAGGAGACTTTCGAGCCGCCGATGATGGCCGTGAAAGGATGCTGGGCGTTCTTGAGCACGTTGTCGATGGCACGGATCTCACCTTCCATGAGGTAACCGAACATCTTGTCTTCCGGGAAGTACTTGGCGATCAGGGCCGTGGAGGCGTGAGCGCGGTGTGCCGTGCCGAAAGCGTCGTTGATGTAGCAGTCGGCGTAGGAGGCGAGTTTCTTCGTGAAGGCCTTCTGGCTCTCCTTGACAGCTGCCTTGGCGGCTTTCTTTTCCTCGTCGGTGGCGTCGTCAGCCAGTCCGCGGGGCTTGCCTTCCTCCTCGGCGTAGAAACGCAGGTTCTCGAGCACCAGCACTTCGCCCGGTTTCAGGGCCGCAGCCTGTGCATCAGCCTGCTGGCAGTCCGGCGCGAACTGTACCGGTACGCCGAGGTACTGCTCCACGCGTGCGAGGATGTGCTTGAGGGAGAATTTCTCCGCGGGTCCTTTCGGACGGCCGAGGTGCGACATGATGATCAGCGCACCGCCTCCGGCGAGCACTTTCTTCAGAGTAGGGATGGCAGCCCGGATGCGGGTGTCGTCGGTAATCTCGAACTTTTCGTTGAGGGGGACGTTGAAATCGACGCGGACAATGGCTTTCTTGCCGGTGAAATCGTAGGAATCAATCTGTTTCATATCGTGTTAAACGTTTATATCCGTTTCTAATCGCTTCAAAACGCAAAGATAACAAAAAGCTATGATACTGTTTTTTTCTTTTTCCGACCCGCCCGTACGAGGGCCTCGTCGATGATCCACTGTAGCTGTCCGTTGGTGCTGCGGAATTCATCGGCGGCCCATCGCTCGAGCGCTTCGAAAGTATCGGCGTCGATTCGAAGTACGAAATTCTTGGTTCCCTCTTTCGCCATGCTTAGTTATATAAGGTACCCGTGTTGACGACCGGCTGGGCGTTGTCCTCGGCGCAGAGTACCACGAGCAAGTTGCTGACCATGGCGGCTTTGCGTTCCTCGTCGAGTTCCACGACGCCTTCTTCCTTCAGGTGGTCGAGGGCAAGTTTCACCATCGACACAGCGCCTTCCACGATCTTCTCGCGGGCGGCGATGATGGCATCTGCCTGCTGGCGGCGGAGCATCACGGCGGCGATTTCCGGGGCGTAGGCCAGGTAGTTGATGCGGGCTTCGATGGCTTCGATGCCTGCGATGGAGAGGCGTTCGTTAAGCGTGTCGGTCAGCACGTCGTTGATCTCTTCAGCGCCGGAGCGGAGGGTAATGTCGTCAACCCCCGGATTGCTGTTCTCGTCGTAGTTGTAGTTGCCGGCCACTTGGCGGAGCGCAGCATCGGCCTGCACCTTGACGAAACTCTCAAAAGCCTTCATTGTGGAGCTCAGACTGCCCTGGTTGCTCATGGTCTGCGAGTCGATCTCAAAGAGGCTCTTGTACACGTCCTTCACGCGCCACACGAGCACCAGGCCGATGAGGATCGGGTTACCGCTCTTGTCGTTGACTTTGATGGCTTCGGCGTCGAAGTTGCGGGCGCGCAGCGACACCCGCTTTTTGGAAAGCAGAGGATTGACGTACCAGAAGCCGTTCTCGCGGAAGGTGCCGCGGTACTTGCCGAAGAACACCAGCGCACGGGCCTCGTTGGGCTCAAGTTTCACCATGCCGATGGCCAGGAAGATGATGAGCAGGAAAGAGACGGGAATGGTTATCCCGATCAGCATGTCAGGTTTGGCAGCCCCCGTGGCGGCGTACTTGAAGATGAAAATGTCGGCCACGATGATGGCCAGGATCAGGAACAGCGCGATGAAACCGCTGATCTTGAAGCCTTTGAACTCGAAGTCTTGGGTTTTCGTATTCATTGTAATATCATTTTGATATCACAAATGTATATCAAAAAAACCATTCCTCCAAATTTATTTCTGTATCTTTGCAACGTTTTGCGGCCCGGCCGCATCTATACGCTGTATGGCAAAGGTGAAAAAGAAAAGCACGGTGGAGATCCGCAACAAGAAGGCTGGATTCGAGTACGAGTTTCTCGAACACTTCACGGCCGGTATCGTGTTGAACGGAACCGAGATCAAGTCGATCCGCGCAGGCAAGGCCTCGCTGGTCGATAGCTGGTGCTATTTCGTAAACGGGGAACTCTATGTCAAGAACATGAATGTGGCCGAATATTGGTGGGGCTCTGCATTCAGCCGCCAGGATCCCCGCCGCGACCGCAAACTCCTTCTTACAAAGAAGGAACTCCGCAAACTAGCCCGCTCCGTGAAAGAAAAAGGCCTTACCATCGTCGCCACCCGTCTCTTCATTGCCGAAAACGGCTACGCCAAGCTCAACATCGCCCTGGCCCGCGGCAAACGCGAATTCGACAAGCGCGAAACCATCAAAGAAAAAGACCTCCGCCGCGACAGCGAGCGGGAGTAATCTGGAGGGTATAAAGGAAAGGAGCCGTCCGTTTCCAGGCGACTCCCCCGAGTCGGGCATCGGATTGTATCGAATCAAATTGTTCAAACAATCATTAAAGCCAGCGCCAATGACTGTGAACAAATTCCTTGCGGCCATTTCGTCTACGCCAGTAGGAGCGGACGAAAACGGGATTGTCATATGTACCCCGTACAATAATGACAATCGTCACTTTACATAGATGTTCATGGATAATAGATAATTGAGTGACAATGAAAGGGAGGATTGTCAGAAAGTACCTGCCCGACTATGGAACAAAGAAAGAGAGCATCGAAGCTCTGTCTTGGGTTCCGATGCTCTCCTGCACATATTCGGTCAGGTAATGACCGGATCCTCAATTATCTATTTCCAGTACAAAGATAAGTATGAAATTTCGAAATGCTTTGACAAAAAAGCAATTTAATAGTGGCGGATCTATTCTGGTCGCGACAGGACTTGGCATTTCTACTGACCTCAAACCCTTCGGTGAGCGAATCGGCCCTCTCTGCTCACCACACGGCACATGGTCTTTCCCCATCGAGCGGCCGTTTGGGTTTTCCTCGGCCAGGCCCGGGAGCCCTCCTCAGGCTCCTGCGGGCCTGGACGGGAGAAAACCCGCTTCAGCCACGTATGGCCAACCCTCTCGATTACTCCCTTTAGGCTGCAACTGACTATCAACGCGGTTATCCTTGCCAGCCTGTTGGCAGGAGATAACCGCCTTCAATCTCCGCTGAATTACCCTGGTAGAGTCACAACTCCGCAAGCCCGTGGACACGACATCCTGCTGCCGTCTGACAGGCTCTTCTCGGGCTCGCTTTGTACATCTCGTCTGTATACCCCTCGTTTGTACACATTGTGTCCATCCCGAGCCGGATAGTTCACCGATCTATCTATGGCTGGCTGCCTTCTGCCGGGCTTGGGCAGGTTTACGGAAAGCCCAAGCCCGTTGTCTCATCATCTGACCATCGACAGATGGCACTTTATCGGGCTCGCCAAGTGACTCATATTTTGAGCGCCGTCTATGATAATGGGCGGTTATCTCCTGCCAGCGCAACGGGTCCCGGAGTCCCGGGTCCCGGACTTGCGCTGTCAAGGATAACTGCGAAATCTGTCACTGGCTGATTACGAAAGCGATTAACTAGTCAGGTCAATCTTGGCTGAGGCGGTTATCTCCCGGCCGGGCCCGCAGGAGCCTGAGGAGGGGCTCCCGGGCCCGGCCGAGGATAACCGTTCGGCCACAAAGGGGTTTATAGGTCACGGTCCAGGGGAGGTCCATTAGTCGAGACTTGAGAGGGAACAATTAGTTGTAGTCCTGAAAAGGGTCAGCCTTTATATCCCACTTTTTTGTACGTATAAGTGTGTGCCTATGTAATCGTCTGCCGCGGTTGACATGAAAATAGCGCTGATTCTTAATTGATTAGCTAAGCTACCGCGGAGGGTCTGCTCATTGAGCGCAGACCTGCCGCGCCAATTACTGTTTCTGGTCCCTGGCAGGCCGATACCCGCGGCAGACGATTACACAAAAGCTTAGAAAAGCAACTCCTAGTATTTCCGATGATTCTGATTTGACTATTTAAGGTCATTGTTCTGACGCGAAACGGATGGTTTATCTGTCTCGTCCGTTTCGCGGCCAGAAAAACAACGGAAAGACGTATATTTCGTCTTCGAAACGGACCAAGTGGCGCCGTCAGCCGCGTCGCGTACAAACAAGCAGCGCAAAACCCAGGCGATCGAAATCTAAAATCAGGCGGGGGCGATAGCTGTGGCACTTATGTGGCTGAAACTCAGGATATTCCCAACAATCGCTTGCGTAAAAGTGCGCAAGCGAATATTAGGAAGTAGCTGATTTCCAGGGTAATAAGTGCCACACAAATACGGACAGGCAAAACCTGTCTTTCCTGGGGGAGGCGACTGGTTGGATATTGGATAGAAGTGAGTGTCCGGAAGCGAGGCTACGCGATAATCTCAAGCCAGGCGCGGGGGACGGAGGCGCGGGCGAAGAGAGAGTCGAGGAGGGAAACAACGACGTAGTGCTTTCCCTGGAGTTCGAGGATGCGGCCTTCGACACCTTGGAGCGGACCCTTGGCGACGCGGACGCGGGCGCCTTGTTCGAGGGGGCGGTCCATCAGGCCGCCTTCTTCTGTGGAGAGATCCAAGACCCGGCGGAAATCTTCCATCGCCTTGTCGGGGACGACCATCAGGTGGCGGGTAGCGTGGTCGAAGAGATAATCGGCTTTCAGGCCGCGCTCATGGATCAATGCGAGTGCATCGGGTTGCGTGGCCCGGATGAAGATCAGACAGTTGATCACGGGTTTCTCCACCGTCCGGCCTCGCCAGCCACGGGTCTTCACCGTCGGAACAAAGTGCTCCACACCGAAGAAAGCCAGCCGGTCGCGGACACCGATCTCCGCTCCGTGCCGCGTCCGCGCCACGAACCAATGCTTTCCGTCATTCTCTATTATCCCCGCCATCAGAAGATAAACTCCTAACTAAATTACCGGCAAGTTACCAAAATAATTCAGAATGACAATACCGGGAGTTCCTTGGGGCACTATCCGGCTACGAGTGAATAAAGGAGCCTGCGGGTTGAGCGCAGGCTCCAAACGCTGAAGGTCGGACAGAATCACTTTATGAAAAGGGCAGGTGCCGAGGCGAAGACGTTGGTAGGCCTTCACTTTGACAAGTTTAAGAGTGCTGTACACATTGTACAGGCTCACAACGATGTAAAGAATCCTTTTCTTCATTGTTATATGTGATTTGAATCTTGTAAAAGGATCTCAGAGGGTTGGGCGAAGTACCCCTTCAGCGTATGTGTCAGAAAAAGGCATTTCAGATGGGGCTGAAATGCCTTTCGTGTGAATAAGATTCAAACGCGTGAAGCGTTACTCACATATAACAATGCAAAGATAAGCACTAAAAACCAAAATGCTTTTACAAATAAGCAATTTTTAGAATTTCCGTCCGATGATGATACTCAGGAACGTCAGTCCAAGAACCTTCAGGTCGAACCAAACAGAACGGTTCCGCAGATAGTAGAGATCAAGGTCGAGCCGCGTGAGCATCTTCTCCAGCGTGTCGGTGTAGCCGTTATAAAGCGTGGCGTAGCTTGTCACGCCGGGACGGATCTGGTAGAGGTAGCGGTAGCGGGGATTGCGTGCCATAATCTGGCCGATATAGAAAGCTCGCTCGGGACGATAACCAATGAGCGACATGTCGCCACGCAGGACATTCCACAATTGCGGCAGTTCGTCAAGATGATGGGCCCGGAGGAAGCGGCCTACACGCGTCAGCCGCGGATCCTCCTCGCCGCTGTAGAGCTGGGGACTGTCCACCGCTTCGGCATCTTCCCGCATCGAACGGAACTTATAGATATGGAACGGTTGCCCGTGCATTCCGATCCGTTCTTGCGCGTAAAGTACCTTCCCGCCATCCTCAAGCTTGACAGCAGCCGCACAGGCGGCAATCAGCGGAGAGAAGAGGATCAGCAGCAGGGCTGAGGCCACAGCGTCGAAACTCCGCTTCACCAGCCGCCCTGCCAGACTCATTCCGTCGTGCTGAGGGTGATCGTTCAGCGTGGTTTCCGAGGTGGACCCGTCACCGCCATCAGGTTCGTTAGGGAAGAGGATTGCGTCGATGCCGCCCAAGCGCCATTGCAGCGCATCTACGTCGTGTGCGTTTTCACAGTAATAGACCAAGCGGTCGTGGATGACCCGCCCAGCCATCGCAGGGTCCTGAGTCAGCAAGCCCACCACATTGTAGATACCTCCGGCGTCGGCTTCGTCGGCCAGTTCCAGAGACGGTATACCGGTGCCCGCTACCAGCACATTCTTCTTTCCGACTACTGCATTGACTTCGTCATCGCCCTTCGTCGAGAAAAGGCGGGCTGCCAAGCGGATGTAAAGCAGGAAAACGCTGGTAAGCAGCAGATCGGCCAACAGGAGCGAGAGAGACATCATGGCCGATAAGGAGGGTACTAGACGGATAAGCAGCACCACGGCCAACAGTATCTCCTTCACGATAATGGCCATGACCACATGACCGAGCGAGCGAATCGTGGCGAAACGCCGTACGTAGCGGTAACAACCCGTGGCAAAGAACCCTGCCAAAGAGGCGACCAGCGAGAACCCCATCCATCGAAGGACAATGGACATGAAGCCGGGAACCGCGCTGGTCAACCATCGCATCAGCAAGAGCGCCAGCAGAGAAGCCAGAACGGACAGGATGCTGTCCTGCATCAAAACCTTCCGTGAATCGTGATATTCTTCCTGTCCGGACATAATCGGCTGAATTGAAATGCGATAAATCGTGCAAAAATATAAAAAAAACACTTATCCGGAAGTGTTTTTTATAAAAAATCGCTTCCGGATAAGCGTAGGAGGCCGTTCGATGCGTTATTGGACCGCTACGAGAAGCGTCTGCAACTGTGAGATTTCGGTGGCGGTTAAAGCAGGAATAGAAGAACCCTGATACGGAGTTGTCGCCCAATTCACCACTTTTTCGTTAATCGTACTGCCTTCAAACTGACGCAGGTAATTGATCAAATACTTTAAAATGTACTCCGTATTACCCTGGCCCGGATCACTTCTCCTGCGCGTATGGCTGCCATCGAAACTTGTCAGTTCGTAGTCCTTTGACAGGTCGCTCTCAGATACACCGACTAGCGCTTCAATCAGGAAAGCCAGCGTACCGGTCCGGTCGGCCCCGCCGACGCAGTGCAGATACACAGCTTTCCCTTCGGAGAGTCACGCTGGTAACCGAAGCGCCGTCGCCGTAGAGCTTGAACTGCACATAGCCGCATACGTTCTTGAAGAGGAGCTTGTCGCTCTGGTTGTCGGTAACCGACACCATGGTGTTGGCACCGCGCGCGAACGAGACGCCGCCATAATAAGCCTGTTCGACAGGGAGGACAAGGGAGATCTTTCCGTCTGAAGAGACTGTCGTGCCGGAGGCATAGGGATAGACCGCATAGATATGGGGGACGGTCGCCCCGTCCATCGTGGCATTC
>JAEEOM010000163.1 GCA_016284265.1 Bacteroidales bacterium | reverse complement strand
CCCGAGACCCGGCGGGAATGGAAAGTCTATGTGCCGGTACAATATGACGGATCGAAACCAGCGTGCCTGCTGGTGGGATTGGATGGTATTTTGTTCAACGCCACGACGGTTTTGGACAATCTGATCGCTTCGGGCGAGATGCCGGTGACGATCGGCGTGTTTGTGCAGCCGGGCGTTTCGTACGATGCCGACGGGAACGTGTTGCGCTACAACCGCAGCAACGAATTCGACCGGACGGACGGGACATTTGCCCGCTTCCTGGAAGAAGAGATCCTGCCGATGGTCGAAGGTCTCGTCACACCCGACGGCCGGCCGGTACGACTGTCGCACAACCCGGATGACCGGGCCATCTGCGGCGCCAGCAGCAGCGGCATCGCCGCCTTCTCGGCCGCCTGGAACCGCCCGGACCTGTTCCACCGCGTCTATAGCTCCGTCGGCACCTATGTCGCCATGCGGGGCGGCAACGACTATCCGGCCCTGGTCCGCAAATATGAGCCCAAACCGCTGCGCATCTTCCTCCAGGACGGTATGAAAGACGCCTGGAATCCGCTTTTCGGCGAATGGTGGGAGCAGAACCTGCTGCTGGAGTCGGCGCTCGATTTCGCAGGCTACGAGGAGATCGCCCACTGGGACCGCGGCGGCCACAGCATCTGGCACGGGACGAAGATGTTCCCCGACGCCATGCGCTGGCTTTGGAAGGGCTGGCCGACACCCGTCAAGGCCGGCGACTCGCGCAACGATATGCTGCAGTCGCTGCTGGGCTCGGGAAAAGACCGGGAAGGCAGCTGGCGGGAAACGGCTGCGAAAGACCTGCCCAAGGCTGTCCGCAAACGACTCGAATCGCCTGTGACTACCCTGCTCTACCCGTCCGGTAAACTCGAGGTCTCAATCGAGGAGTATTCCAACTGGTTGCGTTGCGCGCTGGTCAAGCCCGACGGAACACGCACGGCCAGCGAACAATTCTACTGGCTGCACAATCCGGACAACCACATGCTCGAAGGACAGATCGTCCGCGACCTGGCCTTCGACACGCTGGGAAACCTTTACGTGCTCACTCCTTTTGGCATTCAGGTCTGCGACCAGAACGGCCGCGTGCGGGCCATCCTCACGCTCCCCTTCGGTACGAAGAACGTCGGGGCGATCTGCTTCCTCGGTAACGAACTCTATGTGCGCATCGACGGTCGGACCTGCGTGCGCACGCTCAAACACACGGGCTGGAATCCCGCCGACGGATTCATCACGCCGCCATCCCAAGGACAAGGTTAGCCTATGGATGTACTGGACATTCTGATTGACGCCCTGCGGGCGGCCGTGCTCATCACCGGGATGGTGGTGATCATGATGATGATGATCGAGAGCCTGAACATCTCGTCGGGCGGTCGCTTTTTCCAGCGGCTGCAGCGGTCGAAATTCGGCCAGATCGTGGTATCGGCCCTGCTGGGCTGGATTCCCGGCTGCCTGGGCGGTTTCGCCTCAGTTTCCCTGTTTTCCCATGGAATGATCAGTTTCGGCGCGCTGGTGGCGATGCTGATCGCCACGTCGGGCGACGAAGCGTTCGTGATGCTGACGCTCTTCCCGGGCAAGGCACTCCTGGTCTCCGCCATCATTCTTGGTATCGGCATCGCTGTCGGCGTGCTGATCGACTATGTCGGCCCGAAACTCGGGCTGAAACCCTATGCCCTGAAGGCCTGCGACGAAATGCATCTCCACAAGGAGGATGCGCATCCGGAGCACGAAAAGAAAGAGCCCCATTCGAAGAAGCGCACTCTTCTCACCTGGAAGCGGGGCATCCTCTTCCTCGGAACAGCACTCTACATCTTCGCCCTGGCCACCGGCATGCTCGAGCATGAGCACGAAGGAATGGAGGAAGCCGAACACGGCGGATTCAACCTGCTGAGCGAAGACTGGATGAATATGCTGTTTGCTGCGGTCAGCCTCATTATGCTGGCAGTCGTGGCTTTTGGCTCCGACCACTTCGTCGAGGAGCATCTCTGGCACCACGTCATCGCCCGCCATGTGCCCAAGATCTTTGCCTGGACCCTCGGCGTACTGATTGTCCTGGGCTTCATCATGGAGCTCGTGGATGTCAGCGCCTGGATCAGTGCCAATGTGCCGCTGATGATTGTGCTCGCCACGCTCATCGGCATCATCCCCGAGTCGGGGCCGCATCTGATTTTCGTCACCCTCTTCGCCGCGGGCGTCGTGCCGATGCCCGTGCTGCTGGCCAGCTGCATCTCGCAGGACGGCCACGCCGCCCTCCCGCTCCTGGCCGAATCCAAAGGCGCATTTTTACGTGCCAAAGCCATCAACTGCCTCATCGCCCTGCTCGTCGGCTTCATTGCTTGGGGACTGATGTAAAATGTCCGTGGCAGATATTATTCTGATAATCAGCACATTAAACAAAATCGCTTGCGTCAAAATGCGCAAGCGAAAATTAGGAAAACCATGATAATCAAAGTCTTACGCGCCACGTTTCTTTTGCCGCTGGCCGTCGTCTTCGCACTTTCAGCTTCGGCCCAGGAGAACAACAGCAATTTCGCCACACAGACGGTCGACCGGAAGATCGAGTCGCTGCTGCTCATCGAACAGATGAGCGATGTCGCGTTCGTCGATATCGTCCGGCTTGCTGGTCCGGCGCCGGCTTATCAGAAAAAGACCGGAACGGCGTTCAAAGATTCCCTGCTGACCAACCAACTCAAGTTCTATTCCTATGTCTTCATCCCGAAGACGGTCAAGCAGAACAGGAAGTATCCCCTGCTGGTCTTTCCCCACGGCGGCGTGCACAGCAACTTCACATCCGGATCGGTCCACATTCTCCGGGAGATGGTCGCGCAGGGTTATATCGTCATTGCACCGGACTACCGCGGAAGCACGGGCTACGGCCGGAGTTTCTACGAGAACATCGATTACGGCGGACTGGAGAACGAAGACGTGATGGCGGCCCGCGACTACATGGTAGAGAGCTACGACATCGTGGATCCCGCGCGCGTGGGCATCATCGGCTGGAGCCACGGCGGCATGATTACGCTGATGAATCTGTTGCGTTATCCGGAGAAATATGCTTGTGGCTATGCCGGCGTGCCGGTCAGTGACGTAGGGTACCGGTTGAGTTACCAGTCGCCGGACTATTCGAAAAACTATACGGTGGAGTATCACATCGGCGCCTCTCCGGCCGAGAAACCGGAAGAGTATGCCCGTCGCTCGCCCGTCACTTACGCGAAGCAGCTGACCAAGCCACTGCGCATCGTCACGTGCATGAACGATGACGACGTGAGCGTGACGGAAGTGCAGCGGATGATCGACAGCCTGACGTTCTACAACCGGGACTTCGAGTACAAAGTCTTCCCGAAGATGCCCGGCGCCCACTCCTTTGAACGGATCGACTCGATGGAAGCCTGCGAGATCCGGCTCGACACCTACGCCTTCCTCGCCCGCTACCTCAATCCGCCGAAACCCATCCGCACGATCAAGGAACTTCGGAAAGCTGGGTATCTCTTCCACTGACGGCGCTCTTACGTGAGCCGCTTTAGACGACTCAGTCGTGTTCTGCCAGCCAGGCTTCCAGGATGCGGCAATAGTCTTCGTGACGGTCGACGAAGCACATGTGACGGGCACCTTCCATCAGCTCCCAGCGGCTGCCGGGAATGCCTTCGTACATGGAGCGGGCCACGGCGGGTGTGCATAAGTCTTCGGAACCGCTGAACAACAGACACGGGCAGTCGATTTCCCCGAGGCGGTCGATGTATTCAAAATCGCCCAGGCTGCCGGTGGGAACATATTCGTTCGGTCCCCAACCGTAGAGGTAGGCTTCCTTACCAGACCGTTTGGGACGGGTCAGGCACTCGGGACTGTTTTCGTCTGTGCTCGCACAGTGGAGTTCCATGAAGCGGTCGTTGGCCCGAAGGTAGGCCGGGTCGTTGAAATCGCCCGTCTCCTCAGCCCGGCGGATCGCTTCCTGGTCTTCTTTGGCCATCAGTCCGATCATCCGGTGCTGTTCGCTCGCCCAGAGGCTGGAGGAGGCATGGCCGCTGGAGATAATGGCGGAGCAGATGCCTGCGGGTTTCTTTTCGATGAGGTATGCAATGATGAGCATACCGCCCCAGGACTGGCCCAGGATGTGGAGCCGGTCGAGATGGAGATACTCCCGCAGGGCGATGAGCTCGTTCATCCAGGTTTCCTGGGTCCAGAGTTCCGGATGGCCATCCAGGTAGGAGTTTCCGCAACCGATCTGGTCGTAGGAAATGACCTGCCGTCCCGTCTCTTCAGCCACGCGGTCCAGAACCTCGAAATAATTGTGCGTACTGCCCGGTCCGCCGTGAAGCAGGAGCAGCGGGGCTTTCGTATCAGAGGGCTCTCCTACAATCCGATAGTAGGTCTTGTACCCCAGAAAGGGCATGTATCCTTCTTCGATTTTCATGTGCAATTGTTTTTTGAACGGGAAATAAAAAAGAAGGTGACCAATAATCTCTTATCACTCACCTTCTTTCTGGTTGGACGGCCGGTTAGCGAAGCTTCGTGAAGCCGTAGCGGGCGCAGGCGCCGAGCTGCTCCTCGATGCGGATCAGCTGGTTGTACTTGGCCATGCGGTCGGTGCGGCTCAGGGAGCCGGTCTTGATCTGACCGCTGTTGGTGGCCACGGCGATGTCGGCGATAGTGGTGTCCTCGGTCTCACCGGAACGGTGGCTCGTGACGGTGGTGTAGCCGTGACGATGGGCCATCTCGATGGCGTCGAGGGTCTCGGAGAGCGAGCCGATCTGGTTCACTTTGATGAGGATGGAGTTGGCAGCACCCATCTTGATGCCTTTCTCCAGGAACTTCACGTTGGTCACGAAGAGGTCGTCGCCCACGAGCTGGCAGCGGTCGCCGATGCGCTGGGTGAGTTTCACCCAACCTTCCCAGTCGTTCTCGTCGAGACCGTCCTC
>JAEEOM010000162.1 GCA_016284265.1 Bacteroidales bacterium | reverse complement strand
TCGAGATCTTCAGGTTGTTGACCGCACTGAAGCCGTTGAACAGGTCGATGCCCGCCCCCACGGAATAGCCGTTGTGGAACGAGGTCTCCGTGACATAGGTATTCGTTTCCGGGTCGATGCTGCGGCCAAAATTGTAATAGGCGTAGGTGTTTCCGCTCACCGAAGGGGTGAAGGCCCGGAGCACCGCATTGCGCCGCGCAATCTGCGCGTCGCCGGTTTCGGCCTGCTGGATCCGCATTTTCGTGGAATTGGAGATGGCGTACTCCATACAGTCGTGGAGCGTCATCTTGCGGGCCACTTGGGCCTGCGCCGACCAAACCGGCGCAAGCCCGAACCCAATAACCATAACTATTTGTAAAAGTGTTTTCATCGTTCAAACTGTTTCACACGACGCCAGAATGGGAACATCTGCCGTGCCAAACTGATTAACACGCTGATTATGAGACGAAAATGTTTTTAAAGGGATTCAAAAAAAGTGTAAAGACCTTTACACTTCTTTACACTTTCGGCTTTACACTTTACACTTTATGGAATTGTCGCCTATCTTTGCAGGGAAGAACAAGCACGCCATGACACGCGAAAAAGAAATCTATAAGGTAACGCTGGCGGGCAGCGCCGTGAACATGGCGTTGACTGTCTTCAAGTTCGTGGCCGGCATTCTCGGTCACAGCGCCGCCATGCTGGCCGACGCTGTCCATTCCCTGTCCGATTTTCTGACCGACCTGGTTGTCCTGGTTTTCGTCCGCATCAGCAGCAAACCGGCCGACAAAGAGCACGACTACGGACACGGCAAGTTCGAGACCCTGGCTACGGCGCTGATCGGCGTCGCCCTGTTGATCGTCGCAGGCGGCATCATTTTCCGGTCGGCTGGTACCCTGGCTGCCTGGTATCGCGGTGCCGAACTGCCTAAACCGGGCATGCTGGCTCTCTGGGCGGCCGCCATCTCCATCCTGCTGAAAGAGCTGACTTTCCAATATACGGTCCGCCAGGGACGCAAACTCCAGTCGCCGGTGGTTGAGGCCAATGCCTGGCATCACAGAAGCGATGCCCTTTCATCGATCGGCGCCCTCGTGGGCATCGGCGGGGCCATCCTGCTCGGTGACCGGTGGACGGTGCTCGATCCGCTGGCTTCGCTGATTGTCGGACTCTTCATCGTCCGCGTAGCGTGGAAACTCTTGAAGAATTGCATCGGCGACCTGATGGAAGCTTCGTTGCCGGATGAGGTAGAAAAAGAGATTCTGCAAGTCGTCGCTTCCTTCCCCGATGTGCAGGATCCGCACAACTTGCGTACCCGCCGCATCGGAAGCCTTTATGCCATTGAACTCCACATCCGGATGGACGGCAGTCTGCCGCTCGTCCAGGCGCACGACCGGTCAAACGATATAGAACAGGCGTTAAAGAAGAAGTTCGGTCCGGAGACGCACGTAGTCGTGCATGTGGAGCCCATCAAGGCTTGATCCGGCAGATCATGGTGCCGGTGCTCAGGGCAACTTCCAGCCCCAGGATCCGGCGGTCCTGCGCAGCGGAGCGCCAGAGATAGATTTCGTTGCCGCTGCCATTTTCCATCAGGCCGTGTTCCGTCATCCGGACCAAGATGCGTTCGGCAGGCATATCCTTGAATTTTTCGGTATCGGCACCTTGATAGATGACTTGGGCAGCGTAGGATTCTCCTCCCATCAGCAGGTGCATCGACAAGGTGCTTCCCGTTGCGGAAAAGTGGTGAAAACGGAGATAATGCACGAGGGAAAGCAGGTCCATGGTCCGGCCGTCGAGCGGGAAGGTCTCGTCTTCGATTTCGCCTGAAGCCTGGAAAGTCTGGGATTCGATCTCCCGGCTTTCTTTGTTGTAAACATATTCCACCCGGCTCCCGTCCTTGAACGGGTTGGAAAAGAAAAGCGGGGCAAGGCCGTTCCGGGAAAGATAGGTGTCGGCCGTGTAGTCAGACCCCAGGAACAGCTTGAAGAAAGGCGTGGTCTGGACCAGGGCATGGGAATGATAGGCCGGCTGATGTTTCCATTCGGTCTTTTCCCAAGAGATGGTCGCACTGGCCACTTTGGTGTTCAGTGCACCCAACTTGTAGCGGACATCATAGTTGACCGCCCCCAGCGATTCTTCGGGAACGTTCCCGGCTCCGGGGGCGGTTACTGAGGCAATGATGGCCAGCAGAAAAGCGAGGATTCTTTTCATCCTTAAGCCTCAGGGTCCTTGGGGGCTTCTTTGGCTTCTTTCTTCTCCTTCAGCTCTTCAATTTTGTCTTTGGCCTTGTCGGCGAGTTCGACGGCGCCTTTCTTCGCCTTGCCGGCGAGTTCAGCGGCGTTTTCCTTCATCTCGGCATAGACTTCTTTGGCCTTCGGGGCGGCCTTGGCATAGAGTTCCTTGGCGTTCTCCTTCATCTCAGCAGAGACTTCTTTCAGTTTCTCGCCAGCCTTGCCGGCCGCATATTTGACTTTCTCTTCGAAGGTTACTTTGCCGTCACCGTTGAGGTCACGGGGATCTTTGGTTTCTTCGCTCATGATTTAACTGTTTATTAAAAGGTTGTTGCTTATTCTTTATACAGACCGTCGCGCGAAAGCAGGTGGTCGAGGTTTGCGATGCCATAGAGGACGACGGCCGTGACGACGGCGGAGTGCTCGAGGTACTCGGGAATCAGTTTGTTGAAGATGTCGCGTTCGGTGTGCCAGATTTCTCCGTATTCGAAGTTGTAGCCCTTCGGGTCGGTCTCACGGAAGTTGATGGTCGGGACGCCGTTCATGGCAAAATAGGCGTGGTCACTGCCACCGGCACGGGTGGGACGCGGCTGCGGCGGCATCTCCCGTTTGTTGACGGTGAAGGGGAACTCAGGGTTGAGGTTCTCGAGTGGCTTGCAGATGGCCACGTAGTCATCGTACATGGCGGCAGGAACCGTCACGCTCGTGGCGCAGAGCGGGCCGCCGTCGCGGTTGATGTAGTTGGAGATCTTCTCGAGGGGAACCGTCTTGTTTTCTACGAAATATTTCGAACCGAGCAGGCCGTATTCTTCGCCTGTCCAGAGGCAGAAGAGAATGGTGCGCTTGGGTTTGGCGCCCGAGGTGGCCAGCAGGCGGGCCGCTTCCATCGTCACAGTGGTGCCGTTGCCGTCGTCCACAGCGCCGGTGCCGCCGTCATAGGCGTCGAGATGGCCGCCGGCCATCACATATTCCTTCGGATATTTGCTTCCGCGGAGGATGCCGATGATATTGTGGTATTTCACCGGACCGCGGTAGAAGTGGTTGCGGATGTCGAATTCGAGCTGGAAGATGTCTTTGCGCAGCACTTTCTGTTTGACGACCTTGAACTGGGCTTCGTCGAGCATGATGTCGCACACGGTCGGCAGGGTCTCCATTGTGATGTCATAGCAGCCGGCGCGGTCGTACATGATCTTGAGTGGAACTTGCGCGGAGCGGATGAATCCCAGTACGCCGGCCTCGACCATTTCCTGATAGAAAGGCGCAACGCTTTTCTCGTATTCCTTCAGTTTCTTGGGCTCGCTGTCGCGGTGTTCGTAGTTCCATCGGCGGATCTCGTTGTTCTCGCGGTCGATTTCCTCGTTCTTGGCGATGACCTCGGCCCGCTTCTCGTTGGCGGCGGCCGTGGTGTTGATGGCCATGCCGTCGGACTCGGCGTCAAGCAGGACCCAGGCGCCCTTGAGCGCGCCTTTCATCCGTTCCAATTCACGACGTGATTTCGGCTCGATGAGCACGTGACCTGTCTGCTTGCCACGGGTACCGGCCGTGTAGGCAGGCGTGGCGAAGTGCAGGTTCAGCGATTCGTCGCCCAGCATACGGCCGAACCAGGGACCGCGGTTGAAGCCGACGTTGATTTCTCCGGCTTCCTGGACCATGACTTCGAGTCCCCACGACTCGAATTGCTCTTTCGCCCAGGCTTCGGCCTCGGTGAGCGCAGCGGAGCCGATGGGCCGGCCGCCGATGCGGTTGGCCAGGAAGTCGATATGCTCCATGGCCCGGTTGTCGGTGGTGCCGGTTTCAATGATTTTTTTGACGACTTTGTCCTGCGCATAAGCGCTGACTGCGCAGCCGATGACGAGCAGCGTCACGAGTGCTGAGGCGAAGATTCTTTTCATGGGAGAAAACATTTGTTCAATCTCTACAAAGATACGCAAATTTTAATGGTTCGGCGCATTTTTTGTTGTATTTTTGCGCCTCTAAATCCTTTGAAAACAAGCACAGAATGATACTTAGCAAACTAAAATCAGGACTTTTCGTGTGGCTGCTGGTCTTTTCGCTCCCGCTTTTCGCACAGACGAGTCCCAAGCAGGTCTCTTTTTCCCTGGCCGAAGCCCAGGAATATGCCGTCGAGCATAACCGGACCCTGGCCAATGCCTCGATCGATATCCAGAAAGCCCAGGCGAACAAGTGGAAGTCGATTGCCAGCCTGCTCCCGCAGGTCAGCGCCAGTTCGTCGTATTCCAACAGCCTTGGATACAAGATGGACCTGGGCCCGATGAAGATTTCGATGACGCCGTATATGACCTTCAATATCTCGACGACCGTCGGTCTGAACGGTGCCCAAATCGTTTCGCTCGGCATTGCCGACATCTCGCGCCGGATGGCCGACATTACGCTGGAGAAAACGGAAAGGCAGATTGCCGACCAGGTGGAAACCCTGTATTTCTCCGCCCTGGTGACAGAGGAAACCATCCGTCTGCTGAACGAGAATCTCAAGAGCATGCGCAAGCTTCATGACATCACGCAGAACTCCGTGGACGTAGGCGTGGCGGAACAGACCGATGCCGACCAGCTGCAGGTGCAGGTAGCCACGATGGAGAGCACGATCAAGACCACGGAGCGCTCGCTCGAGATGGTTTACAACTCGCTGCGGCTCCAACTCTGCCTTGAAGACGATGTGGACATTGTCCTCACGCAGGGAATCGACGACCTGCTGAACCTGCGGACGACCTCCGATCTCCTGGCCACGGAGTTCGACATCAACAACAATTATGACTATAAGCTCTTGAAAGAGAGCACGGAACTGGCGCGCAAGCAGATTGCCCTGACCGGCTGGACCAATGGCCCGACGGTAAGCGTCTATCACCAGTACAACGCCCGCCACAATTTCAGCGACGAGGCGACCATGAATATGACGCCGCCCAACATGCTGGGCGCCCAGCTCAACATTCCGCTGTTTGCTTTCGGCAAGAACTACGCGGCCATCAAAGATGCCAGGCTGGCTTACAAGAAGCAGCTCAATACCCTCGAAGATACGGAACTCTCCCTCAATGTCCAGCACAACCAGTTGCTTTACAACCTGCGCAGTGCCATTGAGAAATACGAGATCCAGAAGCAGAACGTGGATGTGGCCAAGCGGGTCTTCGACAACGTCGCCAAGAAATATGAATACGGCGTGGCGTCGAGCCTCGACGTGACCAATTCCGGCACCAACCTGATTGCGGCGCAAAGCAACTATGTGCAGTCGCTGCTCGAGATCGTCAACGCACAGATTTCCCTTGAACAACTCTTGAATAAATAGCATTCCGATATGAAGCACACTTTATATGTATGGGTCCTGGCTGCAGCCTTCATTGTCGCCGCTTGCGGCGGAAAGCAGCAACAACAGGTCGTGGAGCAGCGCGCGCAGCTGGTTGAGACGGCGCCGCTCGCCATGTCCGACATTTCCCGTGAACTGGAGTTTTCCACCACCCTGCAGGGCTGGCAGACGCTCAATGTCTCTCCGTCCCTGACCGGCAAGATCGAGCACATCTATGTCGAGGTCGGCACGACTGTAGGCACCGGTGCGAACCTGGTGCGGATGGACCAGAACCAATATACGACCACCAAGCTGACCTACACCAACCTGGGCGTGGAGATGCAGCGCATGGAATCGCTTCGTGAGAGCGGCGCCGTGTCACAGCAGGTCTACGATCAGACGCGCCTCAGCTATGAGCAGACTAAAGAGACGCTGGAATTCCTGGAGAAGAATACCTACGTGAAGGCGCCTTTTGCCGGCGTGATTTCGGCCAAGAATTATGAGGACGGCGAGCTCTACAGCGGCCAGCCAATCCTCGTCCTGACCCAGATCTACACGCTCAAGGCCCTGATCGCCATTCCGGAGAGCTATTATCCCAACGTGAAGAAAGGCATGGCCGTCACGCTGACCTCGGAGATCTATCCTGGCGAGACCTTCCCTGCCACGATCGACATCGTCTATCCGACCGTCGATCCGGCCTCGCATACTTTCCAGGCACGTCTCCGGATTCCCAACAGCGCCCTGAAACTCCGTCCGGGCATGTATGTCAAGACGAAGATGTCGATGGGCATGGCCCGCGCCATGGTGGTGCCCTATCAGTCCGTCCTCAAACTCACGGGTTCGAACGACCGCTATGTCTTCCTCGATGAGGGCGGTGTGGCCAAACGCGTGTTCGTGAAACTCGGCCAGCGGTTCGACGAGAACATTGAAGTCATCAGCGATGAACTCCATGAGGGCGACCGGCTCGTCGTCGTGGGCCAGGCCAAGCTGGTGGACGGTTCGAAACTCAACGTAGCAGGAGACAACGCACAATGAGTATCTACAAGACAGCGATAGAAAAGCCGGTGACGACCGCCCTGATCTTCGTGGCGGTCATCGTCATCGGCCTGTTCTCGCTCTCGAGGCTGCCGATCGACCAGTTCCCGGAGATGGATCCGCCGTACATCACGGTGATGACCACTTACGCGGGAGCCTCGGCCAGCGAGATCGAGACCAACGTGACCAAGCTCATCGAAAACAGCCTTACTTCGGTCGACGGCCTGAAAGAGCTCACCTCTTCCTCGCGCGACAATATGTCTGTCGTATCGTTGGAACTGGAATGGGGGACAGACCGGGATGAGGCGTCCAACGATGTCCGGTCGTTCATCGACATGGTCAAGAGCAATCTGCCGGAAGGATGCTCCAGCCCGGTGATGTTCAAGCTCAATTCGAGCCTGATGCCGATCATCCAGTATTCCGTGATGGCCAAGGAGAGTTATCCCGGCCTGGAGAAGATTCTCAACGACGAGGTGGTGCCGCAGCTCAACCGCATCAACGGCATCGGCTCCGTGTCGGTGTCCGGCGCCCCCGACCGTTACGTATACATCGATATCGACCAGGCGAAACTCGACGCCTACAACCTGACGCTGGAACAGGTGGCCAACGCCGTGAGCGTGAACAACCTGAACCTGTCGAGCGGTACGGTCAAGATGGACCGCCAGCAGTACCAGATGCAGGTGCGCGGCGAATACCAACAGAGTGCCGACATCGCCGACATCGTGGTTTCCACCACCTTGCAGGGCCAGAAAGTTTTCATCCGCGACCTGGCGGCGGTGCGCGACACCATCAAGGACCTTTCGCTCGATGAGAAAGTGGACAGCAAGGAAGCCGTCCGTCTGATGGTGGCCAAGAAGTCGGGATCCAACACGGTGCAGGTCTGCAAGGACGTGCGCAAGGAGCTCGCCCGCATCGAGAAGACGCTCCCGTCCGACGTCCAGATCAAGATGATCTACGACTCGTCCGAAGAGATCGAGAACGCTATTGGCTCCCTGGAGGAATCGATTCTGTACGCCTTGCTCTTCGTGGTGCTGGTCGTGTTCTTCTTCCTGGGCAAGTGGCGCGCCACGCTGATCATCGGTTTGACCATCCCGATCGCCCTGATCGTGGCCTTTGTCTATCTGCTGCTCACCGACAGTTCGCTCAACATCATCTCGCTGTCCGCCCTGACGGTGGCCATCGGTATGGTGGTGGATGATGCCATCGTGGTACTCGAGAATATCACCAAGCACATCGACCGGGGCAGTTCGCCGCATGAAGCAGCCATCTATGCAACCAACGAGGTGTGGACCTCCGTCATCGCGACGACGCTCGTCATCGCGGCCGTGTTCATCCCCCTGACCATGCTGACCGGTCTGGCCGGCATCCTCTTCAAGGAACTGGGTTGGATCGTGACCATCGTGGTTTCGACCTCGACCATCGCGGCCATCTCGCTCATTCCGATGCTCTGCTCGAAGATGCTCAAGGCACGCGAAGCCCGCATCGACGAGAACGGCCAGTTGATCGAAGGCCGGGAAAAGAGGACCTGGTACGACCGCATCGTCGTCGCCTTCCTCGACAAGGTGGACAAGGCCTACGCCAACCTGCTTCGCTGGTGCCTGTCCCACAAGCTGATCACCATCCTGATCGCCATCGCTTTCTTCGTGGTGTCGATGCTCCCGATGTTTTCGGGCAAGATTGGTACGGAATTCATGCCCAGCAGCGACAACGGTCGTCTGAGCGCTTCCATCGAACTGCAGCGGGGCACCCGCATCGAAGAGACAGTCAAGACGGCCCGCGTCCTTGAAGAAAGGATCCGGGAACTGGTACCGGAAGTGCAGCGAATCTCCACTTCGGCCGGTTCGAACGATGAGAGTTCGGTCGGCGCACTCTTCTCCTCGACCACCAACTACAAGATCCAGATGACGGTGGTCTGCAACAAGAAATATGAGCGTACGCGCACCATCGAGCAGATCGGCGAGGTGATCCGCGCGGAACTCGCCCGTTATCCCGAGATCATTGAATACCAGGTGAACGCCTCGGGCGGTATGGGCGGCGGCGGCCGTTCCACCGTGGACGTGGAGATCTACGGCTACGACTTCGACGAGACCAACCTCTATGCGGAGGAGGTCCGTCAGGCCATCGTGGGCAATGTACCTGGTGCCCGAAACGTCCGTGTCTCCCGCGACAAGGACCGTCCGGAACTCAAGATTACCGTCGACAAGGAGAAAGCCGCCATCCACGGCCTGAACACGGCTACGGTGTCGCAATATGTGCGCAACCGCGTGGCTGGCTTTACGGCAGGTTTCCTGAAGGAAGACGGCGATGAATATAACATCGTGGTCCGCCTCAAGGAAGAGGACCGCAATTCCATTACCGACATCCAGGACCTCACGATTCCGACGGCGACCGGCGCCCGCATCAAGCTCAGCGAGATCGCCACGATCGAGGAATACTGGGCTCCGCAGACCATCGACCGCAAGAGCCGCCAGCGCTACGTGCGCGTCATCTCGATGCCGTACGAGACTTCGCTCGGCGAACTGGCGACGGCCATCCAGGCACAGGTCGACCAGATCCCGCACCCGTCGGGCATCTCGGTGGTGCTGGCCGGTGACTTCGAAGACCAGCAGAAGACCTTCAAGGATATCTTCTCGCTGTTGCTGCTTATCATCCTGCTCGTCTATATCGTGATGGCTTCCCAGTTCGAGAGTCTCGGCAAGCCGGCCGTCATCCTGCTGTCCATCCCGTTCGGTCTGTCGGGCGTGGTCCTGGCACTTTGGATCACGGGTACGTCACTCGACATGATCGGCGCCCTGGGCGTGGTGATGCTCGTGGGTATCGTGGTCAAGAACGGTATCGTGCTGGTGGACTACATCAACCTGATGCGCGACCGCGGACATGCGCTCAACGAAGCAATCGCCCTGTCGGGCGCTTCCCGTCTGCGCCCGGTGCTCATGACGGCCTTCACGACCCTGCTCGGTATGCTCCCGATGGCACTCAGCCAGGGTGAGGGCTCCGAGATGTGGCATCCGCTGGGCATCGTGGTGATCGGCGGTCTGCTGGTCTCGACCTTCGTCACGCTGATCATCGTGCCGGTAGTCTATGGCCTGATCTCCCGTCACGGCGAGCGCGACAAGGAGGAAAAGCGCCGCAAGGAATTTATCTTCATGCAATTGAACCCGGATCAGGAGGCAGCAAAATGAAAAGTGTGTTTATCGTATTCAACCAGGCTTTCACCTCCCGCGTAGAATATATGCTGGATGAACTTGGCATCAGAGGTTTTACTTTCTTTGAGCAGGTGCAGGGACGGGGATCCGTCGACGGCGAGCCGCGCCGCGGCACGCATACCTGGCCTGAAATGAACTCGGCCGTCATGACGGTCGTGCCCGACGACAAGGTGGACGAACTGCTGCTGACGGTCCGCAAGCTGGACGCGCGCAACAAGTCGGTCGGCGTCCGCGCCTTTGTCTGGAACATCGAGCAAAGCGTCTAATCTCGAAAAAAATCGTTATCTTTATCGCAGAATTCAAAAATCCAACAAGAATATGGCACAAGCATTAACAGATTCCAATTTTGAAGAGATCGTCACCAACGGCGAACTTCCCGTTGTCGTGGACTTCTGGGCCACCTGGTGCGGCCCCTGCCGCATGATCTCCCCGATCATCGACAAGATGGCCGAAAAATATGCCGGCCGTGTCAACGTCGTCAAGTGCAACGTCGACGAGAGCACCGACATCCCGATGAAATTCGGTATCCGCAACATCCCGACCCTGCTCTTCTTCAAGGGCGGCGAACTGGTCGGCAAGTCGGTCGGCGCCGTGCCGCAGGCCGAGATCGAGAAAAAAATCGAAGAATTACTTTAAAACATACCTGAAGAATGAAGAAACTTGCTTTAATCATGGTCAGCCTGCTCCTGCTGGGCGGCGTGGCCGCCAATGCGCAGGGCGTGATCGTCAAGGGTGGTTTCAACTACACCAACGCTTCCGTCGAGGATCTCAAAGCCGGCAAGACGGGCTGGCAGGTGGGTGTCGGCATGCAGACCGAATCGTGGACCGGCTTCTCGCTCCAGCCGGAACTGGTCTATAAGGTCAAGGGCGTTACCCTCGAAGATGCCACCAAGGTTTCGATGAACTATGTCGAACTGCCTGTCAACATCCAGTGGGGTCCCGATCTGCTGATCGCCCGTCCGTTCATCTTCGCTTCCCCGTTCCTGGGCTACAACCTCGGCACCAAGTTCTCCAAGGAGACCACTTTCGCCGACACCATCAACAAGAACTTCCACCGTTTTGAGTACGGTCTGGGTCTTGGCCTGGGTATCAATGTCTGGAAACTCCAGATCACGGGCAAGTACAACTGGAACTTCGGCCGCATCACGAACTGGTCGGATGCCACCGCCAACGTCAAGGGCCTCGATCCTGCCGCCCGGACGTTCGAGATTGCCGTCGGTCTCAGATTCTTCTAGTCGTTTGTACAAGGAAGTACAACACTACCTGGGCGAGGCCTGGACGGACTTCCAGCGCCTGTTTGCCGCGAGTCTCTCCTCGGAGATTCCGTTGCTCGACAAAGCCAACCGCTTCATCCTCGAGCATGGCGGCAAGAAGCTCCGCCCGACTTTTACGCTGCTCATTGCGAAAGCCCTTCGCGGGCTTTGCAATGAGCGCGTTGTCCGTTGTGCCGCTGCCGCCGAACTGCTGCACACAGCCACGCTCCTCCACGACGACGTGGCCGACAATGCCCCGACCCGCCGGGGCGTCCCCACCATGATGGCGCTCTATTCGCCGACCACGGCGGTCCTGTTGGGCGATTTCTGGCTCTCCCGGGCCATGGACCTGATCATCGACCATCCCGACAAGCGGGTACTCCATATTTTTTCAAAATGCCTCGGCGACCTGGCCGAAGGCGAGATGATCCAGCTCGAAAAGGCCCAGAAGGCCGATACGACCGAAGAAGACTACCAGCGGATCATCTACAGCAAGACGACCTCCCTGTTCGAGGCTGCCATTGTCAGTTCCGCCTGTTCGGTTGATGCCGACGAAGACGAACTGGCCTGCTGCCGGGCCTATGCCCGGCATATCGGGCAGTCTTTCCAGATGATGGATGATATTCTCGACTATTCGCCCGAACTGGCCATCGGCAAGCCGGTGGGGCAGGATATCCTGGAGAAAAAGATTACCCTGCCGCTCTTCGGACTATTTGCCCGCACCCCCAAGCAAGTCGCCCGCGACATCCGTCGCCGGATGCGGAACCCCGATCCGGAACTGGTGCCCGATGTCTTTGCGCTGGTCAAGCAGTACGATGCACTGGGCTATGCCCGCGCGTGCCTTGCGGAGGAGGTCCGCCAGGCCGTCGAATCCCTCGCTCCGCTTCCGGAGTCCGAGGCGAAATCCTATTTGGTGAAATTGGCGCGGCAGATGGCTGTCAGGACCGCGTAAGCGTCTTGTAGGTCTGCTCGTACGGTTCCTGGTCCCACTCCGGTTCGACCAGCGGTGCGTCGCTGTCCAGCCGGAAGGCAAGGTAGGTGATGGGGATGCCCTGGGCCCGGAAATTCTTTTCGTAGAAGGTCTGGATGGAGAGCAGGTCGTCGGCACGGCCGCTGCCATAGATGTCCTCGTCGTGCTCCAGTACCGTGAGGCCGTTGCAGCGGGCTGTCTCCAGCGTGAAGTGGTGCAGCAGCCGGCTGTCGGTTTTCAGGTGGATGATTCCGCCCGGGGCAAGCATCCGGCGATAACTTTCCAGGAAGCGGGGATGGGTGAGCCTTTTGCGGGGCTTGCGTTCCTGCGGGTCGGCGAATGTGATCCAGATTTCGTCGATTTCGTCGCGGGCAAAAAGCGATTCGATGAACTCCACGCGGGTGCGGATGAAGGCCACATTGCCCATCGCATGCTCGGTGGCGTATTTGGCCCCTTTCCAGAGCCGCGCGCCCTTGATGTCGATGCCGATGTAATTCTTTTCGGGAAACCGTTCGGCCAGGGCCACGGTGTATTCACCTTTGCCGCAGCCCAGTTCCAGCACGATGGGCCGGTCGTTATGGAACATCTGCTGTTTCCAGGCGCCTTTGAGCGGATGGTCTTTGCCCAGCACTTCTTCGGTGGTGGGTTGCACGAGGCAGGAGAACGTCGCGTTCTCCTGGAATTTTTTCAGTTTACCTTTTCCCATGGTCGCTTTCGTAGGAGATGCCGATGCCGTAGATGGCATCGAGGAGGGCTGTATCGGTGGGGGAGACGGCAATCCGCCACGTTCCGGCGTCCGGTCCGTTGACGCGGATGCCTTGCTGGAGCAACCATTCGCAGTCCACGACCGAACTGCTGCCGGCTGTCATCCGGGTCTCTTCACTTTCTTCGAGCGGGAAGGATTTCCGTTCGATGGTGGTCTGCCCCACGGGCGAGGTGATGTGAATGTCAAAGGCGGCCTGCCGGTCGGGGAGTCGGCCGGCGACCAGCCGGGCGGCCAGCCGTACGGAGTAAGTGCCGGTCGAGTCGTCGAGGTTCAACGTAAAGTCGTAGTGTCCGCCCTGGGTACGGGCCGTTTCGGTGGAGACGAAGAAGTAGTCTCCGACCGGCTGGGTACAGCCGGCCAGGAGGGTCAGCAGCAGGACCGTCCAGAATGGCGCCCTATGCTTGTTTCGGGCTGCCATTCGGGTTGTCGCCTGCATTTCCGTTGGAATTGGCGTTCCGGTTGCCGGAAGGTTTCCGCCGGCCGTTGTTGCGGCCGCCGTTGGGACGGTTGTTGTTCTTCTTGCGGCCGTTCTTCCGTTTCTTCTGTTCGTCGAAACGGGTGATGCTGTCGTCGCCCACTGCGCTGATGAATTCGGTCTGCTTCACGCCCGGCCCGTTTGCCTGCAGCGAAGCGGCTTTGATGCCTTTCCGGTTGTCGGCCAGGATCTCACGGACGCGTGCGGCCGGCAGGGGGTAGAGGTTTGAGAGGCTGCCCTGTTCGTAGGAGAAGTACAGGATACCGCGCAGGATATCGGTTTTCATCAGCCATGCGGGGCCGTCTTCCAGTTCGATGGGGCCGCGGAGTTCCGGCAGCTGGCGCTGGGCGTCCACGTAGGTAGAGGCTTCGTAGTTGATGCAACATTTGAGCTTGCTGCACTGGCCGGCCAGTTTCTGCGGATTGAGCGACAGGTCCTGGCAGCGCGCGGCCTGCGTGGTGATCGACTGGAAATCAGACATGTACTTGGAGCAGCACAGGGCCCGGCCGCAAACGCCGAGGCCGCCGATCAGGCCGGCTTCCTGCCGGGCGCCGATCTGCTTCATTTCCACGCGGATGTGGAACTCTTCGGCGAAGTCCTTGATCAGCTGGCGGAAGTCCACGCGTTCGTCGGCGATGTAGTAGAAGATGGCTTTCGTGCCGTCGCCCTGGAACTCCACGTCGCCGATCTTCATGTCGAGGCCGAGCCGGGCTGCCAGCTGGCGGGCACGGATCATGGTCTTGTGTTCGCGGGACAGGGCTTCCTGCCAGCGCTCGATGTCGAGGATCTTCGCTTTGCGATAGATCCGCCGGAACTCATAAGTGTCCGGATCAATGTGGTGACGGGCAAGTTGCTCGAGTACCACCGGCCCTTCGAGCGTCACGATGCCTACGTCGTGCCCGTTCTGGGCTTCCACGACCACAAGGTCACCCTGCTTGATGATCTGCCCGGAGGTGTTCCGGAAATAGATTTTGCGGGTGTTCTTGAACCGGACCTCGAACAGGTCGCTGTAGCGTTTCTGGTGGATTCCATCCATCCAGTCATAACTGCTGAGCTTGCAGCAGCGGGGGTTGTATCGGACTTTCAGTTCGCCGATGGGCGTCCGCTCCACTTCGCAACCGCGGGAGCAATCGTATTGTTTGATTCCTTTTTCCTTGACGACAGTTTCCATTGTCCTACAATGCTAGCAGCAGCCGGTCGGCCAGGTCGCAGAACGTCAGCTTCGGGTTGACGTTGCTTCCGATGGCGGAGAGCGTCCCTTCCAAGGCCACGAAGGCCTTTTCATAGAAGGTGGGCTTGATCTTGGCGGCGAAGTCGCGGACCGTCGCCGCTTCCTGCGACGAAAGGTCGGCCAGTTCGTCGAGACCGCCGGCTACCAGATAGATCTTTCTAATATAGTTTTCCATGTACAGGCACCATTCCCGCTGCTTCTCACGGCCCAGGTCGGCGAGCATCTCCCATTGGGGAAAGAGGTCGGCGATCCGCTTGTCGAGGCCGGCCTGCAGGAGGGAGCGTGCGATTTCGCGGAACTCCGCATCGTCCGTCCGGTCGCCTTCCACGCGGTGGCGCTCCTCGCGTGAGAGTGGCAGCAGCCGGATTGGCTGGCAGCGCGAGCGGATGGTGGGCAGGAGCCGCTCCGGGTTGTGGGAGACCAGCAGGAAGAGCGTCCCCTGCGGAGGCTCCTCCAGCAGTTTGAGCAACTTGTTGGCGGCGTCGAGGTTCATCTTCTCGGGCAGGAAGATGATCATCGTCTTCCACTGGCCTTCGGCCGCCCGGAGGGAGAGTTTCTCGAAGATCCGCCGGGCCTCGTTCACGCTGATCAGGCCGCTTTTGTTTTCGATACCGATGGCATCGTAGAGTTGCTGTTCCGTGAAATAGGGATTGGCCAGAGCCAGTTCCCGGAAGGCCGGCAGGAAATAGTCGGAGATGGGGCCTTTCTTTTCGCTTTCGGAAAGCGCGGTGCTGGCACTCACGGGGAAGACGAAGTGCAGGTCGGGGTGGATCAGCTTCTGGTACTTGTGGCAGGAGGAGCATACGCCGCATGAATCGTCGGCCGCCGGCTCCTTGCAATTCACATACTGCGCCAGTGCCAGGGCAAAGGCGAACGCCCCTCCGCCGTTCTCTTCCGTGAAGAGAATGGCATGCCCCAGCCGGTTCCCCTGGACCATCCTGACCAACGACGCCTTGAGCGCCTCATTCCCGATGATTTCCGAAAAGCGCATAATCGCACAAAGTTAACCAATTTTTCCTTCCTCGTTCTTTTTGCATGCCTTTATGCAGGTTTTTTCAAAAAATAAAAGTATCTTTGTAGGAAACGCAATACGCATAAAACAATCAAAGAGAACCCTAAAACGCTATAAAAATGAAAAAGCTTGTAAAAACCCCCTACAAGATTCCGGTCTCTAAAGAAATCCGGGCGCAAATCTTCCAAATGGTAATGCAGTCCCCGCCTATCGGCGGAAGTGAAACTCCCGGCGAAGACGAAGAATAGATTAACCTAATAATTAACACCATGAGAAAGTATCTAGCTCTCTGCTTCTGCGCGCTGCTGGCCCTTGCCTCTTGCACGCAGGAGATTGAAGGCGACGTCCTTGACGCGAAGGATCAGGCGCGTCAGACGCTGCAGGCGGTCACGCTCGACGCCTACGACGCGGACGCCGCGCTTGCGACAAAGACCGAGCGCGCCGAAAACGGGTCTGTCCTTTGGACTCCGGGCGACGCCATCAACCTTTTCTATGGTGCATCCGAGGGTCCAGGCAGTTATTTTGTGGCCGAGAACACCGTAGCAACCAACATTACCAAGTTCCGTGGCTATATCGAAGTGGTCACCGGAATCGTCGAAGGCTCGACCGACCTGCTTTTCTGGGGCATCTATCCTTACAATGAGGGGAACAGTTGCAACGGTACGAGCGCCACCATCCAGCTTCAGCAGGTCCAAAGATCCGGTGAGAACTCGTGGGGCGAAGGAGCCCTGGTCTCCCTGGGTCGTTCCCAAGGCCTTGCCATGGGCTTCTACAACCTGCTGGGCGGCATCGCTTTCTATGTCACCGATGACAACATCGAAGAGATTGTCTTCCGTGGAAAGGACAGCGAACCGGTCGCCGGTCCCGTGACAGTGTCTTTCGTCGACAACGTGCCCGCTATCACCAGTTATCAGGACACGGCTGCCGATCTCCATCTGCTGCCGCCTGGCGAATATCAGAATGAGACTTTCAAGAAGACCACCCCGACAGACACGACGTGGTATTTCATGGTCATTCCTCCGAGAGTATACACGAATGGACATACCGTCACCTTCTATAAGAACGACGGTACCTACGGCGTGCGGGAGTTTGGCAAACGTACCGTCACCCGCAACAATTTCACGCGAATCAGATCTACACCGCTCAACAACGGCGTAGAATTCGTACCCTTACCGTCCGGCTTGAAGATTGGCACTAACGACGCGACCGGAGGAATTTACGATGGAGGAGGAGTAGACTGGTAAATATTGGAGGAAAGAACGATGAAAAAGACATTCATATTGCTTTGCGCCCTTTTCGCGCTCGTAGCCTGCGCCACCGAGGCGATCGATGAAACCACCGAGGTGGCCCAGAACGGCCAGACCATCAAGCTCGCCCTTACGATCAACCGGGCCGACGTCTTTGCCGACGATCCCGGAACCAAGGCCACGGTGAAAGCGACGTGGGCCGACGGCGACGTTGTGTTCGTATTCTTTCAAGGTGTGAGTACCCCGAAATACATGGAACTGAAATACGACGGCAGCGCAAGAACCTGGACGTCCACGCAGAAGAACGACCTGGTGGCATCCGATCTCGGATCTTCAGGCACCATGACGGCAGTTTATCTGCCCTATGGCAGTTCAACGACCGTAACAGCTGAAGTTAAAGGACGCTTTACTTTCGATCCGCCATATTCTGGAGTTTTCCTTCAGGCGTCACAAGTGCCTTACACATACGATTCGGCCGGACTGAAAGGAACGCTGAACCTGGCGGCTTTACCCTTGGATAATGGAAAGTATGTCCACTTTGACATCAGCGGGTATGATGCAACTCACACATATTCTCTCTATCAGGATTATGTGGCACCTATCCAGATTGACGGAGTGGACGCCGATGACATGGGCACTGTTGCGTCAGTGGGAAATCCGAGTTATTCGATTCCCGGCTACATCGATGCGGCCAATGGCATCGTGAGCTTCTCCGGTGTACTGGACGATTCTGCTGTCAGCCAGGCCTTGGATTACCAGTTCTCTATCAACGACGAGACCGCCAGCGTGCTCTACACGCGGGATGCCGGCACCAAAACAGTCAGTAAGGCTATGTACATCGGGATCGGCGATATCAGCAGTTCCACCACCTGGAATGCCACGGAATATGTCGATCTGGGCATCTCTTCTGGCGGGAAGAAATACTATTGGGCCACGAAGAATCTCGGTGCCACTACCGAGTCGGGAGAAGGCAGTTTCGGCGACTTCTATGCCTGGTCTGAAACCACGGGCTATTCCTTGTCAGGTACTTTTAAGAGCTACAGCAGTTCACACGCGTTCAGCGAGGATCCGGTCTTTGAAACCGATCCCTGGGGTCAACTTCCTATCGGGAACGACCCGGCCCATGCGGCGCTGGGCGGTCTCTGGCGCACACCTACATGGGAAGAATTCAATCTGCTTTCCGAAAATACCATATCCCAATTTGACAGGGCCATGGCTACAGTCACCACCGAGTACGTAGATATGGGTAATTATGTGGGATGGGCGAAGTATAATGTAGGCGCTTCCTCTGTCTACGAATGGGGCAACCTCTATGCCTGGGGTGAGACAGCGCCCAAGAGTAGTACTACTTCCAAGTGTTACACCGAAAGCAACTATAGGGGTGACCACACAACGGATCCAGCAACCGCCCTTTGGGGCGCGCCCTGGCGTGCCCCGACTGCCGAAGAACTGGAATTGTTGTTTAATGGCTCCACCGGGTATTACCGCTGTACTTGGAAAACTAATATGTATGGTATCAGCGGGTTTAATGGCTGGGAAGTCATGGCGGACGTTGGGGCGCCTGTCAGGTATGGCACGGAAATCGAGTTCCCCGCTGCGGGAGAAGGAAATGATAAGTACGAATATAACAATGGATATATCTATTACGGAAACGATAATCCACAATACCGAGGCTCTTGGGGCCGATACTGGACATCTACGCTCTCTACGACTTATGACAACAGGCATATGATGCTGATGTTCAATCAGACTCTAGTGGTTACTCCGACCACAGATTATCCGGACTGGTATGGTTTCTCCGTCCGGCCCGTTATCGATCTCGGCTCAGCCGCCGCCGGCGCCACTTTTACAAGCAAAAAGAACAGTAAAACCCTATTCCTGCCCGCCGCCGGATACGTCGAGTCTGACAATCCTCAGCTCCAAGGCTTCAAGGCCCTCTACTGGGCCAGCAACCGGGTTAACTCGACTGAACTGATTGAGAATAAATTGAGCACTTGCTACACCATCAGCTCCTACTTTGGCGCTACAACCGGTGAGAAACACGCACTGAAAGACGGTCTCCCGATCCGTCCTGTGTTTACCCTGCCTGCTGATTAACCCCTCATCGGAACCTGTTTCAATAATCCCGTCATCCCGCCTCAAGGCGGAGTGACGGGATTTATTTAGACATCTGTCTATAATACCGGTTTGGGCTAGACAGTCATGATCTCCTTCTCCTTGGCGGCGAGGATTTCCTCGACTTTCTTGGAGAAGTTGTCGGTAAGCTTCTGGACTTCGTCTTCAAAGTCTTTCTCACTGTCTTCGGGGAGGCCTTCTTTCTGGAGCTTCTTCAGCGATTCAATCGCGTCGCGGCGGGCGTTGCGGACAGCCACCTTGGCGTTCTCGCCGGCGGTGCGGGCTTTTTTGACCAGCTCCTTGCGGCGCTCTTCGGTGATTGCCGGGATGTTGATGCGGATCACTTCGCCGTTGTTCTGCGGCGTGAAGCCGAGGTTGGCATCCATGATGGCTTTCTCGACAGGCTTGAGCAACGAACGGTCCCAAGGCTGGATGAGCATCGTCCGGGCGTCGGGCGTGGCGATGCTGGCCACCTGCGGAATCGGCGTCATCGTGCCATAGTAGTTGACAACCACGCTGTTGAAAACAGCCGGGTTGGCCTTGCCGGCGCGGTAGGTCTTCAGGTCTTCTTCCAGATAAGTGACTGAGCCTTGCATCTTTTCCTCGACGGCGTCAATCACGGCTTGTGCTTTCTCAATCATAGCTGTATCTTTTTTTATTCATTGCTCAGTACGGTGCAGCGGCCGCATCCGGCTACCACTTTCTCGAGCATGCCTTTGTCGTTCATGTTGAAGACAATGATCGGCATGTTGTTTTCCTTGCAGAGCGTGAACGCAGTCTGATCCATCACTTTGAGGTTGTCGGCAATCGCCTTGTCGAAAGTCAGGGTCTCGTAGCGCTTCGCTTCCGGGTGCTTCACGGGATCGGCGTCGTACACCCCGTCAACTTTCGTGCCTTTCAGCAAAGCGTCGCAACGAAGTTCGCAGGCGCGCAGCGCTGCAGCCGAATCGGTGGTGAAGAACGGATTGCCCGTACCGCCGGCGATTACGGCGACACCGCCCTGTTTCAGGTATTCGTCGACCTCGTCGCGCATATAATATTTGGCCATCGGCCGCATGGGGGTGGAGGTGAAAACCTCCGCCTTCAGGCCGGCGTTGCGCAGCGAGAGAGACAGTCCGATGCTGTTGATGACGGTGGCCAGCATGCCCATCTGGTCGCCCCGGACACGGTCGAAGCCGCGCTGGGTGCCGCTCAGACCGCGGAAAATGTTGCCGCCGCCGATGACGATTGCCACCTGCGAGCCCTGTGCCACGACGGCCGCAATCTGCTCGGCATAGGCGGCCATCACGTTTTCGTCGAGGCCGACGCCATCCGGGCCGCCGATCGCCTCGCCACTCAGTTTGAGAAGGATTCTGTTGTATTTCATAAAACAAAAGTAGCCATTTATTATGATTTTATCAAGTTTCGGATTATCTTTGCATAATTAATGTGAAACAATCAAACTGCAAATTATGGCAAGCATATTCAAGTCATCCATCGGCAAGAAGCTGATTATGAGCGTCAGCGGACTCTGCCTGATTCTCTTCCTCACCTTCCATATGGTGATGAACCTGACCTACGTGTTCGATCCCGACAGTGTGGTCTACGGTACGATCTGCGAGATTCTCTCCATGGGTTGGGTCAACGTGGTTGTCCCTATTCTGGCGGCATTCTTCATCGTCCACATCGCGTACGCCTTCATCCTGACCATCGGCAACCGCAAGGCCCGTGGCGAGCAGCGCTATGAGATCCCCAACAAAGCCAAGACCGACTCCTGGTCTTCCCGCAACATGTTCGTGCTGGGTCTCATCGTCCTTTGCTTTATCTTCCTCCACCTGGGACAGTTCTGGGCCAAGATGCAGCTGCAGAACTGGCTGGGCGCCGAAGAGGCCGACCCGTATCAGCTGATGGGCCAGGTCTTCGGCAACTGGTGGATGGTCTGCCTCTACCTCGTCTGGTTCGTCGCCTTGTGGTTCCACCTTACCCACGGCTTCTGGAGCGCACTCCAGACCCTGGGCTGGAACAACAACATCTGGCTGAAACGCTGGAAGTGGATTACGGGAATCTATGTGACCCTGCTGATGCTTGGCTTCGCCGTGGTGGCCATCTTCGCCTTCTGTAAGGCGAACGGCTTCTGCGGTCTCACGCCGTATATTCCGGGAATAGCCGGCTAATGATCCAGTCGGATACGAAGAGTTCTTCTTCCGGTATCCGGATCACGGCTTTTTCGAGAATGATTTTACCGGCCCTGGAGAACTCCTCCAGGGTCGTTTTATTTAAGCGGCACAGCTCGTCATCCGTGAGGATCGACAGGTCAAGACCGCGCACGGTCCGCAGCGAGAGCATCAGTTTTTCCTCCAGGACTTCGCTGTCGGACAGCCATTCTTCGCCGCCCTGGCGGGAGGCGACGTAGGCGTCGATATCGGGGGTGTTCCAGCTGCGCCGGCGGTCGCCGTCGAAGGAGTGGGCACCGGGCCCGAAGCCCAGATAGGGCTCCCGGGCCCAGTAAGCGCTATTATGCTGAGATTCTTTCCCGGGCAGTGCATAGTTGGAAACCTCATACTGACCGTAGCCGGCGGCATGCAGCCTTTCCTGCAGCATCCGGTATTGGCGGCGGCAGATTTCCTCGTCGGGTTCGGCATAGCGTCCGGTCATCTGATAGCATGAAATGTGTTCAGGACGCAAGGCGACGGCAGCCGCAATGCTGGCCGCCCAGGTCTCGTCGGTCAGTCCCGTGAAGCCGAAGATCAGGTCGAGCGACAGATTGTCGAAGCCGGCGGCGCGTAGCCGGTCGAACGCCGTCACGGCGTCGGCCGCCGTGTGCCGTCGCCGCATCCATCGAAGGTGACGGTCGTCGAACGACTGGACGCCCATGCTGATGCGGGTGGCGCCCATCGCCCGCCAGGCGGTGGCCTTCTCCGTGCTTACATCGTCGGGGTTGACTTCGATGGTAAACTCTTCAAAGAGATGCCCGGTCGGGGCCGGGCATGACGGACGGCCGAATGTTTCCCGTGCGGCTTCCGCCACACGGGCCAGCAGCGGGGCGGGCAAAAGAGAAGGCGTCCCCCCGCCGAAATAGAGCGTGGTCGGGACAAAAACGTCATGCCCGGCATAACCGGGCATCTTGACGAATTCATCTCTCCGGTCGGAGAGCTCACGGAGCAATGCCTCCACGTAAGGGGTCCAGTCTTTCCGGACGCGCGAATAGAAATCGCAGTAGATGCATTTCGCGGCGCAGAACGGGAAGTGGACGTAGAGGCCGGCCATCCTACTTCAAGATCATCTCGGCCGTGCCGAGCTTGGTCTCGTCGGTGTAGATGTCCACGGTGTACTTGCCCTTTTCGAAGCCTTGCGACGAGGCGAAGTAGAGGCAGATCTCCACTTCTTCGCCCTGGTAATCCACTTCACGCGAGGCCGAGTAGATCATCTGTTCGCCGCCGCAGGTGAAGACCTTGCCGCTGTCGTCGGTCATCAGGATATCGTCCGGACCCTTGACCCGGATGTAAACCGTCCGCCAGCCGCGTTCGGCGATCGAGTTCTCGATCAGGCTCAGGCAGGCGCGGAGCTTGCGGGCCCGGCTGCTGCGGTCGGTTACCTTGTTCGACTCGTTGATGGCCACCAGGTTGAAGCCGCGTCCCTTGACCACGGCGCCGGCCGAGGCTTTCTTGGAAAGCTGGTCGGTGGTGGTGCGCAGGTCTTCGTACTGACGCTTGCTTTCCTGCGCTTCGCGACGGGCCTCGGAAGCTTCGTTCCGCAGGGAGATGTTCAAGGTGTTGAGGGAGTCGATCTGGCGGATGTATCCCTTCATGATGGAGCGGAGCGTACCCAGTTCCTGTTCATATTGGCGGATCTTGGCGCGGTTGGTCGCTTCGGTCTTCTGGAGCCGTTCGATCAGCTGTCCGACTTTTTCCTTTTCGACTTCCAGGGAATCGTTGATCGCCGCATTGGTGGTGCTCAGGGACTCATAGTCGCCCTGCAGCGCGATCAGTTCGTTGGTGAGGTTCTGCTTGTCGATGTTCAGGTCCTTAACCAGTGCATTCTTCTTGTTCATCATCACAAGCAGGGCGGCGAGCAAAGCTACGGCCACGGCGCCCAGTACGATGGCGAGGATGCGCATGCTGCCGCCACCATTTCCGCCGCTGCTCTTCTTGCTCGGGTGATCCTTTTCAAACTGGATCATCTCTTCATCGAGTTCTTCCATAACTTTACTTTTTTAAGGGTTAGTTGTGCAAAAATAGTTAATTTTGTGAAGATAAACAACCTTATAGCCATGAGATACCTGATCCGCGCGCTCAAATACCTGGTCTATTTCGCCATCATCTTCTTTCTGATCGTCGGCATCGTCTACCTGTTCTCGAACCAGAAAGCAGCGGGGCTTTCGTTCGTCGATCTGTTCAAGGAGGGTTCGCTGCCGAAAATTGCGATCTTCTTTGTCATCGTTTCGGCCATCTATCCGAAACTGAGCTTCTACAAAAAAGAACTGTACCTTAACGGTGACTTCACAAAATATGCCGAAATGATCGACGACGTGATGAAAAAGCTCGACTACGTCCCCGAGATCCACGAAGCCGGCCGCGTCACCTATATTAAGAATAGTGCCTACGCCCGCCTGACCCGGATGTACGAAGACCGCGTCACCTTCGAGACTGCCGACAATCCCGTCAAGGTGGAAGGCTACCGCAAAGACCTGCTCCGTATCCTGAGCGCCATCAACTACCGCGTCCGGCAGGAGAGCCGCGAACAGGAAAGCGCATAACGAAAAAAGGAGGAATCCGCCATGCTGAAAACTGTCGCTGAATTCTATTACGAGTACGAAGCGGAGATCGCCAAAGGCCGCCTCGAAAGCGAAGGCATCGAAGCCGTCATCATGAACTACAACAGTCCGTATCCCGGCATCACGATGGGCCGTCACGGTGTCCAGCTCCAAGTTCACGACTACGATCTGGAGACTGCCCAGATGATCCTCGACACGCCCATCCCGGAGGACGAAGCCTGATGCCCGAGATGCCCGGTCGGAGCCGGGCATGACGCCCATAAGCCCATGACGTCGGTGAATGGCTATTTGGGAAGGGCGGCGGCGATGTCGCAGAGTTCGGTGTAGAAGGGTTCGCCGTAGGCGGCGATGAGGGGGTCCCGAAGAAATTGATAGACGCGGACCCTTTCTTTGCGCCCCTTTTCAAAGGCACACTTGCAGATTTCCCAACGGTGGAGGTTGAGGGCAGTCATGCCGTTGCGGAGTATGGAGGCCCGGATGGGGTAGAGGCGGCAGGAAATGGGTTTGACGAAGGCGCATCGGCCGGCGCAGTGCGCCCGCTCGATGGCGCAAAAACAATTCTCCCCTTCGAAACGCGTGTAGGCACACTCCTCGCTGCCATGGAGCAGCGGCGTCACCAGGTCGCCGTCGGAATCCACTTCAAAAAAGCCGCTCTCGGCAATCTTGTCCCGGCCGTCCACGCTCATCCAGGCTTCGTACTGGGGGTAGTGCCGCTCGAGCAGTTCCGTCTCGGATTCGAGCAGGGGCGCACCGCTGTCACCGATGATGCAGCAGGCGCCGCGACAGACGTCATAATCGCAGCAGAAGTACTCCGTGAGCACTTCCGAGGAGACCAGAATGTCCCCGATCTGGAGGATGGAAGGCACGTTCATTGCAAAAAGTTTTGCAAAATTACGTAATAGTTGATAATTTTGGCAGCCTTTATGCATAGACCCTACTATTGATAACAAAAACAAAACAGCATAAACGATGAAAAAGATTTTCTTAACGGTCATGGTTGCCCTCTGCACGATGGGCATCGTAGCAGCGCAGGACTTGGAAAAAGCCACTGAAATCTACAACAACGCCGCTGCCGCAATCGAAAACAACAAGGCGGAAGCCATCACCCTGTTTGAGCAGGCCCTCGGGATGGCCGAGACGCTGGGCGATGAAGGTGCTGAAATCGTCGCACAGTGCAAAGGCATCCTCCCCAAACTCTATATTTCACTGGGCAAGGACCTCGTAAACGAGAAGAACCTTGACGAAGCGATCGCGAAATTCCAGAAAGCCGTCGAAGTCGGCGAGAAATTCGGTGACGCCGACGTGGCCGCCGAAGCCAAAGGCCTCATCCCGCAGATCCTGATGGCCGATGCCAACGGGATGCTCAACGAGAAGAACTTCGAAGGTGCCGTGGCCGGTTACCAGAAAGTGATCGACGCAGATCCTGCCAACGGTCAGGCGCACCTCCGCAAGGGCCAGGCCCTGGCACAGCTCGGCAAAGCCGACGATGCCATCAAGTCCTTCGAACTGGCTGCCGAGAACGGTCAGGAGGAGCAGGCTGCCAAGCAGCTCTCCAACATCTATGTGAAGAAAGCCGTCGCCTGCCAGAAAGCCAAGGATATGAAGGGTGCTCTCGAAAACGCCCAGAAGTCCACGCAGTATGCCGACAACGCCAACGCCCAGAAGATCATCGGCATGAGTGCCATGCAGCTCAAGCAGAACAAAGTGGCTGCCGAAGCGTTTGAAGCCTATCTGGCCATGAACCCCAACGCCATCACCAAGGAAGCCGGTATCGTCTATAACCTTGGTACGGCCCTGGTCGCCCTCGGCGAGAACGACAAGGCTTGCGGTTACTTCCAGAAGATCGCCCAGGACGCCAAGTTCGGTGAAGGCGCCCGCTACCAGATCACCCAGCTCAAATGCAAATAGACCTTGAGCTTCTCGCACCTGCGAGAACTGCGGAAATCGGCATCGCAGCCATCGACTGTGGTGCCGATGCCGTTTATATCGCAGGTCCCGCTTTCGGTGCCCGCGCGGCGGCAGGCAATCCGGTCGAGGAGATCGGAACGCTTTGCCGCCATGCCCATCTGTACGGCGCCCGAATTTTCGCAACGGTAAACACGTTGCTGCAGGGCGGGGAATTGCAGGAAGCCAGGCAACTCATGTGGGAGTTGGCGGATGCCGGCGTCGATGTATTCATCGTTCAGGACCTGAACCTGCTCGAACTCGACCTGCCGCCCGTGGAACTGCACGCTTCCACGCAGACAGCCATCCGGACCCCGGAACGGGCCCGGGAACTGGAAGCGTTGGGCTTTACGCGACTGGTGCTGGAGCGACAACTGACGCTCGAACAGATCCGGGCCATCCGCGCTGCGACCTCCTGCGAACTCGAGTTCTTCATCCACGGTGCACTTTGCGTGGGATACAGTGGCCAGTGCTATCTGAGCCAGCAGCTGACGGGCCGCAGCGCCAACCGTGGCGCCTGTGCCCAGGTGTGCCGGTCGCGCTACGATCTGGTGGATGCAGACGGCCGGGTGCTCGCGCGCGACCGGACGCTCCTCTCCCCCAAGGACTTGCGTTTCGACGCCCGTCTGGGCGACCTGATTGCGGCAGGCATCACTTCGTTCAAGATCGAGGGCCGGCTCAAGAATGCCTCGTACGTCAAGAATGTCGTACGGCACTATCGGAACGTCATCGACCGCTTCAT
>JAEEOM010000161.1 GCA_016284265.1 Bacteroidales bacterium | reverse complement strand
CTGAAGCCCAAGTCGTTGTAGTTCTGTCCCTCGGGCCAGAGCATGCCGCCGGTCGTCTCGTTGCCGATCTGGATCCAGGTCGGCGTGACACCGGCATCCTTCAGGGCATTGAGTACTTCAGAGGTATGCTGGTACACCGCTTCCTGCAGCGCCGAGAAACTGAGATCCTTCCAAGCAGCCGGCTTGTTCTGTTTGCCCGGGTCCGCCCAGGAGTCGCTGTAGTGGAAATCGATCATCAGCCGCATACCGAGTGCCTGCGCCCGTTTTGCCTTGGCAACCACGTCTTTCGTGCCGCACCAGCCTCCCTCGGGATCGACCCACACGCGAAGACGGATCGCGTTCACGCCAAACTGCTTGAGCAGGGCCAGGCACTCGGTCTCCTGCCCCGTCGGCGTGTAGAATTTACACCCGTCGTGTTCCATCTGGGTAAGCCAGCTTACGTCGGCGCCTTTGGCGAAATCCGTCACTTCCGGTTCGGGTTCGGGCTCCGGCGTGGGTTGGGGTTCGTTACACTGGGTCGCCATCAACAGGGTGGCGGCTATCAGAACTGCAATAAACTTTTTCATACGATGTATCTCAATAAAACCTTTAAAGTTAAACATTCTGCCGGAAAAATGCAAATCCGTCCCTACGGGAAGAATTCTTTCCGTTTTCGAAATAATTTGATATATTTGCAGTCGCGATGCGGTAGTAGCTCAGTTGGTAGAGCGTTGGCTTCCCAAGCCGAAGGTCGCGGGATCGTGCCCCGTCTACCGCTCAGGACACAAAAAGTCCCGGCAGATTTCGCCGGGACTTTTTGTGTTACCTATCTGGAACTGAAGACCAGGATGGCCATGGCGGCGAGGAGGATGAGGAGCGCGAGGCCTTTCGACTTGAGGTTCTTCTCCTTGAAGAGGATGGCGCCGAAAATGAAGGTGATGATCACGGAGCTGCGGCGCAACATCGATACCACCGAGAGCATGGAGCCCGAACTGTGCAACGACAGGAAATAAAGGAAATCCGACGCCGTGATGAAGAGGGCGATCAGCCAGATGGCCCAGTCGTGCTTGTAGGGCTGATAGTAGTTTCGCTTGGCGAAACGGCCGAAAAGCACGATGGCCGCCATGATCAGCGCAATGTAGAAATTGCACCATCCCTGCACGAACATCGGCTCCATCGAAGCCATCAGATGCTTGTCCATCAGAGCGCTGATGACACCCGTAATGACCGCGATCCACATGCAGAAGATCCACTTGTTGCGGACAAAGTCCACCCCTTCCCGCTTGCTCGTGTGACCGAGCAGCCAGAGCGCAAACATCGCCACAATGATAGCCACCCACTGCCAGAGGTTGAGCCGTTCGCCGAAAATCAAGATGGAACCAATCAGGACGAAGACCGGCCGGGAGGCCTTGATCGTGCCAGCCGTTGTAATGGGCAGATTCTTGAGTCCCATCAAGCCCGTGATCCAGGAAATCGAGACAATGAACGACTTGAGGAGTACCAGCAGATGGTCGCGCACACTCCCCTGCGAGACATCGAACACCGTGCCTTCAAACCATCCCGTCTGGAAAGCCGACGCAAGGATGAAGGGCGACAGGAGGACGGTCGAGAGGGCCGTTGCATAGAGAAGGATATGGAGTACGTCGTTGCGGGTCGATGCCTGTTTCTTGAACACATCGTAGATACCCAGCAGAATTGCGGATCCGACCGCAGCCCAAAGCCACATAGCAGAAAAGAATAAAGTTTAGAGTTCTTCTTCGGTTTTACAGTATTTCTTGATGACGCTGTAGGCGTCCTGGATGCCGAGCTCACCGGCCGTGCTCAGGTCGATGCAGCCCTTTTCCTTGTCTTTCAGATAGATCAGGACCAGGCCCCGGTTGTAGTACGCCTCGCCGATGTAGGGATACAGGTCGATGGCGCGGCTGTACTGCACGATCGCCTCGGGGAGATCGTTCGACAGGCAGTAGAGATTGCCCAGATTATAGTAGGTATAAGGGAAACCGGGATTGAGTCCGGCCGCCCGCGTCATGTCGTGGATAGCGGAGGTGTAGTCGTAGCTGCGCGTCACCTGGTCCTGCACCCGTGTGCGGACGGTACGGTCGTTGTCGAGCGTAAGCACCTGCACGTTGTTTTCCATCGAGGCGATGAAGTCGATCATCTCGGCCTGCAGCGCGCCGCGGTTGATATAATAGAAGAAAGTCTCGGGCGACTTCTCAATGGCCTCGTCGTAACAGACCAGCGCCGTGTTGTACTGTTTGTTCTCCGCCTCCACCAAGGCTTTGGCGAAGAGATTGTCGCTGCTGCGGTTTGCGCGGACGGCGCGGTCCACCTCCTCGCGGACACGGTGGCTGTTGCGGATGCCTTCCTTGCTCCCAGAAGCGAACTTGACGGCAAGCGGGCTCTGCGCAATGAACGCGTCGAGCACAGAGTCGTCGAACTTGCGGGCGATTGAAGAGAAGCCGCTGATGCTGTCGGCAGGCTGCACTTTGTAGAGCGGTTTGAGGCGGATATCCACGTCACGGTACTGCAGCAGTTCGTTGTCAAAGTCCTTCTTGGCGAAATCGGCGTCAAGGGCCAGCAGCCGGTCGTATTTGCGGGCCGTGTCGGCAAAGGCAGCGTGACCCGTGGAGTCAGCGGTCTTGGCCTGATATTCACGCACTTTTCGCTGGGCGATGTCGTAGTCCTGCTTCGAGGAGGTAAACTGCCCGAGCTGGCTCTTGGCATAAGCGCGGTTCATGTAGGCCTTGGCGAAATCCGGATAGAGGTTGATGGCCTGCGAATAATCGTCCATTGCCTCGCGGTAGCGGCCCAGCTCCATGAACACGGCGGCGCGGTTGAAGTAGGCCAGCACGTTGTTCGGGTTGATGTTGAGCACGCGGTCGTAGTCGTCGAGTGCGGCGCGGAAATCGCCCACCTGCGCATAAATGAGCGCGCGGTTGTAAAGCGTCAGTGCATTGCCCGGATCCTCATTGAGCACATGGTTCAGGTCGGCCAGTGCACCGGAGATATCTCTCTTTTCGTACTTCAGGATGGCCCGGTTGAAAAACGCGTAGGTATTGGTCGTGTCGAGACGCAGGGCCGTGTCGAGGTCCTCGATTGCCTCATCATTGCGCTGCTGCATGGCAAACACGCGGGAGCGGCGCACATATCCCTCGGGATCGAAGCGGCTGAGCTGGATGGCTTTGTTGTAGTCCGCCAAGGCACGGGTCGTATCCTTGAGATAGAGATAGCAGGCGCCCCGGTTCAGATAGGCATCGCTCTCTTTGGGCATCTTCCGGATGAAGATGTTGAAGTCCTGGATGGCCTTCTCGAACTGCTGCGAGAGGAAATACGTAACACCGCGGCTGAAGTAGAGACCCGTGTAGCTCGGGCGCAGATCCACAGCCTCTTCCAGGTCTTTGAGCGCCTGATCGTACTTGCCGATGCGGCTCAGCGTGATGGCGCGGTAATGGTAGGCCGGCGTGTAGATGGGATTGAAATGGAGTGTCCGGTCGAAGTCGCGCTGGGCACCCACAAAGTCGCCCAGGTTGTATTTGGCGATGCCCCGGAAGAAATAGGCCTCATACATCGTGCTGTCGAGCCGCGAGAGGATGTTGAAGCTCTCAATGGCCTGCGCGTACTTTCCGTCGATGAGCGACTGGCGGCCGCTGTAGTAGAAATGATCGAGGTCGTACTGGGCAAAAGCCGTCCCATACGAGGCGGCCAGCAACAGCAGGAAAATAAAAGCCTTTTTGAACATCTTCGCAAAAATACTATTTTTGCAGGTCTTTTGAAACTAAATGAAGAAAAGTCGTGCCATATTGATTGTCCTGGCGGTGTTTTGCCTGTATGTGCCTTCCCGGACAGCAGCCCAGAGCCTGCGGGCTTACGAAAACAGCGTCAGCGTCATTCAGATGGAAGCGATGCTTTCGACGCTGGCCCACGAGATGACCGAAGGCCGGGCGTCGGGCACCAAGGGCAAGGAACTGGCCGAACATTATCTGGTGGAGCAGTTCCGGGCCATCGGACTCAAACCCTGGAACTGGAACTACACGCAGAGTTTCCGGTACAACGACACTATCATCGTCCGCAATGTCGTGGGACTCCTCCCCGCCTCCGTCCCCACCGATGAATATATCGTCATCGGAGCACACTACGACCATCTGGGACGGCTCGGACATACCGTCTATCCCGGAGCGGATGACAATGCGTCGGGCGTGACGGCACTTCTGTCGCTGGCACGGATGTTCTCGGCGATGAAGGCCGACGGTAAGGGGCCGCGGAAGAACCTGATGTTCGTGGCGTTCGACGGCAAGGAACTGAACATGGCCGGCAGCAGTTATTTCGTGCGGCACCTGTCGGTGCCGCGCAGCCAGGTCACGGCGATGGTCAACATGGACATGCTGGGCACCGACCTGGTGCCACCCCGCCGGAACCGGGAATACCTGTTTGCCATCGGCGAGTCTTCCCTACCCGAGACGTATCAGGGATATCTCGCCTACATCTGCTCCCGGGCGTTCTACAAACTCGATCTGGACCTGACGTTCTACGGAAGCCGGAATTTCTACAAGCTCATGTACGAGACGAGCGACCAGCATCCGTTTGTCCGGGCCGGTATCCCTGCTGTGCTATTCACATCGGCTTTCCATGAGCACACCCTCAAGAAGACAGACACCCCGGCCATCATCGACTATGCGCTGCTCCGGAAGCGCACGCAGGTGATCTTCAACTTTATCAATCGGCTTTGCGCTCAGAATTAGTTTTTTTCAGCGTAGAGAGCCAGACGGGTCAGGGTCGGACAAGCCAGGGCTTCGTCGATGACCAGACGAAGGGCGGTCGCTGTGGTAGTTTCTGTCAGAACGATACGCTTGTAACCGACTGTTGTCTCGCGGGCGATTTCCCGCCACTGGCCGTCTTCGGTAAGCGCTTCCAGGTGAAAAGCGCTGATGCGTTGGCCGAGCGGAATATACTCCTGAAGCATCACGCGGTTGAAGGTCTTCGGGCCATCCAGTTCGAGGGTCAGTGTGGCAGTCGTTTCACCGTCGGTTTGCGCCCAATAGTGGTTGTAGTCATCGGTGAGCACGTTGGCAGCAGCAAAGCCGCGGCCGCGGGACGGGCCTGAGGCCGTCGCTCCCGAGGCCAGATCAACGGCGAAGACGGCATCGAGGGCCGCCTTGAATTCCATCAGGCGGAGAGAATCGACGGGATCGATGCGTCCGCGGGTATCGGGCGGGACGTTGAGCAGCAGCAGCGAATTGCGGCCGACGCTTTCATAGTAGATCTTCATCAACTGAGCGACCGATTTGACCCGGTCGGTCTCGGAAGCACGCCAGAACCAGCCGGGCCTGATCGAGACGTC
>JAEEOM010000160.1 GCA_016284265.1 Bacteroidales bacterium | reverse complement strand
TGGGCTGGTATGTCAAAAAGCAGGGGTTGAAACTGAAAAGCGACGCACTGATTGCGTCCGGGTCGGATGCGTTGTTCGATGCCGTCATTACATTGGCAACCCTCGTATCCGCCGGCGTCATGCTGATCTGGGGCATCTCGCTCGACGGCATCCTGGGCACGCTCATTTCGGCGCTCATCATCAAGGCCGGCATCGAAATGCTGGCTTCTCCGGTCGGCGAACTCCTGGGATCGCGGGTTTCTCCGGAACTGGTGTCCAAAATCAAGAAAGAGATCATGGCCTGCCCGGAAGTCCATGGCGTCTATGACATCATTCTCCACAACTACGGTCCCGAAGTGATGATCGGCTCGCTCCACATCAGCGTGGACGATACCTTGACCGCGCAGGACATTCATGGCCTGACCCGGCAGATTTCCCAGCAGATGTTTCAGAACCATGGCATCGTGATGACTGTCGGCGTGTACGCTGTCGCTACCGGCGAGAACCAGCGAAAGGAACTGCAGACCCTGGTGATGCGTACGCTGGCCGGGCACAAGGAACTCGTCCAAGTGCACGGGTTCTATTACTCGGAAAAGGATCATCTCGTAACAGTCGACGTGGTTCCGGACGTTTCCGTCAAAGACGACAAAGAACTCTACCAGACGCTTTCAGGGGAACTCAGCGCCCTCATTCCCGGGAAAACGGTCCTGGTTACGGTTGACCACAATTACAGCGAATGAGCTGCTTGGTCAGTGTTGATTCATACACCCGGCGAAGGCGCGGGCCAGCCGGCCTTCGTTGTCGGTGAAATGATTGCCCGCTTCCCACACCAGCGTGTGTCGCTGCGGGCCCAATTGGGACTGCAACAACGCATCGTATTCCCGAAGACAATTACCGACGCGGGCGATGGCTTGATTCTTCACGTATTCTTCACGCTGGCCGAGGCTGAGATAGACGAACTCGGCTGCCGGAGCATTTTTTCTGGCAAAAGGAATCCAATCCTTGATCCACACGGAAGGGGAGGCCGCCGCAATGGCCTGGAAACCGTCGGTCCGGGTCGCCGCCCAAAGGGCGAACAGGCCGCCCAGCGAATAACCGCCCAGGATGACCGGGTGTTCTCCATAGCGTTCTTTCAGTACAGGAATCAGTGCATTTTGGATGTAATGCAGGGTGTCCTGGGCATGCTTTCCCGCTTCGTCCTCCCGGGAGATGTTTCTGTCCGGCCAGGGCATCAGGTCGAGGATCCAGTCATCCAATTCAATGGCCGCCAGAATAAAGGGTCGCTTGGACAGGGCTGCAATCTGCGCAGCTTCCGCATCCAGCATGGCTGTTTCATGACGGGCGGAAGGCTGTATCAGCAGACAGTCCGGATTGTCTGATCCGAACAGCCTGCAGGTCCTGTTCTTTATGGACAGCGGATTCGTCATACTCAACAAAGATAATGATTTTGAAATACAAAATCGCCGTTGTATCTTTGGAAAGCAATCGATGATTCCGGTATGTTGTCTTGTCTGATGTGGTTGTTGGCGGCGCTGCCGCTTCATTTGTGGGCTTCCGTGGACCCTGAGATGGCTGTGCTGGAAACGGAGCAGCGGAATGGATATAGCTGCCAGCTTATCGAATACCAGGCTGTCGGTCCGGAGCGCGTACAGGCATACCTGCTTGTGCCCGAAGGCGCTTCTGCCGATAAGCCGTGTCCGGGTCTGGTGCTGCTCCACGACCATGGCGCTCGTTTCGATATCGGCAAGGAGAAACTGGTCCGGCCATTGGCATCGGCTCCCTCGCATATCCAGGCTTCTGCACGACAGTGGGTGACGGACGGTTTTGACGGGGTTTTCCTGGCCGACCGTCTGGCGGCTGAAGGTTATGTGGTGATTGTGCCTGATGCGTTGTACTGGGGATCCCGAAGTACCGATCTTTGTCAGCAATGGAGCCGGATGCAGTTCGGCGATGCGCCATCCCAGCGCATGTCCCGGGAGATTCGATCCGTGAAGCAGGCCGTCTATGAGGGACAGCGCGCCGTGTACGACAGTCTGGCGCGCCGCGGAGTCGTATGGGCGGAACAGACGCTGAACGAAGATGCGGCCGCGGCACGTCTGCTGGCTGCCTTGCCCTATGTCGATGCCGACCGTGTGGGGTGTTTCGGCTGGTCGATGGGCGCTCATCGGGCTTGGCTGCTGGCCGCTTTCTGTGAAGCCGTCAAAACCGGCGTCGCCCTGTGCTGGATGACGCTCAAGGCCACGCAGGCCGACCCGCCGTCGGCTTCCGACTATTCCATGATGATTCCGGCGCTGCGGGAACGCTATGACTTTCCCGACATTGCCTGTTGGCTATGTCCCAAGCCTTTCTTCTTCCTGAATGGACGCAATGACCGCTTGTTCCCGGCCGATGCTTCCCAAAATGCCTTCGATCGGATGCAGGCCATTTATGCGAAAGCGGGTGCGCAAGGCCGCCTCCGCACGGAGTTCTTCGACGGCGGCCATCACTGCGGTCTTCGTGAGCAGGCGTTGATCCTCGATTATTTCCGGCAGCAATTCCGTTTGAACGCCACGCTCACCGAGCGGATGAAGCTGGAGACCCTAAGCGGGACGGTCAGCACTGCGCTTTGACGGCTACGTCGAAGACATCTTTGTAGAATTCTCTTTGGTTATTTGATGAGCAGCGGGCGG
>JAEEOM010000159.1 GCA_016284265.1 Bacteroidales bacterium | reverse complement strand
TGCCGTCTGCAAGAGGTGCAGCCTTTCAACTATGTCCTGATGGGCAGCAATGAGGGGTATGAAGTCGATCCCTTCGATCCGTTTAACGATTAAAGAAATGATCTGCCTTATGAAACGTTTTTTCTTTTGTGTCTTGGCGCTGCTGCTGACGGCGGGATGCGCTTATGAGGTTTGTTCCAATGAGGCGGAGTCGATGCAGGACAATGCCGGAATGATGGTGGTTCGTGCCCGATTTGATCAGCCGGATACCAAGAGCCGTCTGGAAATGAATTCGGCCGGTACCTATTCCAATGTTCTTTGGACGGCGGGGGATGTGATAATTGTATACCCGACAACGGGTGCAAGTTATTATTCTCCGAAACAGTTTACAACCGCGGATGACGGCGTGACGGAAGCGGATTTTTCGTGCTCCAGTTGGAGTGGACCATCGGGTGTGACTAAGTATTATGCTTTTTATCCTGCCAGTCGCTCCAAAGGCTATATGAGCGATGGATTCGGTGTCTTTCTCCCGCGAGTGCAGCAGGCTGTCGCTGGCGGTGTGGAAGAAGGGATGAACATGGCTTTTGCCATCACTCCCTCCATGGCGGACGGTTTGACTTTCAAGAATTTCTTTTCGCTGGTCAAGTTCCGGCTTTCCGGTTCAGTGGTTTCGCAACTGTCCTCAATCAAATTTATTGGAACTTCTTTGCTTTCCGGTGACATCATCGTAAATAATCTTTCGTCCGGAGAACCGACCTACAACTTCAACAGTTGGTTGAATACCCGGCAGGAAGATCCGGGTTCCACCATTGAACTGAAAGGCCCCTTCCAGAAAGATAAGGACTACTACATGGTCATGTTCCCCGGGACGAGCAAGGGCTTTTCGATGGTTTTCCAGAACGCGAAGGGAGAGGTAATCATCAAGGAATCTGCAAAAACGCTGACTCTTACACGCTCCCATATCGTTGATTTCGGTACGATTAATCTGGGCTCGTCCTTTGGCGACCCGGCCGTCACGCAGTATATGACAGCATCGTCTGGTCTCGATCCGGTTGATCTTGTCGTCCTGCCGGACGGTTATACAGAATCGCAACGGGCTACATTTGAAAGCCGGGCCAAAGCGGGCATCGATTTCCTCTTTGAGACGGAACCTTACAAGTCCTACAAGGACTACTTCAACGTCTATTTCCTCTGGAAGGCTTCCGAAGATGAAGGTGCTTCCATCTGTGACGCCAGTGGCAATATCACTACAGCCCGTAATACGGCGTTCGGCTCATACTGGGAGGCGGATGCCTACAATCACATGGACGCAAATCAAGATGCCATTTACGGCTTTGTCGCAGCTCATTGTCCCGAGATTGTTCGCGGTGAAAAGACCATCGCAGAAGTTCCTGTGTTGCTACTCATCAACGACAGCCGTTACGGTGGGAAAGCCCATACGTTTTCCAATGGACAGACTTTTTGCCAGGTCCCTTATATAAGCGATGGCGGGGCGATGGGATGGAGTTACTCCTACACGGTTCCGGCAAGTGATGATCCTGCTGCCGGCTATAATACGACCTCTCTTTCCCCGTCGGATATCGAGTCCCTTTACGGAACCGTTTCGGGCGACTGGCGCAATGTCCTGGTCCATGAGTTCGGCGGTCACAGTTTCGGCCGGCTGGCCGATGAATATTGGTATACTTCTTATCCCACGTCGCAAAGCGATATCTCCGGTCATAGTTTTCCGGTTCCGTTTGGTCTGAATGTTTCCGGCTGGTATGATGATGCCAAACTCCCTTGGAAGGAACTGCTGGGCATGCGGAGTTCACTGGTTGCCTCTAACAGCCTGTATAGTCGCATTGGCAAATTCCAGGGCGGCGATGTGTATATTTTCAATCGCTGGCGCTCTGAGGAAGTCAGCTGCATGATCGACAACCGTCCTTACTTCTCTGCCTGGCAACGTGCACTGATCGCCAAGCGGATCGTTGAGTTGGCGGGCGGTACGTTCTCGCTCAGTAATTACATGTCCACGATCGACAAGCCTGAGGATCCCGTGCGGGATGTGATTTCCAGCCCGGTTATTCAGCCTGCTACAAAGGCGGCTGTACCGATTATGCCGATGCTTCCGCCGCCTGAGTTGATTGATAACACTACCACTAATCGTGTGCAATAATATGTTCAAGCGAATTGCAATCCTGTTGGTTGTTTTCTTGTTGGCCGGTGTCCAGGACGCTTTGGCACAAATGTCCGATACCCAGGTCATTGAATACATCACCCAAGGCGTAGCTGCCGGCAAGAGCGAGCGGCAGATCGGTAATGAACTGTTGTCCAGGGGCGTTTCGACCTCCCAGTTGCAGCAGTTGCTGCGGGCATACCGGAACGGAAGTACGACGCTCCCGCAGAACACATCCGGAACCGCGGTCAGTGCCGACCGGACAGTCCGAACCCAGACGGTCGCGCCGGATCCGGCCGAAACGACTGACAGGAGCACGGCAAACTCTGATTCGCGGAGAAAAGGGAAGCCCGACAAGACACGCGCGGCGGCTTTCGACGGCGCATTTGATCCGTTGTACGATGCGGAAGGATACAAGCGAATCTATGGGATGGATATCTTCTCGTCGAACCGGCTTTCCTTCGAACCGAATCAGAACCTCGCTACCCCCGAAGATTATGTCCTCGGCCCCGGCGACGAACTGATCATCGATATCTGGGGCGCCAATGAGGTGACCATCAAACAGAAAATATCTCCCGAAGGGACTATTACCATTACCCAGATCGGGCCGGTCAGCCTTTCCGGCCTTACTATCAAGGAGGCTAAGGGTAAACTTAAGTCGGTATTGTCCAAAACCTATTCCACGTTGCAGGGCGGTTCGTCCAAGATTGCGGTTACGCTGGGTGAGGTGCGAACCATCATGGTCAATGTCCTTGGAGAAGTAGCTTCTCCCGGCACCTATCGCCTCTCATCGTTCTCTACGGTCTTCAACGCTCTTTATCGGGCGGGAGGCGTCACGGACATCGGCTCGCTTCGTCAGGTCAAGATTATGCGGGGTGGCCGTGATTTCGCGACAGTCGATGTTTACGAGTATATTTTCCACGGCCGGGTTGATGCCGACGTGGCGCTCAAGGAAGGTGATGTGATTAATGTACCGCCCTATGCTTCACTGATAAGCATTGACGGCTTTGTCAAACGCCCCATGTTCTACGAATTGCGGGCAGGGGAATCTCTTTCGGATCTCATCAGCTACGCCGGCGGTTTTTCTGATGGGGCCTGGGCGGGCGAGGTCCAGGTAGAACGCAACGATGGACGCACCAATCACATTTATACGGTCAAGAGTGGGAAGTTCTCCGGATTTGGACTGCAGGATGGTGATGCTGCCTACGTCAGCGGCAGTGAGGTGGGCTTGTTCACCAACCGGATCGAGGTTCGGGGCGCGGTGTACCGTCCCGGTCGCTTCGAGTTGGGTGGAGACATCCAAACGGTAAAGCAACTTGTAGAACATGCCGGCGGCCTGCTGCCCGACGCTTTCCTTGGCAGGGCCCAGTTGATGCGTGAGAAAGAAGACCGGTCGATGGAAATGCTCTCCGTTCCGCTTAAAGGTATCCTGGAAGGAAACGTGGAAGATATCCTCCTGCGGAAGAACGACGTACTGATTGTCTCCAACATCAATACCATCGAGCCCAAGGG
>JAEEOM010000158.1 GCA_016284265.1 Bacteroidales bacterium | reverse complement strand
GGAAACTCTTCAAGGAAGTCGAAGAGAAGGGTGGCTACACCGAGGCCTTCAAGGCCGGCTTCGTCCAGGAGCAGGTGAAAGCCGTCTCCGACAAGAAAGACAAACTCCTGGCCCAGCGCCGCGAGACACTGCTGGGCACCAACCAGTTCCCGAACTTCCTCGAAAAAGCGGGCGACGAGATCACCAAGGAAATCGTGACCCGTGACTGCGGCTGCTGCGAAGAGAAAGCCTGCGGCTGCGAAGAGAAGATGGCCGAGCCGCTCTGCGCCTACCGTGGTGCCCAGCCGTTCGAGGCAATGCGTCTGGCTACCGACCGTAACGGCCGCCAGCCCATGGCCTTCATGCTGACCTTCGGCAACCTGGCCATGTGCCGCGCCCGCGCCCAGTTCTCCAGCAACTTCTTCGCCGTGGCCGGCATCAAAGTGGTGGACAACAACCGCTTTGCGACCATTGAAGAAGGCGTCGAGGCTGCCCTGGCCGCCAAGGCCGACATCGTCGTGGCCTGCTCGGCCGACGACGAGTATCTCGAAAACGTCCCGAAGATCGCCCAACTCATCGGCGACAAGGCCATCGTGGTCGTTGCCGGCGATCCCGAGTGCCGTCCGCAGCTCGAAGAGCAGGGAATCAACCATTACATCCATGTCAAGTGCAATGTGCTGGATACCCTCAAGGAATACCAGAAAGCCCTGGGCGTCAAGGAACTTTAATCAGGAGGACAGACAATGAGACCGAAATTCAACGAAATCGACTATACGAAAGGCGCCGCGCCCAAGTGCGAATGCGCCTGCAAACAGGAAGAGCTCTGGCATACGCCTGAAAAGATCGACGTGAAGCCCCTCTACACGGCCGCCGACCTCGAAGGGATGGAACACCTGAACTACGCCGCCGGCGTGGCCCCGTTCCTCCGCGGACCTTATTCCACGATGTACGTCAACAAGCCCTGGACCATCCGCCAGTACGCGGGCTTCTCCACGGCTGAAGAATCCAACGCTTTCTACCGCCGCAACCTGGCCGCCGGCCAGAAAGGCCTCTCGGTGGCCTTCGACCTGGCCACGCACCGCGGCTATGACGCCGACCACCCGCGTGTGGTGGGTGACGTGGGCAAGGCAGGCGTGTCGATCTGCTCCGTCGAAGACATGAAAGTCCTCTTCGACCAGATTCCACTCGGCAAGATGTCCGTCTCCATGACGATGAACGGCGCCGTCCTCCCGATCATGGCCTTCTATATCGTGGCCGGTCTGGAACAAGGCGTCAAGCTCGAAGAGATGGCCGGTACCATCCAGAACGACATCCTCAAGGAGTTCATGGTGCGTAACACCTATATTTATCCGCCGGAATTCTCGATGCGCATCATCGGCGACATCTTCGCCTTCACGTCGCAGTTCATGCCCAAGTTCAACTCGATCTCGATCTCCGGTTACCACATGCAGGAAGCCGGTGCCACGAACGACATCGAGATGGCCTACACCCTGGCTGACGGTATGGAATATATCCGCACCGGTATCAAGGCCGGCATCGACGTGGATGCCTTCGCACCGCGTCTGTCGTTCTTCTGGGCCATCGGCATGAACCACTTCATGGAGATTGCCAAGATGCGCGCCGCCCGTATGCTCTGGGCCAAGATCGTGGGCCAGTTCAACCCGAAGAACCCGAAGAGCCAGTCGCTCCGTACGCACTGCCAGACCTCCGGTTGGTCGCTTACCGAGCAGGACCCGTTCAACAACGTGGCCCGTACCTGCATCGAGGCCATGGGCGCCGCCCTCGGCCACACGCAGTCGCTGCATACCAACGCGCTCGACGAGGCCATCGCCCTGCCGACCGACTTCTCTGCGCGTATCGCTCGTAACACGCAGATCTACATCCAGGAAGAGACGCAGGTCTGCCGTTCCATCGACCCGTGGGCCGGTTCCTACTATGTAGAAAGCCTCACCAACGAGCTCGCTCACAAAGCTTGGGCGCACATCCAGGAAGTCGAGAGCCTCGGCGGCATGGCCAAGGCCATCGAGACCGGCGTGCCGAAGCTCCGTATCGAGGAAGCCGCGGCCCGCAAGCAGGCCCGTATCGACTCCGGCTTGGAGAAGATCATCGGTATCAACGAGTACCGCCTGGCCCACGAGGATCCCATCGAGATCCTCGACGTGGACAACACCAAGGTGCGTGAATCGCAGATCGCCCGCCTGAAAGACCTCCGCGCCCACCGCGACGAGGCCAAGGTCCAGGCCTGCCTGAATGCCATCACGCATGCCGTGGAGACCAAGACGGGCAACCTGCTCGCCCTGGCCATCGAGGCCGCGAAGGTCCGTGCCACCCTGGGCGAGATCTCCGATGCCTGCGAAAAGATTGTCGGACGTTATAAAGCTGTGATCCGTATGAACACTGGTGTTTATTCTTCTGAAGTGAAGAACGACAGCGAGTTCGAGACCGCCAAGAAGATGGTGGCCGAGTTCGCCAAGAAGGAAGGCCGTCAGCCCCGTATCATGGTGGCCAAACTTGGCCAGGACGGTCACGATCGCGGCGCCAAGGTGGTCGCCACCGGTTATGCCGACTGCGGTTTCGACGTGGATATGGGTCCGCTCTTCCAGACCCCGGAAGAGGCTGCCCGCCAGGCTGTCGAGAACGACGTGCACATCGTGGGCGTCTCCTCGCTGGCCGCCGGCCACAAGACCCTCGTCCCGCAGATTATCGCGGAGCTCAAGAAACTCGGCCGCGAGGACATTCTCGTCGTCGTGGGCGGTGTGATTCCGGCCCAGGATTACGATGAACTCTACCGCGACGGCGCCGTGGCCATCTTCGGCCCGGGTACCCCGATTTCAAAAGCCGTGATCAAGATGATCGAACTGCTCAACCAGAAATTCGAGGACTGATTTTCAGCCTGCTATTTTGACAAAAGGGCGTTTCCACCGCAGGAAACGCCCTTTTTTGGTCTGGTTTATTGTTTTGTCCAAAAGTTTTTGTACCTTTGTTTCCTATATTGTCTGTATTGACGTTGAACGCAATTAAACCTAATAAACTATTTTTTAATCTAAAATTTCATTTATGAGGAAACTTAGACTTTTGTTTACTTGCCTCTTGACCTTTTTAGCACTGGGAAGCGCCCTGGCGCAGACCATCAGCGTCAAAGGTAAAGTGACCGACGCCAACACCGGCGAAAGTGTCCCGTTCGCCTCCATCCAGGTGAAAGGTACGATGACCGGTACCGCAACCGATGCCGACGGTAACTATACCATCGACGTTCCGCGCAACGCCGTCCTGATCTTCAGCTCCATCGGCTACCTCAACCAGGAAGCTGCCGTTGAAGGCCGCGGCGTGATCAACATCCTGTTGGCTCCCGACACGGAGAGCATCGAAGAACTTGTGGTTGTGGCCTACGGTGTGGCCAAGAAGGAGTCCGTGACGGGCGCCATCTCCACCGTGAAGTCCGACGCCATCGCCCAGCGCCCTGTCTCCAGCGTCTCGAACGTGCTGGAAGGTATGGCTACGGGCGTTCTTGCCCTGCCTACCGGCGACCCGGGCAGCGACGCCACCATCCGCATCCGCGGTGTCGGCTCCGTGACTGGTAACAACTCCCCGCTCTACGTCATCGACGGCGTTCCTTTCGGCGGCAACATCTCCGACCTGAACCCGAACGACATCGAGAGCCTGACCGTGCTGAAAGACGCCACCTCCGCCGCCCTGTACGGCAACCGTGCTTCCAACGGTGTGATCCTGATCACCACCAAGCGCGGCAAGAGCGACCGCGTGGGCTTCAACGTGAGCGTGAACCAGGGTATCTTCAACCGCGCCATCCCCGAGTACGACAAGGTGAATGCCAAGGACTTCATGCAGATCTTCTTCACGGGCTACATGAACAACCTGATCGGCAGCTCCAACATGACCAAGGAAGCGGCCATCGCCGATATGCGCGCGAACCTCTTCACCTACCTCGGTGAATACAACGTCTTCGACGTGGCCTTCGACAACCTGTTCGACGCCAACGGCAAGTTCAACTACAGCGCCAACATCCTTTCCGGCTACAACGACCTCAACTGGTGGGACTACACCATGCGCAACGGCTACCGTCAGGACTACAACGTGAGCGGTTCCGGCGCCTCCGCCAAGAGCAACTACTACTTCTCCCTCGGTTACCTCGACGAGCAGGGCCAGACGGTGAACTCCGACTTCAAGCGCTGGACGGGCCGTGCCAACGTGAGCGTCACCCCTGTCAAGTGGCTGAAGGCCGGTGCGAACATTGCCGCCAGCTGGCAGACTTCGAACTACCGCAGCACGGGTTCGACCGCTTATGCCAACCCGCTGTACCAGGCTTCCGTGATGGCTCCGATCTATCCGGTGTATCTCCACAATCCCGACGGCAGCTTCCTCCTCGACGAGAACGGCAACAAGCAGTACGACGCCGGTGAGCTCTACAGCCGCCCGCAGTACAACGCCCGCTGCGCCCTCTGGGAAGCCGAACTCGACACCCGCTTCGACCAGCGCGTGACCACGAGCGCCCAGGCTTATACCGACATCACCTTCCTGAAGGACTTCACCCTCTCGATCAAGGGCGACGTGAGCCTGCGCAACGACATGGACCGCACCTACAACAACGCCATTATCGGCGACGGTAAGGGTGCCAACGG
>JAEEOM010000157.1 GCA_016284265.1 Bacteroidales bacterium | reverse complement strand
CATTGTCCACGTGGAGGATGAACAGGGTCCCTTCTGGGAAATCGAGGCTGTCGACGATGAACCGATTGCCGCGCTTGACAGGCGTTACCTGCGAATAGTTCATCGAGGGCGCCATCAGGGTAAAGGTGAAGTTGCGCGGCTTCGTCTTGAAAACCGAACGGATCTCGCCCCGCAGCGACTGGGTGCGTTCCTTATAGAAACGCACGGTACCCGCAGTATCCGTATGAGCAGACGACGATTCCTCTGCTTGCTGATACGGAAGGAAAGCGTGCCGCACCACGGAAACCGACACCTCAGCCGAATCAGCGGCCACGACTTCGGGCAACAGCACCTGCAGGTTCCACCGCTTGCGCGGAACATAGTCGGGCGTATCCCACTGGATGGTCAGCGGCGCGGCCGATGAAGAAGATTCCAATGCCCAAGCGCCTCCTCCCGCAGCAGCGAGGTCGCTGCCGTCATAGATATCAATCGGCACGCGGAACATCTGTTCCTCCGGCCAGTTCAGCTGCCAGCGGGTGTAAGCCCGGAGCAGATAGCGTCCGCCGGGCAAATCGTCCGGCAGATCGAGATGGCCGGCAAAGCCCTTTTCGCCCCGGCGAATCTTGGCCCGGAGCAACACCTCGCCCTTTCCAGGTTTCAGCAACTCCACATAGAGGTAGAGACTGGCATACTCATCGGGCAGAATATCTTCCACATACCCCTTCAGCCAGATGGTCTCCCCTGCCGCATAATATGTCCGGTCAAGATGCACATACACCTGTTCCGCCACCATCACCGGCTGCGCCTGTAAAGCGCCCGCACCGACGAAAAACAGCAGGCAAAAAAGAACAATATGCTTCTGATACTTCATAAACAGTTCCTGATTGAGACAAAGATAGTATAAATTTTGGCTTTCATTACGACGGAAGCATTGTTACCGTGGCGCTGAGCTATCTGATTATCAATGTTTTCAAAGAAATCGGTTGCGTCAAAACGCGCAATCGATTTTCGCGTTTAAGCTGATTATCAACCGGTTATCCGCCACGCTAATGATCGAAGAAAATGCAGCTGGTAATCGGGACGCCGGAGGCGGAGAGGCCTTCGGCCTTGACGACGAAGGCGCCTTTGTAGTCGGGGAGGCGGATGGGGATGATGACGGTTTGGCCGGCGGCGACCTGCAGGAGCGGATGCCAGTAGATGGTCTGGCGGTAGTCGGGATAGGTGTCGCCGTCGGAGAGGCGGGAGCCGGTGCTGGCCTGGGGCCAGCTCACGCCCTGCCAGTCGACGACGCGGGTGCTGCCGTCGAAGGTGAAGCCCGGCAGGTTCCGCTTGTAGGTGACGAAGTTTACCAGCCCCTTGAAGATGCGGCTGCCCACATAGCAGGTCTGGGGATAGACGTTGATCGATTCGATCAGGAGCGGGTCGTAGGCCATCATCTTGGCGTGGTCGAAGATCGGAACGCCGTCGAGCAGGACGAGCGACTCCTCCTCGGCGAAGCCAGGGCCGATCGCGTCTTCCCGGATGCGGACCTGAATCCGCGTTTTTCCATCGGCGCCTTTTCGCGTACGCAGTTCGGGGATGAATTCGATGAAATCTTCTTCCAGGGTATGGAAACGGGTATAGTCGTCGAGCACATAACGGATGCAGGCCTCCTCATCGAACAGGCCATCACCCCGCACGGGCAGGAAATCGTAGAGGGTGTCGGCCTCGAACTGCCGTTCGATCTGCATGCGGACGCGGCGGGCCTTCAGAGCGTCGGCCACAGCATCGGAAAGGAGGAGTGGAGCGGCAGCCGGTACTGCCGCCTTCACGAAGGGAGAGATGAGTTCCACGTGGCAGTTGCTTTCGGGCGAAAGGCCCTCGATCTCGCAGACACACTCCTTGTTGCCATAGATATTTGCGGTATAGAAGACCACCGAGCCGTCTTCCCGGATGGGCGAAGCATAGATGTCTGACTTATCGGAGGGAGAGGCGATGAATGCATGGTGGCCGATCAGTTCCGCAATCATCGTCTCGCTGAAGCCCGTAACGCGGCCGCGGATGATTTCGCCTTCGTAGTCGGGCGGCGTCTCGCCGCGGAAGCGGCGGGAGCCGACCTGGCGGCAATCGTCTAGGAACTGATCGATGCCGGGGTTGTCGACAGAGACGAACCCGTCGTCATGCCACACGGAAAGGCTCAGCGAAAGGGCTTCGCCCGTGGGATTGGTCAAGGTTAGGTTATGGCTATCCCACGATAGCTCGAGAGATCCCCGGTCTAGCCGGGGATGACGCAACCCAGCATATTCCTCCGCATCTACGACCTCCACCCCGTCTTTCACCCGCTCCGAAGAGAAGACGTTGAACACCGAAATTGTCTTGGAGGCCAAGCCTTCGTAATCATAATCGACCTCATCCTTGTTCTGGGCCGTATAGACAATCAGGCGATAGTTGCCCGTCGGCAGCGACTGCGGCAGCAGGAGGCGTCCGCCTCCACGCCCGCCCGCCAGTGCCACCTTCGACGTGGCCGCCAGTCCATCAGCAGAATGCAACTCTACATACGCCACGCTGCTGACTGGCGAATACCGGAGACTCCCCGCATCAAGGCAGAAAGCAGAATACCACACGCTCTCCCCTGCCACATAGACATCCTTGTCGGTGGAAAGCCAGGTGCGCTCCACCACGCGCGCCTGCGCGAATGCAGGAGCTGTGCCAAGCAGCATCGCGAACATTCCCGTAAGCAAACTTATCCTTTTCATCGCCGTCAGAACTTCATATTGAGGTTAATGTAGGGAATCTGCGTCGCAAAGACACTCAGCATGTGGCCCTTGACCACCGAGCCTTCCGACGTGTAGTAGATGGAGTACGGGTTCTTCCGGCCCGTGACGTTGTAGCAGCCAAAGGTTACTGAGAAATGCGTCAGCTGTCGCAGATAGTGCCCGGGTTCAACGATAAAGGCCAGGTCGAGCCGGAAATAGTCGGGAATGCGGTAGCTGTTGCGGTCGGAATAGACCAGGCGTGCGCCGTGTCCATACTCGTATTTGCTGATCGGGATGGTCACCGGCCGGCCCGTCGCATAGTCGAGGTTGGCCGAGAGGCTGTAGCGGTGCGTAAACTTGTAATTGGCCACAACTTTCACGTCGTGCGGCTTGTCGTAAGCGGCGTTGTACCAGCAGCCGCCGTTGATGGTATAAATGCCGCGATCTTCCATCTCCCGCAGCTGGGAGCGGGAATAGGTATAGGATACCCAGCCGTTGAGCTTGCCCAGCGTCTTCTTGGCCATCAACTCGACGCCGTAGGCCCGGTTCTCGGTCTCGATGAGTGCGTCGGCCAGGTTTTCGTTCATTATCAGCACCGCGCCGCTCTTGTAGTCGATATAATGCTTGACCCGCTTGAAGTACGTTTCCATCGACAAGTCGAGCGTCCCGTCCATCAGTGTCCGGTAGAAGCCGGTCGCGGCCTGCCAGCCTGTCTGCGGCCGGATCTTGGCGCTGGAGAGCCGCCAGCTGTCAGTGGGCGACACGTTGATGCTGTTGGAGATCATATGGATGTACTGCCGCATCGTGTTGAAGCCGGCCTTCACGCTCGTATAGTCGTTGAACGAATACTTGCCCGAGATCCGGTACTCGGGTCCGCCATACGTACTGCCGTCGTCGAAGCGGAAGAACTGCGACCAGCGCAGGCCCGCATCGAGAGTCAGGCCATCCGTGATCTGCCAGGTCTCGCTCAGATACACGGCCGCTTCGAGCGCTTTTTCCCGCGAAAGGTCACGGGAGTTTACCAGCGACGAATCGCCCAGCGCGTGATACGATCCGGGATTGAGGTCGTAGCGCGTACCGCTCACGCCGTATTCCAGCGTATGGGCATTGGAGAGGATGGACTTGAAATGCAACTTGGCTGATCCCTGATCCACCGCATTGGAGAGCCGGTAGGACGTATAGGGATTGAAGCGGTCTTCGATGCTATAATGATAGGTATCGTAGCCCACCGTGGCGGTCATCGAGTGGCGGTCGTTGAAGACGCTGTGCCACTTGAGCGAACCGTTGAGGCTGCGATAGCGGAAGGTCGTATCGTTGCTGAAACTGAACTTGTCGCGCGAATAATAACCATAGGCGTGGAGGGTGTTGCGCTCGCCGATCTTCTGGCTGATGCCCAGATTCACGTCCTGGAACGAGGCCTTGCCGCCCGCATAGCTGCTGCCCACTGGCAGCAGATTGAGCATCCAGTTGGAATAGGTGGTGCGGCCGCCGAGGATGAAGGTCGTGCGGTCTTTCACGATCGGTCCTTCCAGATGCATGCGGCTCGTCAGCAGGCCCAAGCCCAGGGACCCTTCCACCTTCTTGTTGTTGCCCTCCCGGGTGCGGACCTCCATCACCGAAGAGATGCGCCCGCCATACTGCGCAGGAATCGAGCTCTTGAATAGCTCTACGTCGCTGATCACGTCGGGATTGAAAGCGGAGAGGATGCCGAACATGTGGTTCGGATTGTATACTGTACCGCCGTTGAACAGGATGAGGTTCTGGTCGGTGGCGCCACCGCGCACGTTAAATCCGCTCGAGGCCTCACCCACCGACTTGACGCCCGGCAGGGTCATCACCACCTTCAGGGCGTCGGCCTCGCCGAAGACCACCGGCACGTTCTTGATCATATTGATGCGCACCTTCTCGATGCCCAGCTGGGAGGTTCGGTGCTGCGACATGCTCTCCGAGGTGATGACGGCACCCTTCAGCGAGAAGACCTTCTCTTTCATCACCACGTCGAGGCCGCCGTCACCATACACCATCAGGTCGAGTTTGAGGTCTTCCAGCGAGTAGCCGCTGAAACCCAGCTTGCCCACGCCCACCGGCAGCGTCAGCTTGTAGTAGCCGTATTCGTCGGTCGTGGCGAAGCTCTTGCCCGACTCGTCGTACACCGACACGCCCACCAGCGGCTCGCCGCTGGCAGCATCGCGCACATAGCCCCGGACCGTTGCCTTGCCAGTCTTGCGGGCCCGCTCCGGGTCGCCAATCTCGTAGATCTTGTTCTGGAAGGTCATCGTGACGTTCCGGTCCTGGAACAACGTGCTGTCTTCCGTCGGTTTAACCGGCTCCCGCCGCGCGAAATAGCCGGTCGGCAGGACAGCGCGCAAATCGCCATTGCGCGCTACGATATATTTCCCGTCGTATTGCCACACCTGGTAGCCGCCCTCGCGCAATGCGGCGAAGGCTTTCTCGAGGAACTGTTCCTTCGGGGCGCGGACAGTGTAATTCCGGTTGTCGGCCGGATCTTTCACGAAATAGATTTCCGGCGTGATCTCCGCCCGGATGAAAGCCACCAGTTCGTCGGATTCCACTTTCGTTACGCTGAACTGCTTCGGCGGATTCTGGGCGTAGAGTCGCGTCGCAACGCACAGGGCCGCGAACAAAAGATACAGATACAGGCTCTTCAGTTTCATCGCGACTCTACGTATTTAAGTACTTCCATGCCATATTCCTCCAGGGTCATGCTCCGGTCGAAGCGCTTCTCCAAGCTCACGATATGCCGACGGATGTCCTTCCGCTGGTCCGGAAACTGGTTCCGGATCTGGCTCTTGGAGCGGACCGGGACCAACTGCCCAGCCTCGGTGAGCAGGCAATAGGCGACGTCCCGCACGAAAGTCTCGTGGATGCGGAGATCGTAGGGCTCGCCGGCGCCGATCATCTGTCGCTTCGCGCCATTGTGGTCGGACAGCAGGGTTTTGGTAATCTGCCGCAGGAACAGCGTCTTTCCATCAAAAAGCACCTCCCAGTAGCCCGAAGGAGCCTCCGGACCGCATAGCGCCTGCAAGTTGACGAAGCGTCGTCCATCCAGTGTGAACCAGTCGACAAACTCGCGGGAAAGGACCTTGCTGCCCTGTCCCACAAGATGGCGGACCAGTAGTTCTTGCCGGGAAGCATCCACATTGAGTTCCAGGCCATGGTACACCTTTCCGTTGTAAAAGACATCACCCGTCAAAAACTCCGGAGCCGTCCACCAATAGTAGCCATTGAAGTGAATGCTGTAGCCATATGCCTGATGCCCCCGGTAAAGGATGGATGCGCCCGCCGCTTCCTGCCGGAAAAACACCTCGTCTTCCGACTGGGCCCGGAGCAGCGTGTGCCCCGGCAGCAACAGAAACAGGATCAGTAATAGTATCTTGGTCTTCTTCATAATCATTTGTCGTCGTTGATCCACCACCAGGGGCGCTCTTTCGTACCGCCGGAGAAACGGCAGTCCACACATTCGCCGGGCAGCCAGGAGTAAGCACCTACCATAACATCCCACCAGCCGACCCGGTACTGCCAGCCATAATACTTCCAATAATCGCTGGGAAAAGGATACTCGATCCCATAGGAAGGCCCATGCCAGCGGCTGAACAGCGTTTTGGAATTCTCGATGAACAACCGCCCCCGGGAACGGGTCGATACACTGATGAAACCCAGCACCAATTCGTCCGGATCCTCTACGTTGACGATATTGCCGCGCAACTCGGAAGGCTCGGGGGAGAACAGGCCGCCCACATTGCTGGAATTATTCCGCACGGTCTCCCAGAAACGGAAACCTTCTTCGGAGAGACGCGTCTGCGTAAGTTCGACAAAATAGACATAGGAAACCTTTCGGTCTTCCGGCGCAAACGAAATGATGCCGTAGTTCACCAGCCGGTCTTCCAGAAGTTCCTTCGTAGAGCCCAGAAGAATGTCGTCATGATCAGCTGATTTCCAGCAGAAGTATGTGTTTTCCCCATCCTCGTATTCAAGGATGGTACCCGTTGCCGAAGAAAAATAATACTCGGCATAATATGTGGCGTGGTATTCCCAAGTCTCCGCAGCCGACCAGCGGTAATAGCCGACATCTCCGTCGGAATGAGTGGATACGTTCACCCAAAGTTTCGACCCGTCGGCTTCGACCGACCACGAGAGGCTGTCGATCGGCGGCGTGACCTGCACGGGCGCCCACTCCGAAGCATAGGTCCGTCGAAAAGGAGCCAAAACTTCCACCACAAGCCGGTATTCCTGTGAAATGTCCGCCGACGTCAGATCGACGATGCTATCCTGCATCGGATACACCGTCCCATCGCCAGCCTCCACCCGGAGCACATAGGTCAGCGGTGCGCCCGAATTCTTCGGGTCCTCCAAATCGGTCGAAAAACGCACATCAAAACGGCAGGTATCTCCCACCAGAATATCCCCCTCAATGGCCACAAAACCAGCTTGTCCCTGCCAGTCCGGATGGAAATCATAGACGCAGGAAACCACGGCAAAATCCGCCAGCAGGCATAAAAAATGGAAGACCCGTTTCATCAAAAAAACATATCTTCCACAAAGATAATAAAAGGGGAGGATATTTCTACCCCCCCCCATTTTTTCGGGAAAAACGACTAGTTCTGCGTCGTCGTGATGCCCTTGTTGTAGTTGGTTTCGTGCTGCGGGATGCACCAGGTCCAGTTGTTCTTCTCGTTGGGCGTGATCTTGATAGCATACTGGCTCATCCAGTTGCCGCCGTCAGAATACTTCTTACGGTCGATGGTATCGCCCCAGCGCTTGAGGTCGAACCAGTTGAAGCCTTCGCCCCAGAGCTCGATGCCACGGTAGAGTTTGATCTCATCCATGAGGGCCTTGCCGGTCTTGTCGCAGGTGTAGGCCGGGTCACGCTTGGAAGTGGCGTTGAGTTCCACGAGCAGGTCGCGGGCAGCGCCTTCGTTGCCCAGACGGTACTGTGCCTCAGCTTCGATAAGCACCATTTCGGAAGAACGGAACAGGCAGAGGTGGCCGATACCGGGCTGACCGAAGTTGTGGATCTTGAAGTTCATGTAAGCGAACACGCAGTGCTGCGAGGTGAAACCCACTCGGCCGTCAGCCGAAGCATAATTTTGTCCATAGACCCAGAGCTTGTTCTTGCTGCTCTGGGCGCTGGCCTTCATCGTATTAGTGTTGAAGGTTCCCTCATAGCCGGCCGGGTCGAGCCACCAGACGCGGCGGATGTCCGTCGCCGGAATCTGCTCGAACAAATGACGGCTGATCAAGAGCGGGTAGTTGCGGGTCGTGGAGCTCGCGGCGTTGTAGGAAGCGTAGGAGAAATAGTCGTAGTAGTACAGCGTCTCGTCTTCAGCGCCATAGAGGTACCAAATCCACTCGCTGGTGGGGTTGCAGAAGCCGTCTTTTTCGTCGGCCACGCTATGCAGCGGATATCCCTTGCGAACCTGCTGGGCATACTTGAGCGCGTTGCTCCAGTCTTCGCGGGTGAGGGCTACGCGGGCGTAGATTGCGTAAGCCACATCGAGGTCCATGAGGTGTTTCGAACCACGGCTGTTGGCCTTGCCAGACTTGTTGAAGAGGTTGATGGCCTCGTCGAGGTCAGCGTAGATCTGCGCATAGACTTCACCCTGGGTAGCACGGTCGAGGTTGTCGGGTTCCTCGCCCGTCAAGCGGAGCAGACACGACGGCTTGTCGGAGCCGTCCGACCAGCGGCGGCCGAAAATCTGGGCCAGGTTGAAGTAGGCATAAGCACGATAAGCGAGCGTCTGTGCCTTGACATAAGCCTTGTCGGCATCCGAACCGGCGGCATCGTCGATGTTCCGGAGAATGGTGTTGGCATTGCCGATCAGCATATAATAGTAGTACCAGGCATATCCGCCGAGGCTGGCCGTGTTGGACACGTAGAGGTTACCGTTGGCAGAGTTCAGGAAGCTGGTGGAGTTGCCCTTCATCAGGTTCTCTCCCAGATAGTCGCCGATGTAGAGGCGGACGGTGCCTTCACCGTTGTAACCCTGGCCGTAGGCACCATACTGGCGGCGCATGATCTTGCCGAGGCCGTTGACGGCCACGGCGGCCGCGTCGGTGTTCTCAAACAACGTGGCCGGAGAGGTACTGGAGGTCGGGAAGGTATCGAGATATTCTTCAGAGCAACCGAAGGACACGAGAACTGCAAGTGCGAGTGCTATGATGGAAAACTTTTTCATATTCTTCATATTTTAGCTTGCATTAGAAATTGACTTTCACGCCGACCGTGCTGACACGGGCCGTATTGATGGAGGAAGCGGAGATCGAACCGCCCAGGCCCTGCTGCGGGTTCATACCCGTTCTGTAGGCGAAGACCCAGACGTTGTCGACGGAAGCGCTCAGGGTGATGGAGCCCAGGCCGATGCTGTTGACCCAGCGGCGCGGGAAGGAGTACGCCAGGTTGATGTTCTTGACGTTCAGGTAGCTGCCGGGGACGAGGAAGCGGGTGGAAGTGGCGTTGGTGTAGGTGTTCCAGTAACCGTCGATCTTCGGGGTGGCGGTGGTGCTGATGCGGTCGGCCGAGTTCTCGGTCATGCCGCTCGGGACTTCGCTCCAGGAGTTGAGCAGGTCAACATGATAGCTGTGAGGGCCGGTGGAGACGGACATCAGGTCCTGATAGGCACCGTCCATGCACTTGTTGCCGAGGGCGTAGGTGCAGAGGACCGACAGGCTGAAGTTCTTCCAGCGGATGCCGGTGTTGAAGCTTCCGTAGACCTTCGGGAGCGAGGTGCCCGCCCAGTCGCGCTTGGCGTAGGTGGTGTTGAGCACATACTCCTTGCCGTCGATGACCACGCGGTATTCTTCGGGCACCTGCGACTTCTGGAAGTCATGGACCAACTGCTTCTTTTCTTCGTCCCAGCGGTCGCCGATCTTGTTCTCGTCGAGGATGTAGTACTTCTGGTCGTCGATCAGGTAGAGGGCGTTACCCGTCATCATGTCGACACCGGCGTACTGATACACGTGCCAGTCGTAGAGGCCGTGACCTTCCGCATACAGCTTGGAGCCGTTGCGCATGGCGTTCTGCAGGCCGTCGTAGTTGGTGATGTCGGCTTCAGGGAGCTTGAGGATGACGTTCTTCATCCAGGTGGCGTTCACGCCGAAGTTCCACACGAAGTCACGCTTCTTGATGATGTCGATGTCAGCGCTGAACTCGACGCCGTAGTTGCGCACGGAACCGATGTTCTTCGTGGTAGCAGTCGTGACACCGCCGGAAGAGATACCACCGACGGAGGACGGGTGCTCCACGTCGAAGATCAGGTCCTTGGTCACCTTGTTGAAGTATTCGGCGGTGAAATTCATGCGGTCGAACAGGCGGCCTTCGAGGGCGGTGCTGAAGGAGTTCTCACTCTCCCATACCAGGTCGTAGGCCTCGTTCTGGATCTTGTAGGAAGCGGCCTTGCCGCCGTACTTGACACCCAGATCGTAGAGAGCCATGTAGCCATAGTAGCCGGAGCCGCGGTCGTTACCGACCTGACCATAGGAAATACGGTAGCGGAGGTTGTCGACCCAGCCGACGTTCTTCATGAATTCCTCGCGGCTGATGGCCCAGGTGGCACCCACGCTCCAGAAGTTACCCCAACGGTTGTCCTTGTAGAAACGGGAAGTACCGTCACGGCGGAAGGATCCTTCGAGGAAGTATTTGCTCATGTAGTCATACTTTAAGCGGGACAGGTAGCTCTCCAGGCGGTAGCCGCTCTGGGAGCCGCTCATCGAGGTCATGTTGTTGAAGTTGTCGAGTTCCTGGCCACCCGGGATGGTCTGGTCCTGCTTGTAGTTGTACTGGTACTCGTAGTTGTAGTAGTAATTCTCGTGGCCGACCAGAGCTTCGAGCGTGTGGTCGCCGAAGCTGTGGCGCCAGTTGAGCAGCTGCTGGAACGTGTAGTTCGTATAGAAGTAGTCGGTGCGGCTGGTACGACCGTTGGCACCCTTACCGTCGCCGATAATGGCGTTGTTGTAGGTGCGGTCCATGTCGTTGCGCAGGCTCACGTCGCCCTTGATCGAGAGGGTGAAGTCCTTCAGGAAGGTGATGTCGGTATAAGCCT
>JAEEOM010000018.1 GCA_016284265.1 Bacteroidales bacterium | reverse complement strand
TGGTGGACGGCCACTACGGCGACCACTACAAGTGGCGTGCGATGCGGGCCAACGGCGTCTCGGAAGACTATCTCACAGGCGGTACCAAAACCGCCTGGGAGACCTTCGAGAAATGGGCCGAGACCGTTCCCTACACGATGCGCAACCCGCTCTACCACTGGACGCATCTCGAGCTGAGCCGCGTGTTCGGCATCGACAAGCTCCTGTGCCCGGCGACGGCGCGCGAGATCTTCGAAGAGTGCAACGCCAAACTCGCTACGCCCGAGTTCCGTGGCCAGGCCCTCATCCGTAAATTCAACGTAGAGGTGGTCTGCACCACCGATGACCCGGCCGATGACCTGCGCTGGCACAAGATGATTGCCGAGCATCCTTTCGGTACCCGTGTCATCCCGGCCTGGCGCCCCGACAAGGCCATGGCCATCGAGAATCCGAAGGCCTACAAGACTTATCTGAAACAGCTGGGCGAAGCCGCCGATATGGAGATCGACTCCTACGCCGACCTGCAGGAGGCCCTGAAGAAGCGCCACGATTTCTTCGCCGCCAACGGCTGCAAACTCTCCGACCACGGTCTGGAGAACTTCTATGCCGCCGACTACAAGGAGATTGAGATCGAACTCATCTTCAAGAAAGTGCTGATGGGCATCACGCCCAATCCGCGCGAGCTTGAGAAGTTCCGCAGCGCCTTCCTCTACGACCAGGCCGTCATGGACGCTGAGGCCGGGTGGGCGCAGCAGTTCCATATCGGGGCCATCCGAAACAACAACTCGAAGATGTTCGACCTCATCGGCCCCGATACGGGCTATGACGCCATCCACGACCAGGACATCGCTGTGGCAGGTCACCGCTTCTTCGATCGCCTGACGTCGGTCGGCAAGCTGGCCAAGACTATCCTGTACTGCCTCAATCCCAAGGACAACGCCGTGATGATGACCATGGCGTACACCTTCAACGACGGCACGGTTCCGGGCAAGATGCAGTTTGGCTCCGGCTGGTGGTTCCTCGACCAGGAGGTCGGCATGCGCCGCCAGATGGATTCGCTCTCCGCACTCGGCCTGTTCAGCCGCTTCGTCGGCATGCTCACCGATTCCCGCAGTTTCATCAGCTACCCGCGTCACGAGTACTTCCGCCGCATCCTTTGCGACGTGCTCGGTCACGACGTGGAATCCGGCCGCCTGCCCGCGTCTGAACTAGACTTCATCGGCCAGATGGTCGAGGACATCTCCTATAACAACGCGAAGAATTACTTTAACTTCTAACCTCATGCCCGGCTTGACCGGGTATCTGATATGGATTACATCAAGATCAATCCTTCCGACAATGTCGCCGTGGCGCTCACCGACCTCCGGGCCGGTGACGCCGTGGCGGACGTTGTCCTGCGCACCGACGTCCCCCGCGGTCACAAAATCGTCCTGACTGATCTCGGGGCAGGGGAGAATGTCATCAAGTACGGCTTCCCGATCGGCCACGTCACCCGCGCCGTCCAAGCCGGCGAAATGATCGACCATACCTGCATCAAGACCAACCTTGAAGGCTTGCTGGAATATCATTACGAGCCTCAGATGCCCGATCAGGTCGGGCATGACGCAAACCAGGTCGGGCATGACGCAAACCATGGGCATGACAAAGACCAGGGTCATACCCGGCTTGACCGGGTATCTTTCCGCGGTTATCGCCGTTCTGACGGACAGGTCGGTATCCGCAACGAGATCTGGGTCATCCCGACCGTGGGCTGCGTCAACGGCATCTGCGAGCAGATTGTCGCACGCTTCAAGGCCGAGATCGCCGGTCAGACCGGCCTTGGCCAAAGTGTCGACGCCGTCGTGGCGTTTCCGCACAACTACGGTTGTTCACAGTTGGGAGACGACCACCAGAACACGCGGACGATCCTGGCCGACATGGTACACCATCCCAATGCGGGCGGTGTGCTCGTGGTGAGCCTGGGCTGCGAGAACAACCAGCTCGACGCGTTCCGCGAACTCGTGGGACCGGTCGACGAATCGCGCGTGCGGATGTTCGTGTGCCAGACGGTGGAGGATGAGATCGAATACGGCCTGCAGCAGCTCCGCGCGATTTACGCGGTCTGCTCGCAAGACCGGCGGACCGACGTGCCGGTTTCCGAACTGCGCGTCGGCCTCAAATGCGGCGGTTCGGACGGCCTCTCCGGTATCACGGCCAACCCGCTGCTCGGCGTCTTCTCCGACTGGGTGGTTGCCCGGGGCGGCACGACGGTCCTGACCGAAGTGCCCGAGATGTTCGGCGCCGAAACCATTCTGATGAACCGTTGTCAGGACCGCGCGACCTTCGACAAGACAGTCCACCTGATCAACGACTTCAAAGACTATTTCCTCCGGAACAACCAGCCCGTGTACGAGAATCCTTCTCCGGGCAACAAGGCCGGCGGCATCTCCACCCTGGAAGAAAAGTCGCTCGGCTGCACGCAGAAATGCGGCGGCAGCCCTGTCCGCGACGTGCTCCGTTACGGTGAGCGCCTCTCGGTCAAGGGCCTGAACCTCCTCAGCTCCCCGGGAAACGACCTGGTAGCTTCCACGGCCCTGGCGTCCGCGGGCTGTCAGCTCGTGCTCTTCACCACGGGGCGTGGCACGCCCTTCGGCAGTTTCGTCCCGACCATGAAGATTGCGACCAACACGGCGCTTGCCACGCGCAAGCCCACGTGGATTGACTTCAATGCGGGCGTCCTGGCGCAGGACGAGCCGATGGAGACGGTCGCCGCCCGATTCATCGACGCTGTCCTGGCCGTAGCCAGCGGCAAACCCGTCAACAGCGAGAAGAACGGTTTTCGCGAAATCGCCATCTTCAAGACGGGAGTAACCCTCTGAATTCGACAATTTATTAAACATCTGCATATATGGAAAGACTCAACCGTACGACAGCGCCCCAGGCGAAAACGTACACCGAGAAGATCATCCAGTTCGGCGAGGGCAACTTCCTCCGCGCCTTCATCGAATGGATCATCTGGAAGACCAACCAGAAGACGGACTTCAACGGTTCCGTCGTCGTAGTCCAGCCCATCGAGAAGGGCATGGTCGGCTGGCTCAATGAGCAGGACGGCCTTTATCACCTCAATCTGCAGGGCCTGCAGAACGGCCAGCCCGTTGACAGCGTCGACCTGATCGACGTCGTCTCCCGCGGCCTGAATCCCTATGAGGATTTCGGCGCCTACCTGAAGCTTGCCGAGCAGCCCGAGATCCGCTTCGTGATCTCCAACACCACCGAGGCGGGCATCGCCTTCGACCCTGCCTGCAAGTTCACCGACAAGCCCGCCGCTTCGTATCCGGGCAAGCTTACGCAGCTGCTGTATCACCGTTTCGATTATTTCAGCGGCGATATGTCGCGCGGCCTGATCCTCTTCCCGTGCGAGCTGATTTTCGAGAACGGCAAGCATCTGAAGGAATGCATTCTCCAGTACATCGACCTGTGGCAGCTGGGCGAGGAATTCCGGAACTGGTTCCTCACGGCCTGCGGCGTCTACAGTACGCTGGTCGACCGCATCGTGCCGGGTTATCCCCGCGACACTGCCGAACAGCTTTGCGAACGCGTGGGCTATAAGGACAACCTGCTCGACAAGGCCGAGATCTTCCACCTCTGGGTCATCGAGGCGCCGAAGGAGATCGCCGCCGAGTTCCCGGCCGACCAGGCCGGCCTCAACGTGATCTTCGTGCCTTCCGAGGCGCCGTACCACGAGCGCAAGGTGACCTTGCTCAACGGCCCGCATACCGTGCTTTCGCCGGTGGGCTACCTGAGTGGCCTCAATACCGTGAAGGAATGCTGCGAAGACGAGCTCGTGGGCCCGTTTGTGCGCCGCGTGATGTATGAGGAACTGCTGCCGACGCTCAACCTTCCGAAGGAGGAACTCGTGAAATTCGCCGACGACGTAATGGAGCGTTTCCGCAATCCGTTCGTGAAACATTTCGTAACGAGCATCATGCTCAACTCCTTCCCGAAGTTCAAGACCCGCGACCTGCCGGGCCTGAAGACCTATCTGCAGCGCAAGGGCGAATTGCCGAAGGGCATCGTCCTCGGCCTGGCCGCCATCTGCACCTACTACAAAGGCGGTAAGCGCGGTGACGACGAGATCGTCCCCAACGACGATCCGAAGATCCTCGAACTGCTGCAGAAACTCTGGGCTACGGGCGACATCGCCACGGTGGCGCAGGGTGTCCTTGCGGACGAATTCATCTGGGGTGAAGACCTCAACCAGATTCCGGGCCTGACGGCACTGCTGACCACGTATCTGACGATGATTCATCAAGCAGGTATGCGTGCTGCCATTCAAAACATCCTGTAGGCTATGAGTACCCAGCAGAAACTTTTGTCGAACTGGCGCTGGTGGATCTGCTCGCTGCTGTTCGTGGCGACCACGGTCAACTACCTCGACCGCCAGGTGCTCTCGC
>JAEEOM010000017.1 GCA_016284265.1 Bacteroidales bacterium | reverse complement strand
GGCTTTCTTTCCGTTCTCATCACCTTTCCAACGGGACAGTTGTTCCGGCTCAACACGGGCATTCTGTACATCTACCGGGATATCCAGCCACACAGGTCCTTTTACGCCATGGGTAGCATAATAAATGACCTTATCCATCTCTTCTCCGATCTTTCCGGCATCCAGAATCATGTTGGCATACTTGGTAACAGGTCTGACAATAGGGATCACGTCCGTTTCCTGTGAACCCCATGTGCGGATATGCTTGCCCGTATAAGCCACCGTTTCATGCAGTTTATTCTGGCCGGAGATGAATAGTACCGGGACCCCGTCCTGCCAGGCATTCAGCACACCTGTCAAAGCGTTGGTCGAGGCACATCCCGTCGACACCAAAGCAGCACCCAACGTATTATTATACTGCGAATAGGCTACAGCCGCATAGGCCGCCGCCTGCTCGTGATGAACGGAAACCGGGTGTATCTCCTCATTCCTGGCCACCGCATCCGTCAGATACAGGATCCCTCGTCCCGTAACGAGAAAGATATGTTTCACGCCCTCATCGACGATACGCTGTATGACGTAATCTGCAAGACGGACCATTATTTATCCACTTTGGGTTTGAAAGTATTCAACACATCCGGGATCCCAATCATGAAATCGGCGGAAACCGCGGTTTCCCCATCTACATAACCGACTGCGGAGCCAATAGCGATCCCTCTGCGATAAGATTTTAATTCCGCCACGATGTCAACCCGCATTCCCGGTACAAGTTTCTTTTTGAATCTTACGTTATAATTCAATGCCGCCGTCTTCTTCCCTTCATTTCCCGGAAGGGTCAGGAAAGTCATCAGAAACACCTGCACCAGCATCTCTGACTGGATAAACCCCGGCACGTTGGGCTCGTCCGGAAAATGGCAGGGAAAATACCATTCGTTATAGGAAAGGCACTTATGGCCGCGGGCCGACCGGCCGACAACCACCTCGTCGATGAAATCCACGAAAAGGCACGGATAGCGGTTCTGCTGATACCGTTGGATGGCCATAATGTCCAGATTCCTCAATACTTTTTCTTCCATATCGATCAAAAATGTTTTGCAAACACATAAGTCATGCCTTCCATGCGGAAGTGCAGGTATTCATACAAACCGACCACCGGCATATTGTTGGACGAGACATCTGCAACGAAACGGCGCGCCCCATACCTCTCAGATGTAAACAGCAGGGGGGCACAGGCAACCAGAAAGCCCAGCCCCGGAACCTTACTGTCGGGGTAGATTCCTCCCAACTTCCCCCAACAGGTCTCTCCTTTCAACTCATACATTTCAAAACCTGCCAACTCGCCGTCGAAATAAATCCCGATGATTTCATTCTGACCCGAACGGAAACTGTTCATCAAATAGTTGCGGTACCGCTGACAGCCTTTGTCCGGTCCGAAAGAAGGGTCCAGCGAAATCCGGTCAGTCCGGAACATACCGGGAGTAACCCTACCGACAATCTCCTCCACGTCGGCAAGGCCTTCCACTACCTTATACGTGATACGCGGCAGCAGTTTTCGAACGAAACGGTCGTTATAATCAAAAGCCGAGATTGTCCCGGAATATTTGATCTGCGTTTCCACAAGGGTAAAGCCCTGTGTTCCCAAATACCAATTGAAGTCGGTCATGCCCGTCGGCACCTTCACTACGAGATAGTCACATGCCGGAACTCCCTGGAGGAAATCCGGAGAAAAGATGTCACCCTTTTCAATCCCGACTTCGAACACGGTGCTTCCGATATTCTCTTTCTCCCATTTACAATCGATGATTCGCATAGCTAAGATGATTCATTTTCCATGCTTTATCCGGGACATGACAAAATGGACACTCTCCTTGAAAATCGCAGAGCCAGTCAAATGCATGACCAGAATATAGAGTGCGGCAGCCAAGGCGATTCTGCCGATACAACGAAGATAAATATTCTCGATAAGGATCGTCGAAAAATACGTGACCACCATCACAGCAACGGCAACCAGTGCATAAAAACCGATGTCTTTGAGGAAATCCCAAACCGCATAGGACAGATACCGGTTCACACAACGGTGCCAGATCAGCAGCCATCCCACATTGACGGTCATGCTGGCCACAACCATTGCATTGACGCCAAACCGGAAGAAACAGACACAGATGATCACCTGCACGATTCCCATCGCGATGGAATTCCACATCTGAACGCCGGAACCACCGTGAGAGATAATCAAGAGAATCATTACCGTCGCGATAGAATAGACGGAACCGCCCACACACAACAACCGCAGGAGAGAACCACTCTCCGCCCACTTGTCGGTCAAGAAAATCGTGATGAAATCAGGAGCTATCAACGAAAGGCCCAGCATCAACGGAAATGAAACAAATGCCACGAAACGGATCATTTTCCGGAAAACGCGCGTCTGCCGCACCTTATCATCACGGGCTTCGACCAAGGCCGGCAGCACGACACTATGGACCATTCCGTCGATGGTTGAATACCCAGCAGCGTTCCACTTGTTCGCCTGATTGTAGACCCCCACTTCGTATTCAGAATAGTACCGGCCAAAAACGACGGAGAACAAATGGTAGTTGGCCATCGCGACAACATTCGTGATCAGTATTTTGACGCTGAAGCCGAACATGTCCCAGGCACGACGCAAAGATACGTGGAAAGAAGGACGCCAGGAGGATGCAATCCAAAGGCATAGGGTATTGACTATTACGGAAACCACGTTTTGTATGGCAATTCCCCAGTAGGAAAAACCATTCAAGGCCAGAACGACGGACAGCGTCCCGGCAACGACTACGGCAATGATGCTGGCCAACGACTTCTGTTTGACTTTCATATGCTTCAGCAGCCATGCATTCTGTGCCGTACCCAAACTCCCGATCAGAAAACCCAGGAAAGTAAAACGGGATAACCTGACCAAAACCGGATTGTGAAAGAAGCGGGCGATGAAAGGCGCAAGAAAGAAAAGCAGCAGATAAAGCGCAGCGCTCATCAGCACATTAAACCAGAAAACAGAATTATAATCCCTGGCATCGACTTCCTTGCGGTTCACCAAAGCAGCTGTGAAGCCGCTTTCCTGCATCGTACTGGCAATTGCCGAAAAAATGGTAAGGACACCTACGACGCCGAAATCGGACGGATTGAGAATTCGCCCGATAATGACAGCAAAGAGCAGATTCATCAACTGGAGCAGGCCGTTGCTCAGCCCGCCCCAGAACAAACCCTTTGAGGTCTTTTCTTTCAACGTCGATTCACCCATTCCCCACGCTCAGCAAGAAAGGATTACAGTTCCTTCACCCACAATCCGTGCAGGTTGCAGTATTCATACACCGCCACGACCGGGGCCTTGCAGGTGCAAAACTCCGCAACAGCCGGTTTTTCCGGATCGAGTTGCACCAGTTGTCCCCCATTTTCCGTCTCGGCATAGATGAAACAGATGTGGTGTTCGGGGATCATCGGGTGCGGCACACTGCCGATCTCAACCTTGATCGTGCAGTCGTCGATTTTCGTAACGTGCGGAACATGTTTCTCGTAGGCGCCGTCGGCATCTTTCGGATTGAGTTCCTTCATCGGCTCGCCGCAGCAAACCGGCGTTACACCGGAATCCACGACTTTGATGATGACATTGCCGCAATGGGGGCACTTGTAAAATTTCGTTGCCATAGTTGTGCTAGTTTACAGATCAATCTTCAAATTTAACGATTTAATTTGAAAAATTGCTTTTTTGTCAAGCATGATCCGGGAAAAAGCCTTTTCTTTGTACAAGACGGAGATGGTCTCCGTCCTTGACATCAAAAAAGGAGGTTATATGAAAAGATCTGTGATGGCGGTCATAATCTCCGCCACCGTGCTTGCGGCAGCCGCCGCGTCCGTTGCATCCTGCATCTGGATGCCTGATTTCCTGGAAACGGAAAAAGACAAAGAGAAAACGGAAGAACCCGACATTCCGTTCGACGAAGTGCTTTCTGTCGGGGAACTGATTGCCGGTGACTTTGCCGGTGACACGGTCTGGATACGCGGCTATGTCGTCGGCGGCCTTTCATCCGACGGCTCCATTGATTTCGGCTGCGAGGGAACTGTCCTGGGCACGGCCGTCATGCTGGCCGACGCCGACGACTGCACCGACTCCGACGAGTGCATGGCTCTGCAACTGACCAAGAAAGCGCATAAGGAGGTGCTGGGTCTCGACAAGGAAGCCAACCGTCAGAAACTCCTCCAGCACGAAATCTTCGTCCAGGGTAAAGTCACTACCTTCAAGGGCTACCCCGCCCTGACGAACCTTTGTAACTATCAGTTGAAATAATTTTTTTGGGGATTGCAAATAATTGTCTATTTTTGCAGTCCCTAAAGGATGACTCGCTAGCTCAGTTGGTAGAGCACAGCACTTTTAATGCTGGGGTCTTGGGTTCGAGCCCCAAGCGGGTCACAAAAAGAGACGCTCCGACGGAGCGTCTCTTTTTGTGACTGGGCGGTGGCTCAGCCACCGCCTTCCATACTGGGGGCTCTGCCCCCAATCCCCCGCGCGCCACTTGGCGCGGTCAGCTCCGATGGATCGTCTCTTTTTGTGACTGGGCGGGGGCAGACTTCTGGGAGAGCCTTCCGTCCTCATACGGGGGCCAAGGTGAGGATGGAAGCCGTTTTTTAACTCCGCCATCCTCGCCAGACAGGCAGAATGAGGATGGCTTGACAAAAGAGACGCAGACAAACCGCGCCGAATAAAGAAGGAGACGTTCCGGGGGGAGCGTCTCCTTCTGCTTTGGAGCACGGCGGGGATTAGGCGCCGAAATTGTCGTAGAGGATGCTCTCCGGCGCAACGCCAAGGGAATCCAGCAGGTTCACGACGGAAGAAACCATCATCGGCGGACCGCACATGAAGTACTTGATGTCCTCCGGAGCCTCGTGGTCCTTGAGGTAAGTCTCGTTCATCACGTTGTGGACGAAGCCTGCCGTGTACTTCACGCCCGCTGCATCGGCAGCCGGATCTGGACGGTCGAGAGCCAGGTGGAAGTGGAAGTTCGGGAATTCCTTCTCGATCTCCGCAAAATCTTCGAGGTAGAAAGCCTCGACGAGGGCGCGGGCACCATAGAAGAAGTGGACTTCCTTCTTGGTCTTGAGCGTCTTGAACAGATGCATGATGTGGCTGCGGAGCGGGGCCATGCCGGCGCCGCCACCCACGAAGATGTATTCCTGGCTGTCGGGATCGTCCTTCGGAAGCAGGAACTCGCCATAAGGACCGCTGATCCACACCTTGTCACCCGGCTTGCGGGAGAAGACATAGGTGGAGGCGATGCCCGGAGGCACCGGCAGCATCTTGAAGACACCGCGTGGCTGGCTGCGGTCGAACGGCGGCGTAGCGATACGCACGTTGAGTTTGATGACGTTCTTTTCGGCAGGATACGAAGCCATCGAGTAGGCACGGATGGTCGGCACGGTGTTCTTGTGCTTGAGGCCGAAGAACCCGTACTTCTCCCAGTCGCCACGGTAGATCGGATCCACATCCATGTCGGCGAAATTGACGTCGTATTCCGGGATGTCGATCTGGATGTATTCACCGCTCTTGAATTCGATGTTCTCGCCTTCCGGCAAGCGGACAGTGAACTCCTTGATAAAGGTCGCCACGTTCTTGTTGGAGATGACCTCGCACTCGAGTTTCTTGACGCTGAGCGCGGAATCGGGCACCTGGATCTTGAGGTTGTCCTTGACCTTGACCTGGCAGCCGAGGCGCCAATGGTCGGCGATCTGCTTGCGGGTGAAGAAGCCCGTCTCGGTGGGGAGGATCGATCCGCCGCCCTCGAGTACCTGGCACTTGCACTGACCGCAGTTGCCCTTGCCGCCGCAGGCGGAAGGGAGGAAGATCTTCTGGTCGGCCAGGGTGCCGAGCAACGAACCGCCCTGCGGCACGTCGAGCACCTTCTTGCCGTCGTTGATGTCGATCTTGACCGTGCCCGAAGGGGTGAGTTTGATCTTGATGAAAAGAAGCAGGGCCACGAGAATCAGGGTGACCACGACAATCACGAGGATTGCAGCTAGAATCGTATTACTCATAATGGATGCCTCCTTTCTTTACAGTGAAATACCCATGAACGTCATGAAGGCCATACCCATCAGGCCCACCACCATGAAGGTGATGCCCAGCCCTTTGAGCGGAGCCGGCACCTTCGAGTAGGCCAGCTTCTCGCGGATCGCAGCCAGGGCCACGATGGCCAGCCACCAACCGATGCCCGAACCGAGCGCGTAGGTGGCCGCCTCGCCGATGTTCATGAACTCACGCTGCTGCATGAAGAGCGAACCGCCGAGGATGGCGCAGTTGACGGCAATCAGCGGCAGGAAGATACCCAGCGACGAATAGAGGGCCGGCAGGTATTTCTCGACCACCATCTCGACGATCTGCACGAATGCAGCGATCACGGCGATGAAGAGGATGTAGCTCAGGAAGCTCAGGTCCACGCCGGCGAACTTCGGTCCCAGCCAGGCAAGCGCCCCGGGCTGCAGTACGAACTTGTCGAGCAGGTAGTTGAGCGGGAGCGTGCACAGGAGCACGAAAATAACAGCAATACCCAAACCATTTGCTGTCTTGACATTCTTCGATACGGCCAGGTATGAGCACATACCCAGGAAGTATGCGAAGATCATATTGTCAACGAAAATTGACTTTACGAACAAGCTGATGTATTCCATAATCGATTTGAGTTAAGGTGTTATTTCTCCTGCAGGTCCTTCTGGATGGA
>JAEEOM010000156.1 GCA_016284265.1 Bacteroidales bacterium | reverse complement strand
CTATTACCGGATGGAACGGCGCCAGGAACAAAAAACCGTCAAGCAAGATGAAGAAGATTTTTAGCCTGTGCCTCGTCCTGCTGCTGGGCGTGACGCTTTCCGCCCAGAATTTCAACGACTATCTGAAGGCCGTGGAACAGCACAACGCCGCCTACACGGCGGAGCGCTATTCGGTCGATATCGCCGAAGCCATGACCGCAGCTGCGCGCGTGTTCAACGATCCGGAGTTCTCGGTCGAATACGGCAACAACCAGGACTGGTCGCTGCAGATGGGCCAGTCGGTTGAAACCGGCCTCTCCTACGCTTTCAGCCTCGGCAATATCCGCCGGGCGCGCATCGGCGTGGCCCGCAGCGAAGAAGACATCACCCGCGCAGCTCTGGCCGACTGGTTCCGTAACCTCAAGGCGGAAGCCACGCTGGCATGGATCGATGCCCAGGAAGCACGCGCGGTGATGGAAGTCAAGCGCTCGACCTGGGAGGGGATGGAGCAGGTGGCGGCATCGGACAGCCTCAAGGCCGCTCTGGGCGACGTCAGTACCGTGGACGCACGCCAGTCCCGCATCGAAGCACGTGCCCTGCGGGGTGAATATCTCGCGGCGGAAGCAGAATATAAGAACGCCCTGAACACACTCTCGCTGTTTGCAGGCGGCATGCCTATCCAGGAGATTCCGGAAGACGATCTCGTCCTGATCCTCCCAGACCACTCCGCGCAAGAACTGGTAGAACTGGCGCTGGAGCATCGCGCCGACCTGCGCGCCGCCGAACTTTCCCGGACGCTCTCCGAGCGCAATCTGGCCCTCGTCAAGGCCTCCCGCGCACCGGAAATCGAATTGAGCGCAGGATACTCTTACAACACCGAAGTCCGCAACGAAATCGCCCCGGCGCCGCAGTTCCACGGGCTTTCCGTGGGCCTGGCGGTTCCGCTGAAGTTCTCGCGGCTCAACCGGGGAGAACGGCTGGCCGCCGAACAATCCGTCAAGCAGGCAGAGGCGGCTTATGAAGCCGCTCAGCAGCAGATCATTTCAGAAGTCCAGCAGGCAATGGTCTCCTGGCAGGCGGCGTTGCACGTCGCACAGGAATGCTCCGACACAATGCGGGAAGACGCCGCTTCCATTCTGGAAAGCCGGCGCACTGCCTATCTGCAGGGAGATTCCTCACTGCTCGACTATCTGATGGCCGTCCGCGTTTACAACGAAACGGCCGAGCAGTGTATCACTGCCCGGAGCGGCCTGGCGACGGCAGCCGCCGGACTCCTCCGGGCGATCGGACTCTGACAATCCCCGCGTTTGCAGAATTGCCAAAGAATGGTTACATTTGGCAAAAGTATTAAAGTATTGACCATGAAAGAGAAACATCTGGCAGTTGCCGTCATCACCCTTCTTGCCCTTCTGCTGGGCACCGCGTGTTCTTCCCACGACAATTGGGTGAAAGTACAAGGGAACAAATTCGTCGATCCCCAGGGAAATGAGCTGGTCTTCCGGGGACTCTGCTTCTCGGATCCTGTCAAACTGGTACGCGAAGGCCAGTGGAACGAGCGCTATTTTGCCGAAGCCGCCGACTGGGGCGCCAATGTCGTCCGTTTTGCCGTCCACCCCACCAACCTGAATTCATTGGGATGGGAGGAGACCTTCCAGGCCATGGATCAGGGAATCAAATGGGCCAAACAGCATGGATTGTACGTAATCATGGACTGGCATTCGATCGGCAACCTCAAGGAGGAACACTACACCTCGCCGATGTACAACACTACGCGGGAAGAGACATTCAAGTTCTGGCGCACCGTTGCCCAGCGCTACAAAGATGAGCCTACCGTCGCTTTATACGAATTATTCAATGAACCCACCGTGACGGCGCCCGGCGTAGGAGACTGCAGTTGGACCGAGTGGAAAGCGTTACAGGAACAGATGATCGATACCGTCCGGACCTACAATCCCAAGGCCGTCTGCCTGTGTGCCGGATTCAACTGGGCGTATGACCTGACGCCGGTTGCTTCTGAACCGATCGCCCGCCCCAACGTGGCTTACGTGTCGCATCCCTACCCCATGAAACGCTCCGAGCCCTGGGAAGGCCAGTGGGAGCAAGACTTCGGCTTCGTTGCCGACACCTATCCCGTTATCTGCACGGAGATCGGCTTCTGCCTGGAAAATGAGCCGGGCGCCCATATCCCGGTCATGGCGACCGATGTCTATGGCGAGCATATCACCCGCTACTTTGAAAAGAAAGGTATCTCCTTCACGGTATGGTGTTTCGACACCAGCTGGGCCCCCATGCTCATCAGCGACTGGGACTTTACGCCCACCACCCAGGGCCGGTTCTTCAAGGCCTATCTGCAGGGAAAAAAGTTATAGCTTGCAGGCCACGCCGGCCATCAGCCAGATACCGGGCTGCGGAATGTCTCCGAAGTCATACCAAGTCCTGTTCAGCAGATTGTTGACACGAAGGTACAGGTTCACTTGCGGGAAATCATAACTGAGCTTGGCATCCAACAGATTGTAGGGTGTCAGGAGGTCGGATCCGGTACTGCGGTCCACATAACGCCAAGAAAGGTCCAGCGCCAGGTTCTCCAAGAACCGGAAATCGGCCTGGACGACGATCTTGTGGCGGATGTATTCCATGGAATAGATGGATCGCAGATGTGCTTCGAGCGGCTTGTCCTGCGTCTGGTGGCTGTACCCCAGATTGACGGAACGGAAGAAAAAGCCGGGTTTTCCCATCAATTCGGGCAGTCCCATCCGAAGCGATACTTCCTGACCAAATGTATTCAGCCGTGTATGGTTGACCGACATCCAGGGTGCGTCGTCTCCGGCAGAAATATCCTTGATCCAGTCAATCAGGTCGTAACCCCGGTTGTAGTACACAGAAGCAAACGCCCGGATGCCCCTGCCCAGGAATTTCACACCACCCTCCAGAGCCCGCAGCTTCTCCGCCTTCAAGTTGGGGTCTGCCAGATGACCACCCACCGAATAGTACAGTTCCGTAAAGGTCGGCATCCGGTAGGATGTATTGTAGGAAGCATAGAGCCGCACGGCATCAGAAACCCGGAAATTGGCGTCAATGCCGGGGAAAAGGCGGATTCCTTCCCGGTTACCGGTATTATAGACAGTCGTCAGCCCAGCAGAGGCAGAAAGTCGTCCCACCTCGACATGATGTTCCAGAAACAAATTGACCGCGGTACGCGAAAGGCCGCATACATACACGCCCTGCGGCTGCGCCCGCCGCTCTCCCAGGTTGGTACTCACGATCCGTTCGTGCCGGGCTTCGGCGCTGAAAGCCGTCTGTCCCAGGCGGGACTCGATCCGGAAATTCAGGTTTACCCCTGCGACGTCAGTTTTGTGATAATTGAACGGATACTTCTCCGGCGCATGGCGAAACAGCTCGAAGCGGTCTTCCCCATGGTTCCAATACAAGGCCGGAGAAAAGTGCAACAGGCCTTTTCCCTCCGACTTGATGGCGGCAAAGGTCTTCAACGTATGCTCGAACTGGTCGTCGAAGGCAGCACTGTAAAAGGTACTGGAGCCGAAGTCCTTGTTGCTTACGCCGGCTTGCCAGCTGAGGTTGCGCCGACCGAAGTCGTGCGTGCCGTGTCCGAAGGCTTTGAAAGCTCCGTAATCGCTGTTCAGTCCGCCGTCGGCATTGTGACTGAAGCCGTCACTCCGTTGGTATCCCGCCGAGATACTGCCAAACCCACTGTCATACTTGAGATCGGCCGACGCTGTGGCGCCGACAGTACGGAAAGAGCCTCCTTCCAGGCTGGCAGCAACGCCCTTCTCCCCTGCTTTTCGGGTGACGATATTGACAGCGCCCAGCAAAGAAGATGTGCCGTACACACGCGCGGCCGGACCTTCCAGGACTTCGATGCGTTCGATGTCACAGAGGTTCACCGGAAAGTCGAAGGAATTGTGCCCCGTCTGGGGATCGGTTATGTTGATTCCGTCGAGTAGGACGGCAACCTGGTTGTAGGTGCCGCCGCGGATGCTGATGTCCGTCTGCATGCCCATGGCACCGCGTTGGCGCACGTCCACGCCCATGGCGTACTTGAGCAGGTCATTGACCGTCTCGGCTGGTGTTGATGCAATCGTCACGCTATCCATCAGTGTCACGATACGTGCACTGCTGTGCAGCGCCACAGGAACACGCGTCGCCGACACCGTCACACTGTCGATCGACTCAGCTTTGGACTGGGCATACGCTGTTCCAAAAGAAACCCCTGCCAGCAGGCAGATGGCTACAAAAAAGACGTTTTTTTTCATTTGGGCGCCAAAGATACGAAATAACCGGTTATGGTGGATGACAAGTTGAATCCAAGGAAATTATTATATCTTTGCTGAAATTATTGATTATGCGCATTGCTTTTTCCGATATCGCGGGAATCCGCGTGGGTAATGCCCAGGATGACAACGCCGCCACCGGCGTCACCGTATTCCGCTTTACAACACCCGGCCGGGCAGCCGTTGAAATATTTGGAGGAGGGCCCGCGTCCCGTGAAACCGAAACCATCGCGCCCGAGCGGAGCCATCCGCTCAACGCCCTGGTCTTTTCAGGCGGCTCCGCCTACGGGCTCGCGGCTTCCGACGGCATCATGCGCTCACTGGAGTCACATGGCGTAGGGTACGATACGGGCATCGCCCTAGTCCCTATCGTCTGCCAGAGTTGTATCTTCGATTTAGGCTATGGCAGTGCCATGATCCGCCCCGACGCCGCCATGGGTTTTGCGGCCTGTGAAGCCAGCTTTGCCGGTAATGACCCGCGCAGCGGAAATGTTGGTGCTGGAACGGGCGCCACAGTGGGAAAAGCGGCCGGGATGGCCCAGTCTCAAAAAGCCGGCATCGGCTATTCGGCAGCGCAGAGCGGAAAGTTGCAGGTGGGCGCGGCTGTCGTCCTCAACAGCTATGGTGACATCTATTTCTCCGGAAAAAAGATCGCTGGCATGCGAACCCCCGACCAGAAGGCTTTTGCCGATTCCTACGAGACTTTGTTGAAGGCCACCGGCAGCAACCTCTTTACCAGCACGACCAACACGACGCTTGCCGCCGTCTTCACCAACGGCGATTTCACCCCGGCTGAATTGAAACACCTGGCCCGGATGGCCGCCGCAGGCATGGCGCGCGCCATCCGTCCTGCCTTTACCACTGCCGACGGCGACACGGTCTATGCCATTTCCGTTGGCGAAGAAAAGGTCTCCGGAGTCAGTCTCGATGCGGCTGGTGCCTTGGCCGCCACCCTGCTGGAAGAAGCCATCGCGGATGCAGTCCGCTCGGCTGCGATTATTTGATCAACCTAGCTCAACCATGCATTCCATGAAAAAGGAAACCGGAAAACCCTCCCAGCTGAAAAGATTCCTGATGTCGCTGGCCGCCACCACGATCTCCATCATCCTCACTTTCGGCACAACCACCATCATCGAGCGCAGGAAACAGAACGCCGAGAAGCGCGAAATGGTGATGATGGTGATGTATGACATGCGCCAGACGCTGGAAGGAATCGCCCAGTGCGAGCAGAAAATACGCGATTTCTTTGACTTGCAGGTCGACCTGGTCGCCCATCCGCAGCGCTATCAGCAGGTCGGTTTTGCCCAGTTGGCCGCTAATACTCCGGTCTTGGAATACCCCGTTACCACGGAAAATATCTTCAAATCCAGTATCGAGACGATCAATACCCTGGGCAGTGTCCTGTTTGTCCAGACCGTCTCGTCGTTCTACGATAAACGGGCCATGTATAAAAACAATGTGGTCTCCGATTTTATGAAGG
>JAEEOM010000155.1 GCA_016284265.1 Bacteroidales bacterium | reverse complement strand
TCGCCCTGCTGGGTCAGTTCACCTTCAACCGCCTGACCGGAAGCGCCTTTGCCCTGGGCCGTTACGCTACACTCCCGGCACTTATGTTCACGGCTGTCGTGGCGATGATGATCATTGTGCCTTTCGCTTTGAAATTTACCAAGAAACAAAAATAGAGAATCATTAAGCTATACCCCACCCAGCTGAAAACGAAGGCCGACATGGAGATCTACGGTGAGGGGGTGGCCTCGGTAGTAATTCGGCAGGTAGTCATTCGGTAAGATATACCAAGCGATGCCCGGTTCGGCGTAGATGCCGAGCCGGGTATTCAGTTTGAATTCGGCACCGGCGCCGGCCGAAACGGAAAACAGGAAGGGGTGCTGCTGCAGACGGAAATCGGACAGGTTCTTTCCATCTACTGTGTAAAAGGCGCGTCCGAACAGAAGCCATTCGATTTCGCCGCCTGCCGTGACATACAGGTTGAGTCTTTCCCAAGAGGTCAGCGAATAGATTCCCTTAAGCGGAATTCCGATATAGTGCATTCGGAATTCCGTGTCGTGATACCAATACCGATAGGAGGCTACTGCATGGTGGAAACTGTAATCAAGACCACTTTCCAGAGAGAAATGCTTGTCAAGCGGGAAACGCAGGGAAAGACCTGCTTTGAAGGGAAGTTTGCAATGCTCCTCGCGCAATTGGTCGTCGCGCGGATTGAATACCAGACCTGGTGAGGTGGAACTTTCCCGAAGTCTCAGCATTCCTGAAAAGTCAAGGCCATCGGCCTTCATCCCCAAGAGGTTGAATTGCAAACGGGCCGATGGCGCTGCCTTGCGGACTTGGTCTTCATTGCGTCTATCCTCCAAGGCTTCGGATACCGGTTCAGTCGGAGTCACTTCCGCGACGATCTCCACCGGTAGCGTCGTCATTGGTTCGCCCTTCGTTTGGGGTTCCTCCACAAGGACCTTTTCGGTTTCTTCCGGAAGGCTCTCTGTAGCGGGAAGACCGATTGTTTGGACAGTCCGTGAACGGGCGGGCAGGCTGATGACCGGAATACGCTGAGGCACATTACCGGGCAGATCAATGCGGCTTTCGGCGATGAGAAACGTTTGTTGTGGTACGGGAGTCGGTCCTGTCGGGCGCAGCAGAAGCAACGCCAGCAGCCCAGCGGCTGCGATTCCGATACTTGAAGGGAGTATCCATCCAGCCCGCCGGCGGTTCGTGGCAACTGGCAGATCCAGCTCATATTCGTTGAGCTTGTCTTGGAAAGGTTTAATCCAATTATCTTTCATCGGCGACATATTCTTTGATCCATTTGGTGAGGATGGCTTTGGCACGATGCAGATTGGAAGCGGACGTGCTTTCTCCGATTTGCAGCAGGGAAGCGATTTCCCGGTGACTCATTTCTTCAAACACATATAAATTGAAAACAGTTCGGTAGCGTTCAGGAAGCCGCTGAATCATGGACAGCAGGGTGGCCTGTGGGATGGTCTCGATAGCGGGAGTCTCATCGGGTTCCGGCAAATCACCGATGGTCTCAAGCGAAGTCTGCGGGAATCGTTTTCCGTTGCGCAGGTATAGCAACGATTCGTTGACGGCAACCCTCCGGCACCAGGCCTGGAGTGATCCGGGCCCTCGATATTCAAAGCGGTCGAATCGGGTATAGAGCTTGATGAACACCTCTTGAAGCAAGTCCTTCACCGATTCGTTGTCAGGCACATAGCGGGCACAGACGGCAGCCAGGTAGCGACGGTACTGCTCATAGAAAGATCGCCTCGCAGCATGGTTGCCGTTACGAAGAGAGGCGATCAGTCTTTTTTCTGTTTCTTCAGAGACGAGAATCATCCGCTGTCGACTTAATGTCCGGAATATTTTCCGGCGAAGAGGATGACTCCGGTGCTGGTTTCTGTGATAAGATAAATGAATGGCCGGTCTGCGTGGAACACAACTTTTCTTGGCTGTCCCCCTGAAGCCCTTAGAACCATGATGCCGGCTGTTACAGCAGCTGCTTCGGCGCCTTCTTCATTGACTTTGAATACGGCGTCTTGCAGGATGCGTTCCACATAGCTCTTCCGGTCGCTCATCAGGCTGAAATCTGCGGCATTTCTGTCAAATGACCGTACCATTCCCATTTCTTGAAGGACTTCCTTCCACTCGATGTGGTACTTCGTCTCAAAGCGGGGCACCCACAGATCGACGGAAGCGGTGGAACCATAGGGCGAGAAACCGTCTTCTGACAATGTGGCGAGCACATCTTTCACGGTATGATTCTTTTTCGGCAAAAGGATACACATCTTGAAAGCGCCGTTGCCGAAAGGCAGGTGGACGGCCTGATAGAGACTGTTGTCGCTGAAAAGGAACTCCTTTGAGAGTTTCATCATCGGGACTTTGGTGGTCGAACCATCTTCCCGGGTGAAGGTCTCGCGTTCCGTCTGTTTCTTGTCAAAGGGTGTTTGCCAAGCGCTCTTGAAGTAAAGTGCATTGAGGATATAGGTCAGCGCCATTGGATTCACCTCTTTGATGACTTCGGGAATCAGGCCGTTTGTCTGCTTTTTCCCCCATTTGTTGATGGTGGCCACAGATTCCCTTGTCTTGGTAAAATCGAGGGCTTCCAACGTTGCGTCATAATGTTGGCTTACGGCCTGGCGGTAGGGCGCCTTCAAGGAAATCGTGTTGTTATGGAAGAGGGCGTTTGCCATGACCAGGTCCGTCTTTTTGTCGATTGTGGGTAACTTGTCGAGGAGCAGGTGACTTAACTCATTGATGGCATCAATTTCATCCTGCCCGTATCCCAGGACGTAGCAGATTTCATCTGCCGTTTCGCCAGCGGCTCCGTTGAGCATCATGGCGAGAACCATCTGCAGACTGAGCGGTGAGACGAACCAGTCCTCCTCCTGATTATGGGTGACATAAGCATCGACCTGACTGAGAAGCCGGCCGGTAAACTGATTACCTTCCTGGATAAAACTAATCTGCTTTGTTGTCAATCGCAGATCTTTTAAAGGATTGTTTCCGTCATCTTCCTTTTCAAAGCTGCTGCAGCCGCAGACGGTCAGGCAAAGAAAACAAGGAATCAGCATCCATAGAATCTTTTTCATCATCTTTCTGTTTGAGTGTTCACTCATTAAATGCAGATTCCCTCGAAATCTTGCGTGCCTATAACCCGCCGAATTGGCCGGCGAAGAGGATCACGCCGGTGCTGGACTCGGTGATGAGGTAGAGGAAGGGATGATCGGCGTGGAAGACGACGTCCGGACCTCCGCCTATGCTGTTCTTGCGCATTCCGATCACGGTGACTGCGGCGGCTTCACTGCCTTCTTCATTCACCTTGATGGCGGCGTCCTGCTGCACGAAATCCACATAGCTGGGCGTGTCGCTCAGGGCTGAGAAATCGGCGGCGAAGGGGTTGAAGGCCTGGGAAATCCCCATCGAAGCGAGCAGGTCGTTGAGCTTGATATGGTATTTGGTTTCGAAACGGGGCAGCCAGAGATCCACTTCCAAGGGCGTCTCCTTGACGGAGAGACCTTCTTTTGCCAGCAAAGCCGTAATGTCCTTGACCGAATGGCCCTTTTCGGGGAGCAGGATGGTCATGGAGAAAGCGCCGTTGCCGTACGGGAGCCGGACAGACTGGTATTGTTCCGTCTGGCCGACGTGGAAGGTTTTGCCCGTCATCTTCATCATGGGAACCGTTGACTTCTTGCCGTTTTCATCGACAAAGGTTTCGGATGCCGTGGCGTTCTTGTCAAACTGTTCGGACCACTGGCTCTTGAAGTAGATGGCGTTGATCAGAAATGCCAGGTAGGCAGGGCTGATCTGGTCGATTACTTTCGGGACCATGCCTTTGGTCTGCTTGCTGCACCAGTCATTGATGGTATTGACCGAATTGCCTTGCGAGAAATCGAGGGCTTCCAGCGTGGCGGCATACGCATCGCTGACCGTATTGCGGAAGGGCTTTTTCAGGCTGATGGTCTTGTTGTAGAAGATGGCATTGGCCATTGCAAGCTCGCTCTTCTTGTCCATCTTGGGCAGTTCCGTGAGCATCAACTTGCTCCAGGCATTGATCTCGGCCAGTTCGCCCGCGTTGTAACCGAGGGTGCGGCAGATCTCGTCGGCGGTTTCGCCCTTGGCACCGTTGAGCAGCATACCGAGGTCGATCTGCAGGCTCAGCGGAGAGACGAACCAGCTGTCCTTTTTTTCGAGTGCGGCGCAGTCGGCGACGCCGTCGATGAAACGCCAGGCGAAACGGTTGCCCGATTCCACATAGCCCGCCTGCTTGGTGGAAAGCGAAATCGGTACGAATGTATTGTCTCCGTCTTCTTCAGGCGCAAGACGGTTGCAGGAAAGCGGCAGCTGGAAGACCAGCAGCGCCAACAGGAACCAGTATGCTTTTTTCATAGGTTGATTGATTATTTTCCAGTGAATTTTCCGGCGAACAGAACAGTACCCGTACTATTCTCGGTGATCAGGTACAGGAAAGGATGGTCACAGTGGAAGTCGATGACTCTGGGCGGCTCCGGGACGGCCGTGGCGCCCAGCATGCCGGCGCTGGTGATGGCGGCGGCTTCGGTGCCTTCCTCATCGACCTTGATGACGGCATCCTGCTGGACGAAACTGAGCCAGAGTGCGTCGTC
>JAEEOM010000016.1 GCA_016284265.1 Bacteroidales bacterium | reverse complement strand
TGATGCCTTTCTCCAGGAACTTCACGTTGGTCACGAAGAGGTCGTCGCCCACGAGCTGGCAGCGGTCGCCGATGCGCTGGGTGAGTTTCACCCAACCTTCCCAGTCGTTCTCGTCGAGACCGTCCTCAATGGAGTCGATCGGGAACTTGTTGATGAGCTCCTCGAGGAAGTCGATCTGCTGGTCGGAAGTCAGTTTCTTGCCGTTGGGATCTTTCTGCTTGCCACCCTTGAGCTGCTTGTAGTCGTAGTAGAAGGTGTCTCCTTCCACGAAGCAGAACTCGGAAGCGGCGCAGTCCATGGCGATCTTCACATCGCGGCCCGGCTCATAGCCGGCGGCCTTGATGGCGTCGCAGATGATCTGCAGGGCGTCTTCGATGCCGTCGAGGGCGGGAGCGAAACCACCTTCATCGCCGACAGCGGTGCTCAGACCACGTTTCTTCAGCAGTTTGGCGAGGTTGTGGAACACCTCGGCACCCATGCGGATACCTTCCTTCTCGCAGCAGGCACCGACCGGACGGATCATGAATTCCTGGAAAGCGATCGGAGCGTCAGAGTGGGCGCCACCGTTGATGATGTTCATCATCGGGACGGGCAGGACATAGGTGTTGGTACCGCCGATATACCGGTAGAGCGGAATGTCGAGATAGTTGGCGGCTGCGTGGGCGCAAGCGAGGGAAACGCCGAGGATGGCGTTGGCACCGAGGTTCTTCTTGGTCGGCGTGCCGTCGAGTTCAATCATCTTCTGGTCGATGGCGCGCTGCTCGAGCACGTTCATGCCTTCGATGACGGGAGCGATCCGTTCGTTGACGTTGGCGACTGCCTTGAGGGTACCTTTGCCCAGATAACGGGCTTTGTCGCCGTCGCGAAGCTCGAGGGCTTCGTTTTCACCGGTGCTGGCGCCGCTCGGGACGGCCGCACGGCCCATGATGCCACTTTCAAGAATCACATCGACCTCGACGGTCGGATTGCCACGCGAGTCGAGGATCTCTCTCGCAAATACTTTTTCGATAATCATTGTTTTTATCCTTTGTTTATTAGACATTTCTTCAATCCTGCAAATATAGGTATTTTTATGGAACAGACATTCAAAAACAATTGTGTATCTTTGTAGAGTATGAAAAAGTGTGTCTTCCTCCTCGCACTGCTGGCGACCCTGTCGGCATGCCATCCTTCTGCTGAAAAAACGAAGCTCGTGCGCGTCGGCGTATTCGACGGTTTTGGCGGCTCGCAGACCTGCATCTGGGAAGCGGCCGCGGCCATTTCGCTCGACCCGGACATGTGCGTCCGGACCATCACGACGTCGGACATTGCCCACGGCGTGCTGGATTCCCTCGATGCCATCATCGTGCCCGGCGGAAGTGGTTCCCGGCAGTATCTCAACCTGGGTGCCAACAATGCGGAACGGATCAGGACCTTCGTCAAAAACGGCGGCGGCGCTGTCGGCATCTGCGCGGGTGCGTACTTATACACTGACACACCGGACTATGCCTGCCTCGCCCTCAATGGTGCCGCGGCCATCGACCGGGAGCACGACAACCGCGGGCACGGCATTGTTGCCTTCACGTTGACGGACAGCGGTCGCGGGCTCTTTCCGGAACTTGCCGGCCGCGACACACTGTATGTCATGTACTACGAAGGCCCGGTGCTGATCCCCAATCCGGATAGCGGGATCAACTATGAAACCTTCGCCATCATGCAGAGCGACGTTCACGAAGAGGGCGATGCCCCCGCCGGCATGACGAACGGCCGACCTTTCTTCATCGGCAACGCCTACGGTAAAGGTCGCGTCTTCTCCTCGATCGCCCATCCGGAAGGAACGCCCGGAATGATGTGGCTCATTCCCAGAATGGTGCGCTGGACACTGAATCTGCCGCAGATTCCATACAGCGAAACGGCCGTCGACTGCGAACGCTTCGGGAAAGAGATTCTGATGACACTCGCGGATAACGACTATGAGGCAGATTGCCTCCTAAAATTGCTGTATGGCATGCCGCAGGAAAAAATCGCCAGCCTAGACTGGCTGTATGCGCATCAGTCGTGGGACGCAAAACGATGGGTACAGGGGCTTCTTTACGACAACGATCCCGCCGTTCGGGTGCGGGCTGCCCGCTATATCGCCGATATCCAATATCTCACTTATCTGCCTGACATCAAAGCCGCTTGCGTTGCGGAGAAAGATCCAGATACGGCCGCTGCACTCCAGCAGCAGCTGGAGCGTCTGCTAAGCCTGAGGAAGCGCTAGCGGAAAACCTATTTCACGAGATTACTTTCGGATGCCCCAGTCGGAGAGGCGGACCGTATTCTCCACTTTGTCCTCGATTTTGTCGTCAAGGGCCGGGAAGAAGTCGAAGCCTGTGAGGGATTCCAGGTCATTGACGCTCATGTAACAGTCTTTCAGATAATAACGGTCGTCATCGTTGTCCATGACGAAGGCAATGGCACTGTAGGAACCGTTTTTCTTGCGGACAAGCAGGGCTTTGTAGAAGGAATCGGGAACCACGACGTCGCGGTCGCCGATGGTACCGTAGCGATTCTCCCCTACGATGGGTCCAGTGACTACCCAGACGCTGCCGTAGCGATTGGCCCACTGGCGCACGCGCTTTTCCAGATACTGCCAGTCACCGGCATTGAGGGTTTCGTCCTGCGGGCAGATGTTGGTGAAATAGAAGGTCTCGGACAGGGTGTTGTTGCTGAAAGCCGCATCCGCCGCGGGCATGAGATGGCCTTTAGTCCATCCGGAGCCGGAATAGTCCTCCCGCATCGCCTGGGTGACGCCGCGCAGGCTGGGATCCATGCGGAAATCGATGCCCTCGCGTTTCTCACTTCCACCCGTCTCATCGGCAGTCAGTTCATAAGCAACCCAGTCGGGAATCAGCGTCTCGGTATTGTAGGAGGAGACGTAGGCGCCATGCTGCACGATCCGTCCTCCCGTGGTCAGGGCGGGGATTTCCATCATCTCGGACAGGGCAACGGGAGCTGCGGCGGGCGACGGGGTTCCTATCGGTTCGGGATCAGGTTGTCCCTGACGGTTACTGTTCCAATAGAGAAGGATTCCGCCCAAAAAGGCCACCAGGCAGGCGGCAACAAGTTTTATGACTTTCTTCATCGGAGAGAAGCATGCATTTTCTGCAAATTTACCATTTATTTTGATTACCTTTGAAGGTTAATGAAAAAAAGATGAAACGTTATATCCGACCTGATTTTTTGAAGAAAGGCGACACGGTCGCCGTAGTGGCCATGGCTTCCTCGCTCAGCGAGAAGAGCCGTCAGACCTTGTACTGGAAAGAGTTGCTCGAATCGTGGGGGCTCAATGTCAAACTCGGCAAACATCTTTACGACAGCGCACCGGGCGAATTCGCGGGCAGCGATGCCGACCGCGCGGCCGATATTGCGGAGATGCTGCTCGATCCCGAAGTCAAGGCGCTGATCTCCTTCCGCGGCGGATACGGCTCCATGCGCACCGTGCGGTCGATGGACACCCGGCTCTTTGCGGAGCATCCGAAGTGGCTCGTGGGCTTCAGCGACATTACCGTGTTCCACGCCCTGCTGCAAAGCCTCGGTATCGAATCGATCCATGGGGCGATGCCCAGCACCATCGGGCCTGACGCGGGCGACGATTCCCGCGTGAGCGAAGAATCGCTGCACAAGGCGCTCTTCGGAAAGATCCGCTCCTACCGTACGGCGCCGCATCCGTTCAGCAAGCCGGGACAGACCCGTGGCCGGCTGGTGGGCGGCAACCTGAGCCTTTTCGTCTCCTGCCTGGGCACGCCCTGGCAGAATCATCTGGACGAGGACAGCATCCTCTTTATCGAAGATGTGGATGAAAGGATGTACAATCTCGACCGGATGTTGCTCACGCTCCAGCAGGGCGGCTGTTTCGAGCGGGCGAAAGGCATCATCATCGGTCAGTTCACGGACACCAGCGGCGAGGACGAGTGGCAGCGCAAGGTCCTCGATCTCGTCAACGAATACATGGCACCGCTCGACAAGCCCGTCCTGTTCGGCTTCGACAGCGGCCACGAACACCCCAACTACAGCCTCTACCTCGGCCGGGAAGTCACCCTGGATGTCACCGCCGACGGCGGACTGTTGAAGTTTATGTAATTATTTAGCTCGAATGAAAGATGCCCGGTCAAGCCGGGCATGACGGAAAACCAACGATAACTTATAGCGGAGCGGGTGGTTTTTGGCGCAGCGAGCATTTCTCTGCGAGCCAGACAAAAACCAGAGCGAAGCGGCAGACGAAGGTCCTAAGATGCCCGGTCAGGCCGGGCATGACGAAAAAGACAACAAAATACACAACGATATGCTTAAAGACGGACAACTGTACATCGCACACAGCGACAACGGAAACATCAACCTCGTAGGCAAAATGGCCAATCGGCACGGCCTGATTGCCGGCGCCACCGGTACCGGCAAAACCGTTACCCTGCAGGTGCTCGCCGAGACCTTTTCCCAGGCCGGCGTCCCCTGCTTCATGGCCGATATGAAAGGCGACTTGAGCGGCATCAGCCAACCCGGCAAACTCAGCGGCTTCATCGAGAAACGCATGCCCGAATTCGGCATCGAAAATCCGGAATTCGCCGGCTGCCCGACCCGCTTCTTCGACGTGTTCGGCGAACAAGGCTTCCCCATGCGCGCCACCGTCTCGGCCATGGGCCCGCAGCTCCTTGCCCGCCTGATGGAACTCACCGAAGTCCAGACCGGCGTCTTGAACGCCGTGTTCCGCATCGCCGACGACAACAACCTGCTGCTCATCGACCTGAAAGACCTTAAACTCATGCTGGATTTCGTCGGCAAGAACGCCGCCCAGTTCACCACCGAATACGGCAACATCGCCCCCGCCAGCATCGGCGCCATCCAGCGTTCCGTGCTGCAGATCGAGAGCGAAGGCGGCAACCAGTTCTTCGGCGAACCCGCCTTCAACGTAGAAGACCTCTTCGCCGTAGAGAATGGCCGCGGTGTAATGAACGTCCTTGCTGCCGACAAGCTGATGCTCAATCCGAAACTCTACTCCACCTATCTGCTTTGGCTGATGACCGAGCTCTATGCCAACCTGCCCGAAGTCGGCGACCTTGAACTGCCGAAGTTCGTCTTCTTCTTCGACGAGGCGCACATGCTCTTCGACGGCACCTCCAAGGCGCTGGTGGACAAGATCGAACAAGTCATCCGCCTGATCCGTTCCAAGGGCGTGGGCATCTATTTCATCACCCAGGTGCCGAGCGACGTGCCCGTCAATGTCCTGGCGCAGCTGAGCAATCGCGTCCAGCATGCCCTGCGCGCCTACACGCCGCAGGACCAGAAAGCCGTGCGCGCCGCGGCCCAGACCTTCCGCCCCAATCCCTCGTTCAAGACCGAAGAGGCCATCCTCGACCTGGGTACGGGCGAGGCCCTCGTTTCCTTCCTCGACGAGAAGGGTGCCCCCAGCGTCGTAGAGCGCGCCAAGATCCTGTTCCCGCTGAGCCAGATCGGCGCCATCACGCCCGGCCAGCGGATGGACATCCAGGCCACCGCACCCAAGAAACTCAAGGACTACGAGAAATTCTTCGACCGCGAAAGTGCCTACGAAGTGCTCACCGAAGCCCGGCAGAAAGCCGAAGAGGAAGCCGAGAAAGAGCGGAAGGCCCTTGAGAAACAGAAAGAAAAAGAAGCCAAGGCAAAGGAAAAGGAGAAAGAGAAGAAGGCTTCCAGTAAGAGCAAGAAAGCCGGCATCGGCCGCACCATCCTCGGCACGATGATCGCCGCCGCTGCCACGAGTTTCGCCCGCAGCGCCGGCACCCGCATCGGCAAGAGCATCGGCGGCGGCAGCAGCAAGAAGAGCACCTCGACGGCCAAGAAGAGCACTTCCACGACCAAAAAGAGTACCTCCACTGCCAAGAAGGCCAATACGGCCACGAAGAAAGCCGTCAATACCGCCGCCCGCAAGGTAACGACCGAAATCCTGAAGAACATCTTCAAATAGATGGTCTTCATCCTGCTCATTCTGGTACTTTGGTGCCGCCGCTCCGCGACGGTGGCTGACTGGTATGCGCAGCACGTGTATCCCGTTCTGTCGAAAGGGCTCAGCTGGCTGGCCTCGCCTTTCAGTTTCTCCATTACGGAAATCCTGATCGTACTGCTGGTCGTGCTCTTCATTGTCAGGGTCGTCCGGATCTTCACGGCAAAGGAACGGCACGGAAGACGTGTCTGGCGGGCGGTGCGGTTACTGCTCTGGATCTATGTATGGTTCTATGCGGCCTGGGGCATCAACTATTTCCGGAGCGACCTCTTTGCCCGGACCGAATCGGTCCCGATGCCTTATGAGGAAGCAGAATTCCACGAGTTTCTGGCGGAATTTTCCGAACAGCTCAACACCAACTGGTGCGATGTGGAGGAGATCGACCGGGAAGCGGTGGAGAAACATGTCAAGACCTGGTATGCCAGCCTCCCGCCCGAAACGGGATTGGCACGACCTTATTCGTGGCAGCATCCCAAACGGCTCACCTTCAACCGTATTTATTCCGCTGTCGGTGTACTGGGCTATATCGGGCCTTTCTTCGACGAGATGCATGTCAACCACGATGTCCTGCCGCTGGAATATCCATTCATCTATGCGCATGAGTATTCGCACGTGCTGGGCGTGAGCAACGAGGCCGAGGCCAATTTCTGGGCGTTCGAAAACTGTCGGCACAGCGAAGATCCGGCCATCCGGTACAGTGCCTGGTATATGCTGCTCACCTACACGGCTGGCAACATCCGCTCCCTGCTGGATGAAGAAGCTTATCAGGCCTGGCGCGAAACGCTGCGACCGGAAGTCTATGCCGACCTGGATTTCATGCAGAGCCACTGGCAGTCGCTGCGCTGGGCGTGGCTGTCCCGGATGCAGCACCGCATCTACGACGTTTTCCTGCGAAGCAACCGCATAGCGGACGGAACGAAGAACTACGGCCAGGTGCTGCGGCTGGTCCTGACCTTGTCTGACCTCCACGATCACGAAGAGCCTGAAGAACACAACGAACCCGAAGCCCATGGCCAAAAAGGATAATGCCCCCGCCAAGACCAACGCCGCCCGGCTGCTCGATGCGGCCGGCGTCGCCTACGAACTCATTCCCTACGAAGTGGACGAGTCCGACCTGGCGGCGCAGCATGTGGCCGACCAGTTGGGCGAGGATATCGAGCAGGTGTTCAAGACCCTGGTGCTGCGCGGCGACCGGAATGGGTTCTTTGTGTGCGTGATACCGGGCAATTTCGAAGTGGACCTGAAAGTGGCGGCGCAGATCTCGGGCAACAAGAACTGCGAGATGCTCCACGTCCGCGAGCTACTCCCTACCACCGGCTACATCCGCGGCGGCTGCTCACCCATCGGGATGAAGAAGCCCTTCCCTACTTTCATCCACGAAAGCGCCCTACTCTATGACTATATCTTTGTAAGCGCGGGCATCCGCGGCTTGCAACTGAAGATCGCCCCGCAAGCCTTGATCGACTTTGTCGGGGCGGACATTTATCCTCTCTGACAATTTTTCGAAAATTTATGTAGTATTCTGTAGTTTTCGGAGCCAATCTGCGTCTTATGGGCAGAAACAAGTTGAGAGACTATGACTGAACGTGAATTTGAGAAGATGATCCGGGAACACAAGGGGACGATCTACACCGTCTGCTATATGTTCTCGACCGACCGCGACGAAGTGGCCGACCTTTTCCAGGAAATCCTCATCCACCTCTGGCAGGGTTCCGGAACCTTCCGGGGTGACAGCGCGCTGAACA
>JAEEOM010000015.1 GCA_016284265.1 Bacteroidales bacterium | reverse complement strand
GTCCAAGTGCTGCGCCGCCCAGCTGATCAACTTCCTCCCCTACGCCCGCACGGAAGAAACCGCCAAAAACAAGACGGTCTATGCGCGGATGAAACTCGGAGAGCTGATCCTGTGCTTCTTCTTCGGGCTGGCACCGGCTTTCATACTGACCTTGGCCCTGCACTGGATGCCGGCTTCTTTCCTCTGGCTGCTGTTCGTGCCGCTGGGCGTGATGTTGCTGCTGACGCTGCTGATGCGGCGCAAAATCCAAGGCTACACCGGCGACTGCTGCGGTGCGACCTTCCTGCTCTGCGAGCTGAGTTTCTACCTTTCGGTATTGGTTTTCTGTTCTATCGGAGGCTGACCGCGCTATAGAGTCAAGGCCACGACAGAGGCGGGCGGCAGGGTGACCGTCACCGTACGGCCGGAAACCTTATAGCCGGTGAATGACTTCGGCGCGACCTGCTGCGGCTTGTCGAACGTATTGTGCGCCCGGATGTCCGCGGCGTGGAGAATCTCGCCGGAGACGGTCCCGGGACGGTAAGCATCAAACGCGAGCGTTACGGTCTGCGGCTTGTCAAGGCAGGGGTTGGCGAGCGTTACCAGCATTTTGCTGTCTTTCGATTTGGATGCTGAAACACTGAACGTGGGATAGAGCCGGCCGGAAGGGGCCTGCAGGGTATCGCATGAAAAATCAACCGGAACCGCGACCGCATCCTGATGCCCGCTATACATCCGGAACACGTGATAAGTAGGGGTCAGCAACATTTTGTCGCCCCGGGTCAGGACCATCGACTGGAGCACGTTGACGATCTGGGCGATATTGGCCATCTTCAGCCGCGTCGTGTGTTTATTGAAGATATTGAGCGAGAGGGCGGCTACCAAGGCATCGCGCATTGAATTCTGCTGGAACAGATGCCCCGGGTTCGTGCCAGGCTCCACGTCGAACCAGGTACCCCACTCATCGAGCAGCAGATCGATTTTACGCTCAGGATCGTAGGTATCCATGATGTGTTCGTGGTTCCGGAGTACCTCCTCGATTTCCAGACTCTTGGCAATGATGTCGTAGTATTCGCCGTCCGTGAAGTCCGTGGCAGATCCCTTGTGGTTCCAGTCGGTGATGGTATAGTAGTGCAGTGAGACAGCAGCCGCCTGGCGGCCGACCTTCTCCATCAGCACTTTGGTCCAGTTATAGTCGTAATCGGATGCTCCGCTGGCAACTTTGTACAGATGGTTGCCGTCGTAATCACGGCAATAAGTCGCATACCGGCGATACTGGTCGGCATAAAATTCCGGCGTCATGTTGCCGCCACAGCCCCAGCTTTCATTGCCGATACCGAGATACTTGACCTTCCAGGGTTCCTTGCGTCCGTTGGCAGCGCGCTCCTCCGCCATCGTGCCGCCTTTGGCCGTCATATATTCCACCCACTTGGCCAGTTCTTCGACCGAACCGGAACCCACATTGCCGGAAATGTAAGGCTCGGTGCCCAGCATTTCGCACAGGTTCAGGAATTCGTGCGTGCCGAAGGAGTTGTCTTCCACGGTGCCGCCCCAGTTCGAATTGATCATCCGGGGCCGGCTTTCGCGGGGGCCGATACCGTCGCGCCAGTGATATTCGTCGGCAAAGCAGCCGCCGGGCCAGCGCAACACCGGTACTTTCAAGGCTTTGAGGGCCTCGAGGACGTCTTGGCGATAGCCATCGACATTGGGAACGGAGGACTCAGGACCGACCCAGATACCGTCATAGATACAGCGGCCGAGGTGTTCGGAGAACTGGCCATAGATCTCTTTCGGAATCACGGGACCGGGCTCGGATTCGTGAACGGCGACGCGGATTTGGGCGGAAACGGACAGGCTGAACAGCAGCAGCAACAGGGAGAGGGGTTTCAGGATTTTCATTGGGAGTTCAGTTTTGTACAAAGATACAAAATATCTAACTTTGCAACTATGGAAGTCATTCTCCTTCGCCACACGACACCCGATGTACCGGTCGGAACCTGTTACGGACAGACCGACGTTCCCTTGAAATCCTCTTTTGAAGAAGAAGCCGCCGTGTCGCGGGCCGCGCTGGAAGCCTGCGGACCCATCGACCACGCCTATACCAGCCCCCTCTCGCGCTGCACGCGGCTAGCCGCTTTCTGCGGCTACGCCGACGCCGAGCGCGATCCGCGCATCCTCGAGCTGAATTTCGGAGAATGGGAGATGATGCTGTTCGACGATATTTCCGATCCGCACCTCCAGACCTGGTACGCCGACCACATCAACACGCCGGTCACCGGCGGAGAGTCGTTCCGGCAGCAGTACGAACGGGTCGCCAACTTCCTGGACGAACTGCGCGGCAAACCCTGGCAGCGCGTGGCCGTATTTGCCCACGGGGGTGTCCTGGTCGCGGCGCAGGTTTACGCCGGCCTGGTCACCCCCGAGGAAGCCTTCGCCGCCCTCCCGCCTTTCGGCGGGCTGGTGCGCATTACGCTCTGAGCGTTAACGTTCGAAATCTTTGAGCAGGCTCTTCATCTGCTCGCCCACGCAACCGCGGTTGAGCGGGTGGTCCGCATTCGACAGGACGCGGGAGAAGTAGACGACGCGGTCGGTCTTGGTATCGACAACAGCCGCATAGAGGGCATTGGCATACTGATCGTTGAAGGAGTACCGCGGCGTTT
>JAEEOM010000154.1 GCA_016284265.1 Bacteroidales bacterium | reverse complement strand
GCATGCGGAAGATAAACTGCCGCGCCACGATCTCGTTGCGGAACGCTTTGCCGATCTGTGCGATGCCGAACGGAACCTTCATGCGCCCGGTCTTCTGCACATTGAGGAAGTTGACAAAGATGCCCTGTGCGGTTTCGGGACGCAGGTAGATGGTGCCCACGCCGCCGTCCACATTGCCGAGCTGCGTGCTGAACATCAAATTGAACTGGCGCACGTCGGTCCAGTTCTTGGTGCCGGAGATCGGGCAGGCGATCTCGCAGTCCACGATGATCTGGCGAAGCTCCTTCAAGTCGTTGTCGTTAAGCGCCTTGGTCATACGAGCGTGCACCTCGTCATATTTGGTCTTGCTGCGCAGGACATTGGGGTTGGTGGCACGGAACTGCTCCTCGTTGAACGCTTCGCCGAACTTGCGGCGGCCTTTCTCGACCTCCTTGTTCATCTTCTCTTCGAGTTTGGCGAGGTACTCTTCGATGAGCACATCGGCGCGATAGCGCTTCTTCGAATCCTTGTTGTCGATAAGCGGGTCGTTGAAGGCACCCACGTGGCCGGAGGCTTCCCAGATGCGGGGGTGCATGAAGATGGCGGAATCGATGCCCACGATGTTGTCGTTGAGGTGGACCATCGCTTCCCACCAGTATTTCTTGATGTTATTCTTCATCTCGACGCCCATCTGGCCGTAGTCATACACGGCGCTCAGGCCGTCGTAGATTTCGCTGGACTGAAAAATAAATCCGTACTCTTTGGCATGCGCCACAAGCGTCTTGAAAACTTCTTCCTGTGTCATATTGTAATGTCGTTTAATAATTCTTGTACATAAGGCCGCTCCCAAAGCTGCGGGTGCGGGATGACGAGCCGGTCCGTGTGGATTTCCCGGTCGTTGAAGCGCAGGATGTCGATGTCGATGGTCCGGTCATGAAAGATGCGCCGTCCCTCGGCATCGTACGCTGCTTCGTGACGGGGCCGACCCAACCGCACCTCGATGTCCTGGCAGAGGTCGAGCAGCACTTCGGGCTCCACGTCGCTCTCGAAGCACACTGCCTGATTGAGGAACGGTGCGCCGTCGAAACCCACTGCTTCGGTCTCCAGCACCTGCGAGCAGAGCATATCAACCTTCAGCGCCTCTGCCAGCAGGGCCTTGGCCTGCTCGAGATACCATTCCCGGTCACCCAGATTCGATCCCAGTGCCAGATAGATCATAGCATGCCCAATTCCAGTTTCGCTTCTTCGCTCATCCGGTCGGTCGTCCATTCCGGTTCAAAGACCAGATCCACCTGCACGTCCTTTACGCCCGGCACATCGGAGACGGCCTCACGCACCTGCGCCACGACATCATCAGCGATGGGGCAGTTCGGTGCCGTAAGCGTCATCCGGATGAACACCTGCCCGTCAGCGTCGGCCTGGATGTCGTAGATCAGGCCCAGGTCATAGATATTGACCGGTATTTCCGGGTCATAAACCTGGCGGAGAGCCAGGATGATATCGGATTCCAGGTCTGTTTTCGGGGCGGCCGGCGTTTCGGGCTGCGGTTTGCTGCCCCGCCATGCCGCCGCATGGGCTTTGATCGTCTGAATCATTGAAACCAGCCCATTGGCCCGGGTCGGGGAAAGATTCTCCTTGAGGCCGATCTGTTCGATGAACCCTTCATCGGCGGCCAGAATATCTTCGGGAGTCTGCCCGTCATAAACCTTCAGCAGCAACGAAATGATGCCCTTGGTGATGATGGCGTCGCTGTCGGCGGCAAAATACAGTCGTCCCCCCTCCTCGCGACAGGAGAGCCATACCCGCGACTGGCAGCCGCGGATCAAATTGCTTTCGGTCTTGTCTTTCTCGTCGATCAGGGGCATGCTCTTGCCCAGGTCGATCAGGTATTCGTATTTGTCCATCCAGTCGGTAAAGACGGAGAACTCATCGACGATATCGGCTTGTATTTCCTGAATGGTCTTCATGGTTTCTGGTTTATCGCAGCATCCGGACGGCCCGGCGGAGCACCGTCATGAACGTTTCACATTCTGCCAGCGTATTGTAGGGAGCCAGCGAAGCCCGGAGCATCGAGGTCTGTCCGAAACGGTTCAACAGCGGCTCGGCGCACATGTGCCCCGAACGGACCGCAATTCCCATTTTGTCGAGGATCTGGGCCAGATCGGCCGGAAAGGCGCCTTCCACCGTAAAGGAGAAAAGCGGAATCTTCTTCTCCGGATCGCGCGGCTGGCCATACATGCGCAGACCGTCTATCTTTTGCAGTTCCTCCCGGAGATAGTCGCGCATGGTACGCAGATTTTCCTGCAGGGCAGGTTCTTCCGCCATTTTGCGGGCTATTTCCAGCGCCGGCGACAAGCAGGCGGCCGCCACGAAATTCTGTGTGCCGGCTTCGTATTTCAACGGTAGCGGAGCGTAAGTGGTCTTTTCGAACGTCACGGTGTCGATCATCTCTCCGCCTCCCATATAGGGCGGCATCGCTTCCAGCCATTGTTTCTTTCCGTAAAGTACGCCGATGCCGGTGGGCGCATAAATCTTGTGGCCCGAGAAAGCATAGAAATCACAATCGAGCGCCTGGACATCCACTGTTTCGTGGAGGATGCCCTGGGCGCCGTCGACCAACACGGGGACTTTGTAACGATGCGCGGTCTCAATCAGGTCTTTGACGGGATTGACGATGCCCAGCACATTGGAGATATGCGTGACGGCCAGCAATCTGATCCGTCCTTTGGCCGCTTTGAGCCGACGGTCCAGTTCTTCCACGGAAAGTTCGCCCGCATCATCGACCGGCAGCACTTCGAGTTGCGCTCCTTGTCTTGCAGTGGCCAGTTGCCAGGGCACCAGATTGCTATGGTGTTCGGCGGCAGAGATCAGGATGCGTTCGCCCTTTTCAATGTACCGTTCGCAGAAACAAGCCGCAACCAGGTTGATGGAAGCCGTCGTCCCGCTGGTCAGGACGATGTTTTCCCGCCCTGGTGCGTTCAGGTAGCGGCGAACCGCCTCGCGGCCGGCTTCGTAGAAATCGGTCGCATCGGCACTCAATTTATGGACGGCGCGATGGATGTTGCCGCAGGCTTCGACACAGAGCCGTTGCTGCAGGTCCAATACGGCCTGCGGCCGCTGTGCGGTAGCCGCATTGTCAAAGTAGATCAGCGGCTTGTCATAGACCTGCCGGTCCAGCGCCGGAAAATAGCTTCTTACATCCATAATCTTGCAAAAATAACTAATTTTACGGAAAATTAACGAAAAGCAGCCTGCTATGTACGAATATATCACCGGAACCCTCGAGGAACTCACCCCCACCGATGCCATCGTCGAAGCCTATGGCGTGGGCTATGACCTGCTCATTTCACTGAGTACCTTTTCGAAGCTGCAAGGGGCCCTTGGCAAGGCCGTCAAGGTTTTTACCTACCATCAGGTCCGCGAGGACGACGAGTCTCTTTTCGGTTTCGCCGACCGGGGCGAGCGTGGCGTCTTTGTCCAGTTGATCTCGGTGAGCGGTGTTGGCCCGGGCTCCGCCCGGATGATCCTCTCAGCCATGACCGCCGATGAAGTGAAGGAAGCCGTCGTCTCCGGTGACGTCAATAAATTCAAGGCTGTCAAGGGCATCGGTCTCAAAACCGCCCAGCGCATCATCATCGACCTCAAGGACAAGATTGGAAAGGGCGGCGGCGAGTTCTCCTTCGAAGGCGTCACACCGGCCGCATCCCCTGCCCGTGAAGAAGCCCTCGGCGCCCTTACTATGCTCGGCTTCGCCAAGCCCGCCGTCGAGAAAACACTCGACAAGCTCCTCAAGGAAAAATCCGACTACACCGTCGAAGACCTTATCAAACGCGCCCTCAAGATGATGTAACAGCGGCATCAGCCGCTGACAACAATAACCAAGGGGGCCTTGCGGGCCCCCTTGAACACATCACATTTTTGATTTTTTACAAATCAGATTATTTCCTCGTACTGCGCTGCAGAAAGGAGGTTATCAAATTCCGACGGGTCGGAGTATTTGATCTTGATCATCCAGCCTTCTCCGTAAGGATCGGAGTTGACCAGTTCAGG
>JAEEOM010000153.1 GCA_016284265.1 Bacteroidales bacterium | reverse complement strand
TACCCCGCTCACCCAGCTCCGTATCGAGACCGGCCGGCAGATTGAACACGAAATCGGCAGCTGCCGTATGGAGCACATCCGCCAGTTCCGCATCGGTAGCAGACGGCTTTGCCAGTTGCAAGTTAAAACGGACCGTCCCGCTCATTAGCGAATTGCCTTGCGGCACGAACACAAAATCGGGACGCGTAACCGGGGAAACCGGAACAGTCTGTTGTCCGTCATACAAAACCAACCGGCCCTCGTCGGGACGGATCAAGGCGAGCATCAGACGGAAAAGCGTGGTCTTGCCAATGCCGGTGGGCCCCATCAGGGCCGTTTTGCTACCCGGTGCGAAATCGTGGGAAAAATGGTCCAGTACCGGACGGTCACCCGCTTCGTAGCGGAAAGAGACATTTTCGACACGGATACCGGCAACGGCCGCAGACACCGGCGTCAGATGCAATTCCGTCTCCGCTTTTTGCTCCTGCTGCATCAATTCTTCCAGACGGTCGATGCTGGCCGTGGTATGGATGAGCTGCGGCACCATATTGAGCAGCGTCAGGATCGGATTCTGTATCTGGCTGACCAACTGCAGGAAAGATGTCATCACGCCGAAGGTGATGGCACCGGCACGCAGCTGCAGGCCTCCCCATACGAAAGCGAGCAGATAGCCCAGGGCAAAGCACGAGGCCATGACCATGCGCGTAACGACCGTAAAGCGGGTACGTTGCTTCACGTGGCCCATCAGGTCGTCCTGCATGGTATCGAGCCTGTCGGTCACCCACTGTTCGCTGCCTAAGGAACGGAGGGTGGCATTGTGCTCCATCCCCTCCTGGACCTGCATCTGAATCCGGCTCTCGTCTTCCCGGATTTCGCGTGTCATACGGCGGAGCGGACGGGCGATGAACTTGCCGAAAACCAGTACCAGCGGAGTGAGCAGCAGCAGCGTCCAGGCCAGCGTACGGTCCATCGAACGCATCAGCAGGAAAGCGCCCGCCAGTTGGACGATCGTAACAACCGCCTTAGGCAGCAGGGAGGTCGTCGCATCGCCCACAGCATCGATATCCTTGGAAAGCCGCGAGGTAATGTCGCCCGAATGCAGTTCCCGCCCGGCATACAGCTGCCGCGTGAAAAGACGGCTGAAAGTATCCAGCCGCAGTTGGTTGGTCTGCCTGGTCAGCGCAACGGTAGACATATAATAATAGAGCTGGCGCAGCGCGACACCGCCCAGGACCACCACCACCAGCAAGACAATCATCTCCGTAATGTCGCTAGACGTGCCCGTGCGGATGGTCACATCGATGAAACGACGGCAAAGCCATACCATCAACAGGCCGAGGGCAACCTGCGCGATGCCTACGACGATGCGGACGAGGGTGTTCCATCGAATCCCCCGCATCCCCTGCCAGATCCAGCGGACGTACTTCATTCCACGATGCCCAGTTCTTTCCACTGGGTCAAAAGGGTATCCACGTCGGTACGGGCCGTTTCCAGATCCACGTCGTACTCTTCACAGATGGCTTCGGCAAGCGAATCGACCGAAAAGTCAACCTGCCGGCCGGCTTCGTTCCAAAGCCAGGCCGCCGTCTCGTTGATCGACAGCAACTTGCCGAAATCGATGGCACCCAGGCCCTCGCCTACGATCACTTTCTCTCCGCATACTTCGCGCAGGACAAAACCTTCTTTCCTTTTCATTGTATCTTGAGATTACGTATGACAGTCCGTTTATAAATGGCCAGCAACCACCGGCGAACCGGCAGCAGCTTCCGCCAAAGTCGTGCCAGGCGACGCTGCCGCGGCGTATCGAGCCTGCGATGACGGCCGTCGGCACCGACGACCTCGTCGGCCCGCGCCAGGATGTCCTGCGGCCGGCAGACTTCGCGCCCGGCAATATTCCCGTCACCCATCAGCTCCACCCGGTCGGAGGAAACCGCCATCACCCGGTGCAACACATAGCGGCAACCATCAATCCGGGCCAGCACCACATCGCCGGAACGGATTCCGACAGGACGGGTCAGGACAACACTCTCAAGGCCGCCCTTGATGAAAGGAAGCATACTGCGTCCCTTGACCAGCATCGTCACGGCCAGTCCTTCGTCCACCAAGGCGACAGCCTCGCTGAGAATCTGTTCGTCGCTCAAAGCCTTCATCAATCTTTCGGCACTATGGTATCCCGGCACAGAAGGGCTGCCGCTTCATCGGGCAGACATTCCAGATGCCACACCGGCACATTCATGGCCAGCGCATTTTCCGTCTCATGCAAGCCGTCAGCCAAAGCCCGGTCCCAGCGCTTGCCTGAAATGCTGGAGATCAGCGAGGCATAAGCTGCAATACCGCCCAAACGCCGGATCGCATTATACGGCGCTTGCGACAACTGTACGAAAGCACCGGCCGGATAATCCAGATTGCGGTAGCACGGAGTCTTGCCGCTCCAGGGAGAACCGTACACCCTCACCTTTCCGTCGGGCCATACGCGGACCACCGGATTGTCGTCGTTCAGCAGTTCCGAGCCCGGAATATGCTTGAGCCACAGACGCGCGTGCGTACTTTTTCCTGTACCGCTCTTACCCAGAA